>NZ_JBVVQB010000022.1:0-104401 GCF_055811775.1 Mesorhizobium sp. WSM4844 | reverse complement strand
TGATTGCCGTAGCGTGGACCCTGGTCGCACAGGCTCTCCAGCGCGGCCGCTGCGAGAATGCATATCTCGGTCCGCTTACGGGCGCCGCCCTCCAGCCGCGGCAGCAGGTCGCTGAGTAGCGCGGCGGCTTCGCGTGGCTTCCTGTCGGCAAGAAGCACCTGGAACTTCGTGATATAGTGCGGCCAGCGCTCGACCATGGGCTCGTTGGCGGCTTCGATCGCCGCCATGAAGCGCTCGCAATCCTCATAGGCGGCCACGAAATCGCCTTGCCTGGCATGAAGCGCGGCATTGCAATCGGCGACTACGGCCACCTGTGTGCTGAAACGGCTGTCGGCGATCTCTGCCAGGCGAGCGACCACCTGGTGGAATTCGGCAAAATCATTGCGGAACTTCATTTGCATCTGAAGATGATACAGGCCACCGAACTCCACGCCCTTGAGCGACTCGCGCTCACCTATGGAGATCGCCTCCCGCAACGCCGCTTCGGCCGAAGGATAGGGAAAGCCCTTTCTCTTGTAAGGGAAATAACGGCCGCTCTTGGCGCCGAAGGCGACCAGCCACATGCCGAGAACCCAAGGCAGCACCTCCTTGTCGCCCAAATCCTCGACAACGCTGTCTACGGCCTTGGTGAACAGATCTGCCCGCATGGTCGATACCGAATGCTCGATCAGCGTTTCGCTGGCGAGCAGACGCAATCCGCTTGGGTCGTGCTCGGGGTTCCTGGTCAGCCGCTCCAGCAGTTCCGCTTCCAGCGCTTGCCCGGCCGGACTGTTGCCATAGTAGTCGTCAGCGAAATTCAGCGCCCGCATCATGCCAATGCGCACCAGCATCGCTTCCTCGGGAGGCAGTTCCGGGAGGCCGCGTTCGATCAGCTCGAACGCCCGGCGGGTCCACATGGAAAGGCCTTCGTAGGTGCGCCAACTGGCCGTCTTGACCAAGACGGCGCGCGACACGGTGAGACACTTACCGCGCAGATCGTCGGCCTCGCCAAAGGCATGCCATGCTCTCGACAGCCAGCGCTCCGCCGCAGAGTCGTCCGGCATGTGGGCCACGCCCAGCCAATAGAAATGCCAGCCGTTCATGAACGCTTCCGGCAACCGGCCGCACCATTCGATGAAGGTCGCCCGGCCTCCTTGCGCCAGCACGGCCTCCGCGCGGCTCAGCATCAGCTCGCTCGCCCGGTCCCAGTCCTCGGCCTGCAAGGCGAGGTGTATGGCTTCGTCAGGACGACCGGCCTCCGCAAGAACCTTCGCCGCCTTTCGCCTAAGCGATCGCTGCTCTTCCTTGACCACGTGCTGTGCGAAGCGTCGGTCGAGGAAGTCCCGCAAGAGGTCGTGCAGGTAAAAGGTGTCGCGGCTGTTTTCCAAGCGCGTGACCAGCAACTGCCGCCTGTAGAGCCTGTCGAGCAGCTTGCCCGCTTCGTCCGACCCGATCATCACGTCCGCCAGCTCGGCGCTGATCTCGGGCAGCAGGTTCAGCTTCAGGAGCATTTCCTGGTCGGCGGCAGGGAGGGAAAGGAAAAAATGGCGGCCGAGAACATCCGACAGTGCATTCGGTCCGCCGAAAACCGTGTCGTCAGGTCCGACCGCCGAGCCGTGGTCCGCGAGAAGAACCAGTCCAATCGCCCAGCCGCGCGCTGCTGCGACATCGAATGACACGGCGGCGTTCCTCGAACGCAGTTGCACGAGATCGCGCGCTTCCTCGACCGAGAATTCGAGCGCCGATCGGTCGACGATGGCCATCTGGCCCTTGAGAACGAGGTCGCCCAGTTCGTTGTGGGGCAGCGTGCGCGAGATGCAGATGCAGCGGACCGTGTCAGGAAGTTCACGGAACATCACCGAGAGCATCGCCCGGAATTCGGGCGTGTCGGCATCGTGCAAATCGTCAAGGACCAGAATGGTGCCGGGTTTCAGCCGCGCGAAATAGGCTCTGAAGAAGCGCCTGGCGAATTCCTTCGGCTGCTCGGCATACTCGACGCCGAACACCGGCATGTTCGCGGCCGAGGCGAGTGACTGCGCCAGATATTGAAAGAAGCGCGCAATATCCTGGTCGCCCTCGTCGATGCGGAACCAAACATGCGGTGCCGCGACGCTTTCGAGGTAGTCGATGACCGCCGTCGTCTTGCCGTAGCCGGCCGGCGCGGCCACCCAGCAGACGCTCGAACGCGATTTTTGACCGATCGCTTCGAGAACGCGGTTCCGCCTCAATATCCTGGCGCTGCGCGGCGCCGCCAGCTTGGCGATCCGGCCTGTGCCCGAGAGCGGGCGCCTCGCATCGGCGTCAATGGCGTCTAGGGCGGTCATCGGGCTCCCGCTCGACCAATCATCGAGCGTCGGGTCGTGCCGTGATGACCGTCCCGCCGCCCAGATTGACCTTAGGGTAGCGCAATCGTGCGACAATTCGTAGGGGTTTCGCAGATGAAGCGGCAACGGCCTGCTGTAAGCGTCGACTGGGTGCCTGCGCGACCGCGAAATCAGGCAGCAGACGCGGCCGCATTGCGAGCGGCAATGGGCGACCGGTGAATCCCGCACTCCATCTTCGACAGTCCGCTCCAGCGGCCCGCGCGCGGATTGTCCGCGCTGCCGCTCGCGACCGTGCACGGCGCGCAGCCGATCGAGAGGTAGCCTTTTTCGAGGAGCGGATGTCGGGGAAGATTATAGCGATCGAGATAGGCCTCGATCTGTTGGCGGGTGAAGCGGGCAAGCGGATCGACCTTCAGGCGTCCGTCAGTTTCCTCGAGCGTCGGAACATCCGCGCGAAGCCCGCCATGATATCGCTTGCGACCGGAAATCCAGGCCTTGAAGCCGGTCAGCGTATTTTCGAGCGGCAGAACCTTGCGGATCCGGCAGCACCGGTCAGGATCGCGGCGGTGCAGCGATCCAGCGCCGTCGAGCGCCCGCAAGACATCCGTTTGAGGCGTGACGACGCGCAGATCGGTGAGGCCGAGCAGAGCCGTCAGCTGCGCGCGATAGGCGATCGTTTCCGAAAACAGCTTTCCGGTGTCGAGCGTGATAACGGGGAGCGAACGGTCGATCGAGGCCGCCATGTGCAGCAGCACCGCGGATTCCGCGCCAAACGACGACACAAGCGCTATGTTTCCGCAAAACACCTCGCTGACGAGCGGCGCCAGCAGGTCGGGTCCGTCGAGATGGTTCAGCTCTGCGATGACGGCTTCATACATGGCGGTTCGGCCGATCAAAAATGGTGGTGGCGTGACCAAGCCGCATCATAGCTTCGCCACGAAATCGAGGAGCGCCTGGCGGTCGGTCTCGTCCAGGTCGAAGAAGCGGTCGCGCACGATCTGCGCCGTGCCGCCATGGGCGAAGACGGCATCGCGCAGCGTTGTCGCGCGGCCGTCGTGCAGGTAGCGGTGGCGCAGGCGGATGCCGACGAGCGGTGCGGTCCGCCATTCGGCGCCGATGGCATCGCCCTGGACGATCTTGTCGTCGAGCGCCGGCCCCATGTCGTGCAGCAAAAGGTCGGAGTACAGCTCAACTTCGCCGTTGCTGCCCTCCAGCGCCGGCACATGGCATTTGGCGCAGCCGATCGAGGCGAAAAGCCGTCCGCCATGGCTGCCAAGCATCGCGCCTTGGCTCGATGAGGGTGATGCCGCCCGGAAGGTCGCCGAGAACGGGATCAGCGCAGCATAGGCCAGGGCCGCCGACAGAGCCACCCCGACGAAACCGACGCCGATCAGGCGCCAGGCGCCGCCGGCCTCTCCGAGCCGTCCGACCCGGGTGGTGATGCCGAGCGCGATCATCACCATCAGGAACAGGAACTGGTCGACATCGAGGATGACGCGGCGCAGTTGCGGATTGAGGGTGATCTCCGAATTGAGCATCACCACGCCGATGAACGCGACGATGAACCACGGGAACGGGATAGGTGCGGCCTCTTGCGCCTTGTGACGGCTGCGAAACACCAGGCTGGCGGCCAGCAGAAGCGGGACGAGCATCAGGACTTTGCTGAGCTTGACCAGCGTTGCGGTGTTCAGCGCGTCGTCGGAAATGGCGAAGGAGGCGCCGTAGACCTGCGCCAGCTCGAAAATGCTCGCCCCGACGAACACGCCATAGAGGCGGTCATCGAGATGCTGCAGCCAACCGCCCAGGAACATGACCGGATAGGCGAGCAACGCCACGGTGCCGCTCAGCGTGATCAAGGCGATGGCGATGCCGGCGCTCTGGTCGCGCGCCCGCATCAGCGCGGCCATCGAGAGGATCGCCGCGGCGCCGCAGACGGCGCTGCCGACCGCAACCAGCAGCGCGATCTCGGCGTCGAGCCTGAACAGCTTGCGCGCAATGGCGTAGAGCAGCGTCAGCACCAGGATCAACTCGATGGCCGCCACTGCGAGCGGGATGAACCCCAGATCCAGGAACAGCCGCGTCGTGATACGGAAGCCGACCGGCACCACGGCGAGCCGCAGCAGATAGCGCTTGGTGAAGTCGAGCCCCGGGCGCAAGGCGTCCGGACAGGCGAAGCTGCTGCCGATCAGCAGCCCGAAGAGCATGGCGACCAGGACCGGGTTGCGCGACAGCGGCTCGCCCAGTCCGCCGGCGATCCAGCCGGCCGCAAGGGCGAGTGCCGCGGCAACGATGACGCCAGGCAAGACCGGGCGCATTTTTTCCGGCGCATGGGAGAGTGTCAGGGCGAGGCTCATGGCTTTGCCCCATCGGGCAGGCGGAGCGCTCGCAGATAGGAGGCGACCGCGTCGATCTGTGCGGAATCGACTTCGATCGGCTGCGCGCCCGCCTCGCGGCTGGCAGTCGCGCTGGTGACGCCGAGTTCGTTTGCGAAAGCGTTCGCCACCATATCTTCGAGGGTGGCGATATCAGCCTTCCAGCCGTATCGGCCGACCCGCGATGCGCCTTGGGAGTCGACGACATGATGGGCGCGGCCTTTGATGCCGTCGCCCTTGCTGACCGCCTGCGCTTCGATGACGCTGTCGGGTATCGCGTCGATCCCGGCGATCCCGTAGAGAGCCAGCGGCATGCGCAGCGAGATCACATTGGCCTGGCGCGGCATCGCCGCCGGCATGGTCGCGTTGCCGGCGCCCCCGTCGAGTGTATAGCGCCTTGCGACCGGACTGTTGGGATGATCGATCGGAACCGTACGCCCAGAGCCCGGATCCATATGGGCTATTCTGCGCGCAAAGTGGCCTTCATCGACGCTCGCGCCGCCAGGGCCGGGATGGCAGGCCACGCAGGACGTTGCATTGAACAATGGGCCGAGGCCCATCCGCGGCGTGAAATCGGTCTGGAACGACTTTTTTCCGCGCGCCGCAAGATTGGCGTCGGCGGCAGCGCTCTGTGTCTCCTGCATCGCTGCCGCCGCGCCGTGCTCATCGAAGGTCCCAACCTCGACGAGCGCCCCTTCGTGGCCCGGAAATCCCGGAACCTCGCCGCCAATCGTTATCCAGATATGCCGTGCGTCCGCCGACGTCGCGATCGCGCGAAGGCGATCGGCTCCCAAAGGGCCGAGCCCTGGAACCTCGATCGTCGCGCGTGCGAGAAGCCGGCCGTCCTGGCTCACGCGCAGAAGTGAACCGTCGCCGCGGTTGGCGACAAACAGATCGGACCCGCCAGCGAGTGTCGTATGGCTCGAAAACCGCGGATTGGCGATCTCGGGGATGGCGGCGGCGACATCGACCGGACGGTCGAATTCCGGCAGCAAGATCGTGCGGGTCCTGGCGACGGTGAAATGCCGCCGGTCGTCCTCCAGGTCAAGCAGCACCAGCCGATCACGACCCGGATCGGCGATGTAGAGAGCGCGGTCCGGGTTCCACTTGAAGGCGAGGCCGATGACGCCGGGATCGTCGCTGATGCCCCGGCCGGTGC
Organism: Mesorhizobium sp. WSM4844; assembly: GCF_055811775.1. Taxonomy (NCBI): domain Bacteria; kingdom Pseudomonadati; phylum Pseudomonadota; class Alphaproteobacteria; order Hyphomicrobiales; family Phyllobacteriaceae; genus Mesorhizobium; species Mesorhizobium sp. WSM4844. The sequence goes on along the minus strand of NZ_JBVVQB010000022.1, from coordinate 98,567 downwards.
TTACCGTGCCCTGGCCGGTGCTGACCGTGCCCGGCCCGGCCAAGCCGTCGACACCATCCTGGACGTGGATTTGAACCACGCCGCCATCCGCGGTGACCGCGGCGAACACGGCAAAGCCGCTGCCGTCGGGCGAGGGACCGAGAAACGCCGTTCCGAGCGCGCCCGTCTGCATTCCGCCCGATGTCAGCTGGCCGCTTGCCTGGTAATTCAGCAGCTTGCCAAGCCAGCCGCTGGGCTGTGCTTTCGGCGCCTGCTCGCGATCGGTATGCCGGCCGGCGAACACGCCGCCGGCCTCGCGGCTTGGCGCGTTGGCGAGCGGCGCACCGTCGGGGTCGACGACGGTGACGCTGCCCTCGCCAGCCAATCCGTTCGGCGCGTTGGCGATCCAGGGTCTTCCGAAGGCGTTGTTGATCGAAATGTATCGCGGTCCGGATGCGGCTGCGAGGCGCGCGGTTCGAGCTCCGGCATTGTATCGCCGGTTGAGAAACCGTTCGCTCTGCGCCGTGTAGAGTTGCACCCTCGCATCTCCGCCGTTGCCGGTGAGCTCTTGCGGAACGATGATGGTGCCACCAGACTTGCCGGCGCGCGGATCGATGGACAGGATCGCCCCGACCTCAAGCGCTGGATCGTCCGATGGTGCGCCGAAATTGCTGCCCACGGCGACGAGAACTCTGAGCGGATCGAGCATCCGCCCTTCGCGCGTCGCCATAAGAAATTCCGGATTTCCCGGTATCGGCCCGCCGACATGAAAGCGCCCCACCTCGCGCACGCCGGCCACGTCGGGCAGCCCGACGGCAACGATTTGAGCGTTCAGGCGCCAATCGGGAGTCTGATCTCCCGCGAACGCCCAGCTTGGCAACAGGCTGAGAACTATCGCCGCGGCCTTCGACAGCGTCCGGCGGGCCTGATAAGTCCCGACGGAATCTGTTGGGGCAACTGCACGGCCTGCTCGCATCGCGAAGTCTCCAGCGGTCGCAAGCGCGCGCTGACGCCTGCCAAACCACAGTGCAACTTTAGAGCACGCGCACCTACGGATCGCTTACGGCATTCGGCGTGCTGGCTCGCCGAGCATGCCGCTATGATTTGAGGTCAGCTGCCGGCGCGAACGGCCGGTCGTTCAATCGGCCGGAACGCTTTCCGCTCGCTCCGCCGGCCTTGCAACGAAGCTGCGCCAACCGCCATAGGCCGAAATGTCGATTGCTCGTGACAACCCGGCGGATTCGGCCAGGAAGCCCTTGGCCGATGTCCCGTCATCGAGTTCGATCGTGCCGATGCCGAGCGGCGGCGGGATCGCGGCCACGAAGCGTCCGAACGCGTCTGGTGAAAGCCGCCAAACCTCGACATCGATCGACGTCCCGTTGCCATCGGCAACACGCACGAGCCCCGGCTTCGGCACGGATTGGCCGGCGAGTGCGTAGAGCTGATAGGAAGCAACCGTCCTGGCGGCCCTGCTCAATCGCGCGCCAAGCGCGCAGAGTTGGCCGTTGAGCGGCATTCCCGACAAATGCGCGCCGACAACCACGAGCTCGATCAGGTCGTCAGCAGGGTCGAAGCTTTTGGCGGCGAAGGCAGGCATCGCCCAGCCTGTCGCGCCAAGGCCGAGACCGCTTGCTGCATGCAACTCGCTGGCCAGCGTCGCCGTCAGTGCATCCTTGCCGGCAGCGGCAAGCAAGGTAACGCTCATCGGCAGATCGTCGTCGCGCTTGCCGGTCGGCACGGCGATGCCGCACATGTCGAGCAGATTGACGAAGTTGGTGTAGGTGCCGAGCCGGCTGTTGGTGACGATCGGATCGGCCAAAACAGTTTCCAGCGAATAGTGCGTCGGCGCCGTCGGCACGCAGAAAAGGTCGGCCGATGCGATGACAGGCGCGAGCCTGGCCTTGTGGGCCTGCAGCGCATAGAGGCCTTTGAAAGCATCCGCCGCGGAAAGTTTTCGTGCGCCGCCGATGATTGTGCGCGTCACCGGGTGCATGGCTGCTTCGTTCACGTCCATGAAATCCGCAATCGCCGCATAGCGCTCGGCCACCCAGGCGCCTTCGTAGAGCAGGTTGGCGGTAGCGTAGAAATCGCCGAAGGGAATTTCGATCAGTCGGCAGCCGAGCTGTTCCAGCGTCTGCAGCGCCGTTTCGAATCCCGCCTGCATGGCCGCGTCGCCAAAAAATTCCCGGTCCGCTTTTGCGGGAACCCCGACGGTCAGCACGGGTGGACGCGGACCAAGCGCCGGCGCCGTGATAGCGCGCGAATAAGGATCGACGTCATCTTTGGCCGCCGCCGCCCTGAAGACGCTGTAGGCGTCATCGACGGTGAGCGCGAAGACGGAGACGCAGTCGAGCGTGCGGCAGGCCGGCACCACGCCGGTGGCCGACAGCGCGCCGACGGTCGGCTTCAGCCCGACGATGTTGTTGAGGCCGGCGGGAATACGGCCGGATCCTGCGGTATCGGTGCCGAGCGCGAAAGAAACAATGCCGTGCGCCGTCGCCACGGCCGAGCCGCACGAGGAACCGCCCGGCACCAGTTTCGGATCGATCGCGTTTCGGGGGACCGGATAAGGTGTGCGCACGCCGACGAGGCCGGTGGCGAATTGGTCGAGATTGGTTTTTCCGACGACCAGCGCCCCGGCCGCCCTCAGAAGCGCGACGACGGTGGCGTCTTTCGCCGGCAAGTAGGCATATTCGGCGCAGCCGGCCGTGGTCGGCATTCCGGCAACATCGATGTTGTCCTTGACCGCGAACGGCACGCCCCACAGCGGCTTTGCCACGGGATCGAACCCGCCGAGTGCGTCGGCTTCGGCGAGCAGGTCCGCCCTGCTCGCCAGATGGATGAAGATGCCTGGATCGTCCGCTTTCGCTATGCGCTGAAACACGATTTCAATAATGGTAGCGGCCGACATGCCGGAGGCATAGGCCGCGTGCAGGCTGCCGATATCGAAGCGGATGTCGCTCATTTGGCCTCGTCCAGAATGACCACCGGCAGATTCCACTGGATCAGCACGACGCAGCCGTCTTTCGTCCACACCGAATGCTCGGTCCCGACCGGGTTCAGGATCACGCTTCCCGGAAGATAGTCGCCAGTCTCGTCGCTCTGGGTGCCTTCCAGCACGACGATGGTTTCCAGCCCGACATGGCGATGGCGCGGCACGCCGGCGCCGGGCTGATAGTTCAGGATCGCGACGGAGGGTTCGGCCGGTCCGCCCTTGAGCAGCCAATGCACCGTGATGCCGTCGCGAAAATGCTCGAATGCCAGATCACGCCAGACCCCATGGATGAGAGCCGGGTATGCAATGTTAGGCATCGGCAATTCCTTTGAGCACCTGGTCCGTCATCGCCGTCCAGCCGACGATCGCGCCCTGCGCCCTGATCATGGCCAGTGAGGCCGCCTTGAACTCCGGAAAATAGCTCTCCGTCGCATCCTCCGCCAGCAGGCATTCGTAGCCGCGGTCGTTGGCCTCGCGCATCGTCGTCTGCACGCAGACTTCCGTCGTAACTCCGGCGAAGACGAGCTGCTGCACGCCGAGCCGCTTGAGGTCCTCGCCGAAGCTGGTAGCGTAGAACGCGCCCTTGCCGGGTTTTTCGATGACGATTTCGCCAGGCAGCGGGGCTACCTCGTCGAGGATCGCCGTTCCCGGCTCGCCGACGACCAGCACGCGGCCCATCGGACCGACATCGCCGATTCTGATCGACGGATTGCCGCGATTTCGCTTGGCCGGCGGCAGGTCCGAAAGGTCTGACCTGTGGCACTCCATCGTGTGGATCACCGGCAGGCCGGCGGCGCGAAATCCCTGGATCAGCCTTTTTACCGTCGGCACGATCGCCGCCACCCGGCCGACGTCGTTGCCGAGGCTGGCGCCGAAGCCGCCCGGCTCGGCGAAATCGCGCTGCATGTCGATGACGACCAGCGCCATCGCCTCAGGCTTGAAGGCAAACGGAAACGGCAGCGCGTCGATCTCTGCCATCAGTGATGTCCGGCCATGTGCTCGCCGATCGTCTGGACGCTCGCCTGGGCGATCGGCGTTTCGTAGACCAGCGCGCCGTCGGACATGACGAAGATGCGGTCCGAGAGCTCCAGCAATTCGTCGAGGTCCTCCGACATCAAGAGCACGGCGGCACCAGCGTTGCGTGCCCGCATGATACGGGCGCGGATTTCGGCGACGGCAGAGAAGTCGAGGCCGAAGCAGGGGTTCGACACGATGAGAAGATCGACCTCGCCGGTCAGTTCGCGGGCGAGCACAGCGCGCTGGACGTTGCCGCCGGAGAGCGACGAAATCGGCGAGGCGAGCGAGGCCGTCTTGACCTTGAACTGCTCGACCAAGCGCGTCGCATAGTCCCTGATGGCGCTCATCCTGATCCAGCTTATCGGCTTGCCGGCCTCGTTCAGGTCGAAGGTCCGGAATGCCATGTTTTCCGCCACCGTCATCCTCGGCGCGCAGGCATTGCGCAACGGTTCCTCCGGGATGAAGCGCACATTGAGCGTGCGGGCCTCGGCGCGGCTGGCGCCGTAGGGCGATCCCTTCACCAGTACGTCGCCGGCATCACGCGTACGCTGTCCGGCAAGGACTTCTAGAAACTCCTTCTGGCCGTTGCCGGAAATGCCGGCGACACCGACGATCTCGCCGGACTTCACATCGAGCTCGCCGATATTGATGGTTTTCAGGCCGGTGCGGTCGGGCGCCTTCAGCGCCTTCACCGTCAGGATTTGCCTGGCGCCGACCGGCACTGGAGCGCGGCTGTCGAGCGCGGCGATCGGCTGGTCACCGACCATCATCGCCGCCATCTGCTTGTGAGACAGTTCCGATACTTTCCCCGTTCCTGTCAGTCTGCCCTTGCGCAACACAGTGATGTCGTCGGCAAACGCCGTCACCTCGTGGAACTTGTGCGAGATCATCAGCACGGTGAGGTCGCCCGCCTTGGTCATGCCGCGCACGAGGCCCAGCACTTCCTGCGCCTCGCCGGGGGTTAGCACCGACGTCGGCTCATCCAGCACTAGAAAACTGCGGCCGAGATAAAGCTGCTTGATGATTTCGAGCTTCTGTTTCTCACCGGCGGCGAGTTCGGCCACTTTGACGTCGAGCGGCAGCTTGAACGGCATCCGCTCCATGAACTGGGCAAGTGCGGCGCGCTCCTTGCGCCAGTCGATAATCCCCGGCACCTTTTCGCGGGAAATGACCAGGTTCTCCGCACCTGTCAGCGACGGGACCAGGGTAAAATGCTGGTAGACCATGCCGAGGCCGAGCGCCGAGGCGTCCTTCGGACCGGCGATCCCGATCTCGCGGCCGTCGACCAGAATGTCGCCGGCGGTCGGGTGATAAAAGCCCATGATGCATTTGACCAGCGTCGACTTGCCCGCGCCGTTTTCGCCAAGCAGCGCATGAAACGATCCCGCCGGCACCTTGATCGAGACGTCGTCCAGCGCGGTGAAGGCGCCGAAACGCATGCTCATGCCGATCGTCTCGACGCCAACCGCTCTTTTGCCGCGATCACTCATGATCGAACCTCATGGCAACTGGGCGACGAAGGACGCCGAATTGGACACCGCGCCGAACACGCCGCCTTGCATCTTGATCATCTTGATCGCAGCGAGATGGTTGCCGTAGTCGGTCGCCCCGCAGCAATCCTCCAGCATCACGCATTCGAAGCCGCGGTCGTTGGCTTCGCGCATCGTCGTATGCACGCAGACGTCGGTGGTGATGCCGGTCAGCACGATGTTTTCGATGCCGCGCTGGTTGAGGATCAGTTCCAGGTCGGTGGCGCAGAACGAGCCCTTTCCCGGCTTGTCGATGATCGGCTCGCCTTCGGCCGGATAGAGGTCGGGGATGATGTCCCAGCCCGGCTCGCCGCGCACCAGGATGCGCCCGCAGGGTCCGGGGTCGCCGATGCCGGCATTGATGCGGCGCGAGCGCCAGCGCTTGTTGGCCGGCAGGTCGGCGAGATCGGGCCGGTGGCCCTCTCGCGTATGAATGATGGTGTAGCCCTTCGCCCGCATGGCAGACAGCACCGATCTGATCGGTTCGATCGGCGCCCGCACCAGCGAGAGATCGTAGCCCATATGATCGACATAGCCGCCCGGCCCACAGAAATCGGTCTGCATGTCGATGATGATCAGCGCCGTGTTGTCGGGCCGAAGCTCGCCATTGTAGGGCCATGGATAGGGATCGGCATCGATGTAGCGCTGCGTGACCTCGGCTCTGGCGTTCATTGAGAAAAACTCCAGTCTGGAAACGTCATTTGGTGATCGACAGTTCGCCCGGCGCGCCGGCCAGCGAACGGCTGGGCGACGAGGTGGCGATCATGATGACGAGGGTGAGAATGTAGGGTGCGGCGTAGAACAGATAGTAGCCTTGCGTGACGCCGACCGATTGCAGCGCCGGCCCCAGCGCGCCGGCCCCGCCGAACAGCAGCGCGGCGGCAAAGCAGCCGAGCGGGTTCCAGCGCGCGAAGATGACCAGCGCCACCGCCATCAGCCCCTGGCCCGACGAAATGCCTTCGGTCCAGCTGCCGGGATAGTAGAGCGACAGATAAGCGCCGCCGATGCCGGCCAGCGCGCCGCCGATGCCGGTGGCGACGAGGCGCACCGTATTCGGGTTGAGGCCCATGGCGCGCGCGGCATCGGAACTGTCGCCGACCACGCGCAGGATCAGGCCGGCGCGGGTGTTGCGGAAAGCCCACCACAGGAATACGGCAAGCGCTGCGCCGATCAGGAACAGTACATTGATGTTGAGCGCCGCCTGCACCTGCGGAACGTCGGACCAGCCGCCAAACGGGATGGCCGGCAGGTCGGGCGCCGAGGGCTGGATGAACGGTTTGCCGAAGAAGAAGGCGAGACCCGAGCCGAACAGCATCAGCGCAATGCCGATGGCGATATCGTTAACGCCACGGAATTTGCAGATCCAGCCGTGGAACAGGCCGAAACAAAGACCGGCCGCGGCGGCGGCCAGCAGGCCGAGCCATGGTGAGCCGGTCATCACCGCGACGGCATAGGCGGTCATCGCGCCGAACACCAGTGTGCCTTCGAGACCGAGATTGATGCGCCCCGAACGCTCGGTGATGGCTTCGCCCAGCGACACGAAGATGAAGGGCGTCGACACCCGGATGGCGCCGCCGAGCATGGCGAGCGGAACGCCCCAGAGGCCGATCTCGGTTGCGCCCATCAGGCAGTTCCCTTCAGGAGATCGGGCCTTTTCAAGAGATCGCCCCTCTGCCAGAGGTCGGGATTGAAGGCCTTGAAGCGGCCGTAGAAGGTTTCGCTGAACAGGATGACGACGAAGAGCATGCCCTGCAGCACCAGCACGGTGGCGTCGGGCAGGTCCATGCGGCGCTGGATCAACCCGCCGGAGGCGTCGATGCCGCCAAGCAGGAAGGCGACCGGGATGATGGCGAGCGGATTGTGGCGGGCGAGGAAGGCGACCAGGATACCGGTATACCCATAGCCGGCGGCGAGCGAGGCGTTGGCGCTGCCTTGCACGGCGGCGACTTCGAGCATGCCGGCAAGGCCGGCAAAGCCGCCGGCCAGCGCGGTGAAACCGACAATCAGCGGTCCAACGGCAAGTCCCTGCACCTGGGCTGCCCTGACATTGCCGCCAGCAATGCGGGCGGCGAACCCCCAGCGGGTCTTTTCGATCAGCAGCCAGGACAGAATGCAGGCGATGATGCCGACGACCAGGCCCCAATGCACGTCCATGCCGGGAATGTTGCCGATGCGGTAGGCCTCAGCCAACGGCTCGGTCGACGGTTTGTTGAGCGAGGCGGGATCGCGTAGCGGTCCTTCCACCAGATGGTTCATCAGGGCGATGGCGATATAGGCCATCAAAAGGCTCGATATGGTTTCGTTGACGGCACGGTAGTGGCGTAGCGCGCCGACGGCACCGATCCAGATGCCGCCGGCGGCCAGGCCCGCCACGCCCATGGCAAGAATAACGAAAAAGGCGGGGGCGCCGCTGACGGCCACGCCCATCGCAGCCGCGGCAACGCCGCCCAGCACGATCGCGCCTTCGCCGCCGATGACGACAAGGCCGAGCCGGGCCGGCAGCGCCACGCAGAGCGCCGCAAGCAGCAAGGGTGCGGCCCGCGACAGCGAGTTCTGGACCGAGAACCACGAGCCGAAGCCGCCGCGCCACATCGTTTCATAGAGCTGCGCCGGCGATTTGCCGACCAGCGCGATGAACAGGCTGAACAGGGCCATGCCGACAATCAGGGCCGCCAACGGGATGACGAGGGCTTCCGCCCGCCGGGCGATCCATTCGAGCGCCGTCGGATAGCTCCGGGCGCCGAGCATCACTGGCACGCTCGCGCTGCTCACGGTGTCTGCCATGGCCCCCGTCTCCGATCCATGCTCAAGCGGTCGAGCCGACGACACCCTCGACGAGATAGTCCATGCTTTCCAGTTCGATCGCGGCTTCGACGAAGGTCTGGCCCTCGGTTGCGACGACGTCGCCCTTGTTGTTCTTCAACGGCCCCTTGATCACCGAAAAGCCGCCCTTCATCATTTCGGCGAGCGTGCCGTCGAACTGTGCGCGCGCCGCCTCGCTGACGGCGGGGCCGAGCGGGCTCATCTTGACGAAGCCGTCGGCCAGTCCGCCGCGCGTGAAATTGGGCAGCGGCTTGCCGGCCACGAGGTCGTCGACGAACATCTTGTAGACCTTCGCCCAGTTCCATTCCGCGCCGGTCAGGTATTTTTCCGGCGCCAGCGGGCTCTGATTGGCATGGTAGCCGCAGATGAAGGCGCCGCGCCCCGCCGCCGTTTCGACCACCACTTTCGGGCTGTCGACATGGCAGGTGATGACGTCGGCACCCTGATCGACCAGTGCATTGGTGGCCTCCGCCTCCTTGACCGCCAGCGACCATTCGCCGGTGAAGATCACCTGGCAGGTGATTGCCGGGTCGACCGAGCGTGCGCCGAGCAGGAAGGAGTTGATGTTGAGCAGGACCTGCGGAATCGGCTTTGCCGCGACGAAGCCGATCTTCTTGGTCTTGGTGGCGTGGCCGGCGGCGACGCCGTTGAGATACTGGCCCATGCCGATATAGCCGAAATAGGAACCGGCATTCATCGGATGCTTGTCCTTGTTCCACATGCCGCCGCAATGGCGGAACTGCACGTCGGGGAATTTCGCGCACATGGCCAGCATGTGCGGATCGAAATAGCCGAACGAGGTCGGGAAGATCAGCGAGGCGCCGTCGAGGTTGATCATCGATTCCATCGACTTCTGGACATCGACCGTTTCGGGGACGTTCTCCTCCTCGACCACGGAGATGCCCTCGATGGCCTTCAATGTGGCGGCACCCTCGGCATGCGCCTGGTTATAGCCGTAGTCGTCCTTCGGTCCGACATAGATGAAGCCGACAGTGACGGCAGCGGCGAACGCCCTGCTGATCGGGAATGACGCCGAGGCCAGACCGAGCGCCGCTCCGGCGGCGGAGGTCTTGAGCAGATCGCGGCGGCTAAGCATGAATCTCTCGGTCATGTGAATGCTCCCTGTTGGACCCTTTTCCGGGTCGATGAATTCCCTTCTCGTAAAAGTGCATGCAATCGCCATGCCAGTTCAAAAGCTGGAATTTATCTAATTAAGTCAGTTGACAGGCCGATTTGCCGTGCTCAAGCGAAAGGCAATTGCATACACTTTTTGCCTTTCAATTAGCCAGTTTGACATCTAGATTAAAATAGAGGCATAGAGGGCGCGCGCCCGAGTCGAAACTTCCGGCGGGCCACCTGCCGCACGCCGCGAAAAAGACTGACGGAGGAGAATTGTCGGGGAAGCGCAGCTTGATCAGGTCGGGCACGACCGTCGATCAGATGGTGAGGGCGATCGGTGACCGGATCGTCACCGGCTTCCTGCGCCCCGGCGAAAAGCTCGACGAGGCCTCGCTGGCTGCCCGTTTCGATGTGTCGCGCACCCCCGTCAGGGAGGCGCTTGGCCGGCTGAGCGCCATGGGGTTGGTCGAAAGGCGGCCCAACCGCGGCGCCACCGTCGCCGTGGTGACGCAAGAGCATCTTGCCTCGATGTTCGAGAGCATGGCCGAGCTTGAAGCGATCTGCGCGCGGTTTTCGGCCGAGCGCATGACCGCCGGCGAACGCCGCGCGCTCGAATCCGAGCACCAGGCATCGGCGCGCCTCGTGCAATTGGGTGCGGAGGAGGACTACGAATATTTCAACACCGAGTTCCACACGCGGCTCTATCGCGGCGCGCACAGCAAGCACATCTATGAACTGACCGTCATGACACGCAGCCGGCTGGCGCCGTTCCGGCGCGCGCAATTCATGCTGCCGGGCCGCCTGGCCAAATCCTGGCAGGAGCATGACGTCATCGTTACCGCAATCATGCGCGGTGACGGCGCCGCCGCAGGGCAAGCAGCCAAGGATCACGTCTCCATCGTCAGCGAGGCGAGCGCCGTCTTTGCCGCGGTTGACCCGATGAAACCGGCGGATTCGATCGGGATGTCTTCCTAGTGGACAAAACCTGACGCGTGGTACCCGAAACGGAATACCGTTTTGACCCCGAGGCGACCTATGTCTTGCATGTAGCGAATGGCCGCTTCGCGCCCCAATGTCGGTCGTTTGGGCTGGCTTCAACAGATCCTGAAGCGGACACGCCAACGATAAAGCCAAGATGCAGGAGATGCTCTCGTTGCCTGCTGCGGCATGGCGTTGAAAGCGGCCGGCTTCCCATCGGCGCGTTGCGGACGAGGGTAATGACGTTTCGCTCCAGGCGTCCTAACCTTCAACCTTCTGCCAGACGGAGACATGTTTAACGCTGACCCGCGTGAACAGCTCCTTTTTCCAGCCGCCCCAACGCTCTTTGAGCCTTAAACCAGCCAGTCGCGCCATAAGATCGAATTCAGCTGGCCAGGCATAACGAAACGGTACTGAGAATCGCTCATAGCTTCCATCACGGAGCCAGATGTGATGGGACGAGAAATTCTGGTTCACTACGTCGTACTCGTCGACGCCCCAATGCGTTTCGCCGTGATCGAACGCCAGGATCGTCTCGCCGACCGGCAGCCGCTGAAGCGGTGGCACGCCGACCTCAATCAGGAAGTGTCCACCAGGTTCGAGATGCGCGGCTGCGTTCCGGAAGCAGGCGAGCTGAGCGTCCTGCGATGTCAGGTTGTTTATCGTATTGAAAACCAGGTAGACGAGTGAGAACCGTCTCGCGACATCCGTCGTTACCATATCGCCGATCCCTACCGAGATCTCCGCGCCTCCTTACTTTAGCGCGAAGGCGAGACACCATCGGCCTCGAAAGCTCGATGCCCTCCACCTGCACCCCTTTCCGCGCGAGAGGAAGTGCGATACGTCCGGTTCCGATCGCGAATTCCAAGGCGCGCCCGCCTCCTGCGAGCTCGGCCAGGAGATCAACGGCCGGCTCGATCACCTCTGGCGCAGAGATGCCTTTATCGTCATCGTAGGTCGCAGCGATCTTCTCGTCGAAAAGCCCGTCATCATGCATTCTGTCTGCCTCTCTGGTAACGCTTGTTTCAAGACCGACGGAGCTATCGCGTTGACCGCGGCTTCGTGGACATTGCATTAATTCGTGAGCCGTCGCGAAAGGGATCAGCGAGGGCTTCCACCCATCCGCTCGGGGCATGGGATTCCCCGCAGGCAAGCGCATCCATGGCAGCGGCCGGTGATCTGTTTCGTCGCTCGCTGGCTGCGACGGTGCCAGTCCAAGCGAACTCGCGAATATCGCGACGCGCTATACCTATGTCCGCCAGATCACGATCCGATAGTCGGTGTAGTGCGTGTTCGGTCTCGCTCCGTTGCCACCAGCCCACAACGACGGAGGCTCCGAACCTCAAAGCTGGTAGCTTCGTCAGAAGGCCGCGGGTAAGGCGCTCCGGGATTTCGGCTATTTGGAATTCCAGTGTCATGACCTTCGTCCAAGTTGTGCTGAGTTAATGCCAACCTAGTGAATTGCCGTCAGACGTGTTATCGGCAGTCTGACAAATTATGTCTCTGAGCCGCCATGATTGCCCGCGACAACCTGATCAACGTTCATTTGCCGGAAGACGGGTTCGGAGATTATCCGCATACCGCTGTCGCTCAGGGCGGAGCAGAGCCCGCCGGGCGGACCTACGCTTTTCATACGCACCACCGGGCGCAGCTTTTCCAGATCGTGCGGGGTTCGCTGAGGCTGGAGACCGAGCGGGGTTACTTCATCATCCCGCCCGAACGCGCCGTGTTCGTGCCGTCCGGGGTCCTCCACGAGGTGACCTACCTGCAGGAGACGGAGCGCAGCTATCTCTTTTTCCGCCCCGACGCCGTGGCGAGCCTGTCACCGGAAGTCTCCGTGATCGGTACGACGCGGCTCCTGCGCGAGCTAATCCTGGCGTTTCTGGAAATACCTCGCGCGGATGCGGGCAGCCTCCGCGCCGAACGACTTGTGGCAGTCATTCTCGACCAGCTCCAGACGAGTCCGGTCGCACCGTTGTCTCTCCCGTTGCCGGCATCCGAACGCCTCCGGGACATCGCCGCAGACATGCGGAATGAGCCGGGAGCAGATTGGCCCCTCGATGAGCTTGCGTCACGTGCGGCCATGTCCCCACGTAGCTTCCAGCGTCACTTCCAATCTGAGACAGGGATGAGTTTCCGCGCCTGGCGACAGCAGGCGAAACTGCTGAAATCGGTGGAGTGGCTCGCCGGTGGCCGAAGCGTCGGCGACATCGCTTTTGCACTCGGCTACTCAGGCCCCAGCGCTTTCATCGCGGTTTTTCGGGCGGCCTTCGGTGCCTCTCCCGGAAAATACTTCCAAGACACGCCTCTGAAGCTGTGATTCACCGGATGCCCGGCGCGGCTTACCGCGTAAGTCTGCCTTCTTGGCCTCGCTCTCCAGAACCTGCCAGTCTCCTTCCGGCCCCACACAGGTCGTTCCATAACAGCGGCTTGAAGGACCACTCCTGGCGCACTGCGCCGTCGGAGAGTTGGTGAGTTAGGTCTCCTTCCCACCCTGAGGGGGCTAACGGCCCCGGAAGCAAGCGTCAGATTTTGACCACCAGCAGCAATCAGGCAAAAACTGCCCAATCCGTCGGCGATGCGATGATTTTCGCGTCACTCGTGCGCACGCTCGAAGCCGCGCAGTCCGCAAATGCCGGCCTTCTTGGCCTGTTCGGCATTGGCATGCTCCTTGCTTCGTTGGTGATGTGCAGAGCGTCTAGGGTTCCGGCCGCAACACAGCGGTGCTGGTCCAAGAGATGCGACCGCCAAGGATGCACTGAGGCATCCGGCGGAACACGGCGGGCCAAAATCCCGGGAGAACCCTGCACGGGTTTGCTGGCGCGAACCTCTCCCGGACGCGCGCTCGCAAATCCCAACATCAAGTCCGGTCGCAATCCGGATCGCGAACAGGGGTACGCAATGCTTCGCAAGGTGGCCGCAATCATCCTAGCCGCATCACTTCCCATCGTTTCCGCCGCCGACGCGGCGCCCAAGAAAGACTTCAAGATATGCTGGTCGATCTATGTCGGCTGGATGCCGTGGGGCTATCTCTCCGATAGCGGCATCATGAAGAAATGGGCCGACAAAAACGGCATCAATGTCGAGATCACCCGCATCAACGACTATGTCGAAAGCATCAACCAGTACACCGCCGGCGGTTTCGACGGCTGCTCGATGACCAACATGGACGCGCTGTCGATCCCCGCAGGCGGCGGCGTCGACACCACCGCCTTGATCATCGGCGACTTCTCCAACGGCAATGATGCGGTGATCCTCAAGGACAAGGCCGCGCTCGCCGACATTGCCGGCCAGAAGGTCAATCTCGTCGAGCTCTCCGTCTCGCATTACCTGCTGGCGCGGGCGCTGGACACGGTCAAGCTCGCCGAGAAGGACATTACCGTCGTCAACACATCCGACGCCGACATGGTCGCCGCCTATGGCACCAGCGACGTCACCTCGGTCGTTACCTGGAACCCGCTGGTTTCCGAGATCGTCGCCATGCCGGGTGCGCACAAGGTGTTCGATTCCGCGCAGATTCCCGGTGAGATCATCGACATGATGGTCGTCAACACCGAGACGCTGAAGGACAATCCGGCATTGGGCAAGGCGCTTGTCGGCGCGTGGTACGAGGTGATGGAGCTGATGACCTCCGACACGCCGGAAGGCAAGGCAGCCAAGGAGGAGATGGCCAAGGCGTCCGGCACCGACCTCGCCGGCTTCGACGCGCAGCTTGCCTCGACGGCAATGTTCTACGACCCCGCCAAGGCGGTCGAGTTTACCGAAGGCGCCGAATTGCCGAAGACCATGGATCTGGTCCGCAACTTCCTGTTCAGCCACGGCATCCTCGGCACCAATGCGACGAGTGTCGACGTCGTCGGCATGAGCTTTGCCGACGGATCGAGGCTGGGCGACGCCAACAACGTCAAGCTGCGTTTCGATCCAGCGTTCATGGCCGAGGCGGCAACCGCAACGCCCTGACCCGACATGCTGGCCAAGGGAATGAGTGCCAGGGATGAAGCCTCCGCGACGGGCGGTGAGGGCACCACGCGCCCTTCCCGGCCAAAGCCGAGGGTGCGCCTTCGCATGATCAATGCGAAGGTTTCGCGCGGCGGCGCCTTGTTCCTCGGCGGCTTGCCGTTCCTGTTCGTGGCGATCGCCTATCTCTTCGCTTCGGCGCAACGGCTGGCGGTCAATCCCAGCGACAAGCTGCTGCCTTCGCCGGTACAGATGTGGTCGGCCTTTCTTGACCTTGCGACGGTGCCGGACAAGCGCTCGGGCGACCTCATCCTGTGGGTCGACACCTATGCCAGTCTCCTCAGGCTGTTCGCGGGCGTGGGCGTTGCGACGGTCGCCGCGCTTTCGCTCGGCATTGCCATCGGCTTCATCCCGCGGGTGCGGGCGTTCCTGCTGCCGTTCGTCACCGTCGTTTGCGTCATCCCTCCGCTGGCGCTGCTGCCGATCCTGTTCATCGCGCTCGGCCTCGGCGAAACGGCCAAGATCACGCTGATCGCCGTCGGCGTCGCGCCGGTGATGGTGCGCGACATCGCCAACCGGGTGATGGAACTGCCACCAGAACTGGTGGCCAAGGCGCAAACGCTTGGCGGCAACAGCTGGACCACGGTCTTGCGGCTGGTGCTGCCGCAGATCATGCCGCGCCTCATCACTTGCGTGCGGCTGGCACTCGGGCCGGCCTGGCTGTTCCTGATCGCCGCCGAAGCCATCGCCTCGACCGAAGGGCTGGGATACCGCATCTTCCTCGTCCGCCGCTATCTCTCGATGGACGTCATCCTGCCCTATGTCGCCTGGATCACGCTGCTTGCCGTGATCACCGACTGGCTGCTGGTGCGGCTGTCGCGGGCAATCTCCCCTTGGGCGCATCCGGTGGAGGCCAGATGAGTCGCATCGTCGTTCACGGGCTGGAAAAGAGTTATGGCGATGCCCGCGTGCTCGAGCGGGTCAACGTCACCGCCGAAGCCGGCGAATTCCTGTCGCTGGTCGGCGCCAGCGGCTGCGGAAAATCGACGTTCCTGCGCATCCTGCTCGGCCAGGAGCAGCAGAGCAGCGGCGTCGTCATCGTCGGCGATGGCCCGATCGTGCCCGAGCCGACGCCACAGCGCGGCATCGTCTTTCAGCGCTATTCGGTGTTTCCGCATCTGACCGCCATCCAGAACCTGCTGCTGGTCGAAGACTTTCGCTCGGGCGGGCCGTTTGGCCGCGTCTTCGGCGCCAGGCGCAGAAACGCCAGGCAACAGGCCGAGGCCATGCTGGCGCGGGTTGGCCTTGCCCATGCGCGCGACCTCTATCCGGCATCGCTTTCCGGCGGCATGCAGCAGCGGCTGGCGATTGCGCAGACCTTGCTCGGCCGTCCGCAGATCCTGCTTCTCGACGAACCGTTCGGGGCGCTCGATCCCGGCATCCGCGTCGAGATGCACGACCTGCTGACCGAGCTCTGGACCGAGCATGGCATGACGGTGGTGATGGTCACCCACGATATCGGCGAGGCCTTCAAGCTCGGCACCCGCGTGCTGGTCTTCGACAAGGTGCGCCACGATCCGCAGTTCCCGTCGGCTTACGGCGCGACGATCACCTACGATCTGAAGCTCGATCGCAAGACCCGCGCTTCCTCTCATCACTTGGCCAAGGTGGCCGCGATGGTCGGGACGACCCGCCCGGAAACAGCAATGGCGACGACGGCGTCGTAACGGAGAGTTTGAATGTCCAGAAATATCCCCGAACGCAGCCACCGCCGGGCAGGGCTCGTCGCCCGGGCGGCCAGGGAGCGTTTTCACCACCCCGATTTCGACGCCCGCGGCACGCAGGGCTGGAAGTCGATCGAGGCCGAGGGCAAGCTGCCGGAAAGCGGCTGGCGCAAGGAGCAGCAATGGGCGCTCGACATGGGCCTGCCGGGGTCGGAGTCGATCGTCGACAAGTCGATCCCGACATTCGCGCGCGGCGAGCTGCCGCATTTCGCCGGCATCAATACCTTTCTCAAGGCGCCCTATGTCGAGAATGTCCGCGATGTCGGCAAATATGACGCCGCCGTCATCGGCATTCCTTTCGACAGCGGCACCACCTACCGGCCGGGAACCCGCTTCGGGCCGCAAGGCATCCGCCGTATCTCGGCGCTCTATACGCCGTACAATTACGAGCTCGGCGTCGATTTGCGCGAGCAGATGACGTTGTGCGACGCCGGCGACGTCTTCACCATTCCCGCCAACCTCGAAAAGAGTTTTGACCAGATCACCAAGGGCGTCAGCCATGTCGCCTCGTCCGGCGCGCTGCCGATCATGCTGGGCGGCGACCATTCGATCGGTTTCCCTTGCGTTCGCGGCATCGCCGACGTGACCTCGAAGCGCATCGGCATCATCCATTTCGACCGCCATATCGACATCCAGGAAAAGGATCTCGACGAGCGCATGCACACCACGCCCTGGTACTGGGCGACCAACCTGCCGAATGTCTCGGCGACCAATCTCGTGCAGCTCGGCATCGGCGGCTGGCAGGTTCCCCGCTACGGCGTCGCCGAGGCGAGAAAACGCGGCACCAACGTGCTCACCATTGCCGATATCGAGCAGATGGGCCTCGAGAAAGCGGCGGAAATCGCGCTCGAACTCGCATGGAAGGACACCGACGCCGTCTACATCTCCTTCGACGTCGACAGCCTCGATTGCGGCTTCGTGCCCGGCACCGGCTGGCCTGAGCCGGGCGGCTTCCTGCCGCGCGAGGCGCTCAAGCTGCTTGGGCTGGTGACGGCGCCTGGCATTTGCGGGCTGGAAGTGGTCGAGGTCTCGCCGCCCTACGACACGTCGGACATCACCGCGCTGTTCGGCGTGCGTGTCGTCGTCGAAGCGCTCGGCTCCATGGTCGCCCACGGCAATCTCGGCAAGCACAAATCGATCATCGACAAACCGGTGAGTTTTTGACCATGCACGACGATCATCACCACAGTCATGGCCATGACGACGGCCACCACGGGCCGAACGGTCATCATGACCATCCGCACGCCCCCGGCCACAACGGGCCTGCTGGCAAGCCGCTGCAATGGCAGACGCCGCATCTGCCGGACCAGGCTCACGAGTTGCCGTTTGATCCCGCATCGGTCGACCTCGACCTTGTCGAAACCGCCTTCCTCGAAGGCTTTGCGCGGGCGCCGGACCCATCCAGCTTTCTGCGCCTGGCCGGCATACCCTTTGTCGGCGAGAGGGCCGACGGCGTGCGGCTTCATCTCTTGCGCGTCGAGACCGAGGACCTGGTCGACGTCGGCGCGGTCATGCCGCTCGTCGGCGGCACCGGCGTCGCCTATCACCCGCTGCCGGCGCGCCTGACATCGCACCGCCGCCGCCTCGCTTTCATCTATCACGATGGCGCTGAGCAAAAGCCGCTCGGCTTCGCCGCGGCGCGCGCCCTCGCAGACCGTTCCGCCGCTTCGCAATTCGCCGTTCCCGGGCACTGAAAACCAAACCCGTCACTTTCATAGAGCAGGTACAACCATGAAAACTTCCGCAAGCATGAAAACATTGGCAAGACTTGGCATCCTTTCAGCTCTCGCTGCCGTCACACCGTCGCTGGCGTTTGCCCATAGCGGCGGCGCTCACGTCCACGGCTTTTTCGCCGGCCTCGAACATCCGCTGTTCGGCATAGATCATCTGCTCGCAATGGTTGCAGTCGGCATGATCGGAGCCCGTGCCGGCGGGCGCAGCATTGTCCTTGTGCCGCTGTTCTTTGTCTCGGCCATGGTCGCAGGGGCCTTGCTCGGCATGGCCGGCATCGGCCTGCCTTCGCTTGAAACCGGCATCGCGCTGTCGCTCGTGGTCTTCGGCGCGATGGTCGGCCTCGCCAAGCCGCTGCCGCTGGCCGCCGCGGCGGCACTGACGGCCCTGTTCGGCCTCTTCCACGGCAACGCCCACGGCCTTGAGAGTCCCGAGAGCGCCGGCGGCATCGCCTACGCCGCTGGCTTCATGCTCGCCACGTCGATGCTGCATGCAATCGGCATTCTGTCCGCTGTCAAGCTGGCTCGTTGGCCGACGACGGTCCGCACCGCTGGAATCGCCACCTCGCTGGTTGGAATGGCCATGGCGGCCCAAGCTTTTTGAGACGTAGGCAGTCGGCGAACAGAACTGGAAAGCAGATGAGCCAGAAATGGTCGATGAGGCTGCGGCGCGTCCGCGACTTGCTGTACCAGATCCTGAAGGTCCGAGCCCAACGGCTTTGAGGGGCGCGGTATTCGCGTCCCTCCGGTCGAAATGAGCGTCAGAACTCGAGCGCCTGCCTGAGCGCCGGACCGCTCCTGACACGCAGATCGAGGTCGGCCTCGATATGATCGATGTGATGCAGCATCAGGGCGCTGGCGCGTTCGGAATTGCCATTTTCCAGCGCCTCCAGGATATTCAAGTGTTCGCTATGGCCGCAGCTCGAGACGCCCGAGCGGCCGTAGAGCGCGATCACCAGCGATGACCGCGCCACCAGTTCTTCCATGAAGCGCTGGAGGATGGCGTTTCCGGCAACCGAAGCCAGCAGCAGGTGAAAATCGCCCGAAGCCTTGATTTCCGAGCGTCTTGCATTTGGTCCGCGTTCGGCAATGAAGCGGCCCTCTTCATCGAGCTGCGCCTTGAAGGCAGCGACATGGTCCGGCGTCATCCGCCCGGCTGCGGCAATCGCTATGCCGGGCTCGATCAGCCGGCGCGAAGCAAAGACCTGGCGCGCTTCCTCCGGCGACGGGTTGGCGACGAAGGCGCCGCGATTGCGCTCGGTCCGTACCAGGCCTTCGAAGGAGAGCATCTGCAGCGCCGCGCGCGCCACGGTGCGGCTGACATCGAATAAAGTGCCGACCTCGCCTTCCGACAGTTTGGTTCCGGGCGCCAGCCGGCGGTCGACGATCGCGTCGCGCAACTGGTCGCGGATCGCCTGGGCGCGATCCTCGTTGGCACTGTCGACAGCAGGGAAAGTCTGGTCGGCTATATTCATGATGGTGGTCCCTGCACCTTTCTATCCTGAATCGGGTCGCTTGCACGAGGGACAAAGTGAATACGATGCCGAAAAAGATTGCATACGATTTTTGCGAGAATCGCTGGCGATCGCCTATAATTTGTGCATTCTCAGGCATGCCGTTTCGAGGGGCAGCCGGAGGCAATTCTAATTTTCCCAAGGAATCAATCGTTTGAGGCCGATCTGGGGCAACTGGCATGCATGATGCTTTGCTTAAGTTGATTTAGAGAGGAAGCCGGATGTCCAAAGCCGCCGAAATCGACATCGTGTCCGTTTCGAAGATCTATGGCGCAACGACTGCCGTCGAAGACATCAGCTTGAAAATCCCAGCGGGAACCTATTGCTGCCTGCTCGGGCCGTCCGGCTGCGGCAAGACCTCGACGCTGCGCATGATTGCCGGCCACGAAAGCATATCGAGCGGCGACGTGCGTCTCGGCAACACGGTGGTCACCGACTTGCCGCCGGCCAGGCGCGGCACCGCCATGATGTTCCAGTCCTACGCGCTGTTTCCGCATCTCGACCTGATCGACAATGTTGCGTTCAGCCTCAAGATGAAGGGCGTCGGCAAGGAACAGCGCCGCGCCAGGGCGCTCGATATGCTGAAGCTGATGCAGATGGAGGGCTACGCCGGTCGCCGCCCGGCGCAGCTTTCGGGCGGACAGCAGCAACGCGTCGCTCTGGCCCGCGCGCTGATCACCGACCCCGAAGCGCTGCTGCTCGACGAGCCGCTATCGGCACTCGATCCATTCCTGAAGATCCGCATGCGGGCGGAACTGAAGAAGCTGCAGACCTCGCTCGGCATCACTTTCGTCCACGTCACCCACAGCCAGGAGGAGGCGATGGCGCTCGCCGACCTGATCGTGGTCATGAATGACGGCCGTATCGAGCAGGCGGCGCATCCGCGCATCGTCTTCGAGCGGCCGGCCACCGCGTTCGTCGCCCGCTTCATGGGCGATCACAACGTCGTCTCCGGCCGCGTCAGCGGCAGCCGCGACGGCATGGTTGTCTTCGATGTGCCGGGCGGGGCCTCGCTTGCGGCCAGCGGCCAGGGCAGGGCGATCGCCGTGCCGGGCTTGCTGGTCGAGATCGCCGCCGGCGAACGCTCGGGCGCGCAGGCCGCGATCATCGCCTGTTTCGACGACACCGGCCTGGATGCGGCGCGCGCCATGGCCAACATTCCGGTCATCGGCATCTGCGAGGCAGCGCTCAGCACGGCGTCGTTCATCGCCCAGCGCTTCACCGTCGTCACCACGACCGAGCGCTCGCGCGTGCCGGTCGAAGCGCTGGTGCAGCGCTATGGCATGGCAGGACGGGCACGCGTGCGCGCTGCCGACATTCCGGTTCTTGCGCTCGAAGACCCAACCTCCGATGCGATCCTGAAGCTGCGCGGCGAGATCGCGCGCGCGCTCGACGAGGATCGCGCCGAGGCCATCGTGCTCGGCTGCGCCGGCATGGCCGATCTCGCCGCCGCGCTGCGGCGGGAGTTCGGCGTTCCGGTCATCGACGGCGTCGGCGCCGCGGTCAAGCAGGCCGAGGCCCTGATCGCGCTTGGCCTGTCGACGTCCAAGCGTGGCGCCTATGCAAACCCGCTGGCAAAGCCCTATCTTGGCGCATTGAAATCCTTCGCCCGCGAACCCGTAGCCGCCGAATGAGCCAATGCGCCGAACGATCAGAACGCTCGCACTTGAAGACGTAAAAATCCTTGTCGACTGGGCGGCAGCAGAGGGCTGGAATCCGGGCCTCGGCGATGCCGTGGCGTTCCATGCGGCGGATCCAGAGGGCTTCATCGGCGCCTTTGTCGATGGCGAGATGGTGGCCGGTATTTCGGCAGTGGCCTATGGCGAGGATTTCGGCTTCATCGGCCTCTACATCTGTCGGCCGGACAGGCGCGGTGAGGGCCATGGCAAGGCGGTCTGGGATGCCGGCATGGCGCGGCTCGGCGACCGTACGGTCGGCCTCGATGGTGTCGTCGAACAGCAGGCCAATTACCGCAGCATGGGTTTTGCGCCGGTCTACCGGACGATCCGGTTCGTCGGATCGCCGAACGGTCCGGCAACTGCCGACAGCGACATTCGCGTCATGGGCCCGGAAGCCGATGTCCTGGACTACGACAGCCGCTTCTTTCCCGCTCCGAGGCAATCCTTCCTGGAACACTGGCTGCGCCCGCCGCACATCGCGCTTGCGATCGTCAAAGACGGCGCGATTGAGGGATATGGCGTCGCGCGCCGATGCCGTGACGGTTGCAAGATCGGGCCGCTCTTTGCCAACAGCCTGGACGCGGCAAGTCGCCTTTTCACGGCGCTCGCCAACGCCTCGGGACCCGGCAATGTCCATCTCGACGTTCCCGAGACCAGCGGGCAATTTGCAGCCAGGCTGACGTCCGCTGGCCTTCAACCGGGCTTCGAGACGGCTCGAATGTATAGGGGAAAAGCGCCGCAGCTCACGCAGTCGGGTGTCTTTGCGATAACCACCCTGGAGCTTGGTTGACTGGACGGCCCTAATACAGCGGCTTGGCCATGTGCCGGGGCGCTGGCCATTCGGTCGTGATCCCGGGCTGCACCGGCCGCTCGAGATAGGTCGACAGAACCACATAGCTTCGCGTCGAGGTCACGCCAGGCGTTTCGTAAAGCTGCGACAGCAGCCCTTCGAGCGCCCTTGTGTCCTCGGTGCGGACCTTGATCAGCATGCATGTGTCGCCGGCCACCGAATGGATCTCCTCGACTTCGGGGTGCTCGGAGATCGCCATCAGTTCGGGGGTCTTTCCCCAGCCCTTGGTGTCGATGTGCACGAAGGCAAGCAACGGCTTGCGCACCGCCTTGGGATCGATGATCGCCGCGGTGTTGCGAATGGCGCCGCTGCGCCGAAGCCGCTTCACCCGTTCATGCGCTGCCGGCGGCGACAGGCCGACACGATCACCGAGTTCGGCATAGCTGACCGTGGCGTCGTCGACCAGAACGCCTAATATCTTTCGGTCGGTCGCGTCGACATCGCGGCCAGTAGGCCTGTTCTGCGGAATGCCATCTGTTTCTTCATCCATGGTGAAATTCCTTATTGATACAGAATTTAATACGGCGATTATCGGCATATGTCGAACAGTGATCAAGTCGCAACATTGACGGCAAGGCCGCCTATCCCGGCGCTCGCCTATCTCTTGACCGGATGCATCGCGGTGATCGGCTCGAACTCGCTGGTTCTCGGTCCGATAGCGCCGGCGGTGGCCGCATCGTTTGCGACGAGCGTGCCGGCCGTCATGATCGCGTCCGCTGCGTTCGGGCTTGGCACGTCGGCAAGCGCCCTGTTCCTGGCCCGCTATATCGATCGGCTCGGCGCCCGCCGCATGCTGCAAGGGGCGTTGCTGCTGCTGGCGGTCGCGCTTCTCGCCAGCGCCGCCGCGCCGACGGTAACGACGCTGGTTGCAGCCCAGCTTGTCGCCGGCATCGCCGCCGGTATCGCCATGCCGGCAATCTATGCCAGCGCCGCGGCGATCGCGCCGCCTGGCCGCGAAAGCGGAACCATCGGCGTCGTGCTGACCGGCTGGACCCTGAGCATGGTCGCCGGCGTCTCATTGTCGGCGGTGCTTGCCGACCTCGTCCATTGGCGCGCCGTTTTCGCAGCGGTTGCGGTGCTTGCGGCGCTCGCGTTGACCGGCCTTACGCTGACGTCGTTGAGCGACGTCAGGAAAAGCGGCCCGGCGCCGACGCCGCTCGGCGCTTTGGCCGTTCCCGGCATAGTGCCGCTCCTGGTCGCCTGCGGCGCCTTCATGACCGCCTTCTACGGCGTCTATGGCTATCTTGGCGATCACCTTCACAACGGCTTGGGGCGGCCGGTCAGCGCCAACGGCTTGGCGGCGCTCGCTTATGGCGCCGGCTTCGGCATGGCGGCGCTGCTTGACGGCGTGATCGATCGGCTTGGCGCGCGACGTGTCATGCCGTTCGCCTATCTCCTCGTCGCGGCCGTCTATGTCGCGCTCGCCGCGGCAGGCAGTAGTTTCCATCTGACCATCGCGATGGTCGCGCTCTGGGGCCTTGGCAATCATTTCGGGCTGAACGTCCTGGTGATGCGCCTCTCGGCGCTCGATCCGGCGCGGCGCGGCACGATCATGGGCCTGAACAGCGCAGTGACCTATCTCGCGGTGTTTGTCGGCACCACGGCCTTCGGACCGCTTTATTCCAGCTTCGGCTTTGCGGCATCAGCAGTGGTCGCCGCGCTGCTCATGCTGGTTGCCGCTGCGGCGGCGGCGTGGCATTCGCCGCGGCCCGTGTAGTCGCGGAGCCACGCGGCGGCAGCGCTTGCGCTCCCCGCCTTTCCTTCGATAATGCAAAATGAAAGTGCCACAAAGCGCTGTATACGGGTATCCGGCTGTGAGCCTGTCTGGACAAGCGATGAACATGACGCTTGAAACCACCGCCGACCCTTCGCCGAAAGAACTCGCTTTTCTCGGGGAGCGGCTCAGCGCGTTCAACGACAGCGAAGTCGGTCCGGCCAACAGGAAGGTGCTCGCGGTGTTCGTGCGCGATGAGCACCGTGCGGTTGTCGGCGGCATCTCGGGATATACCGCCTGGGGCTGGCTCTATGTGCAATGGCTGTGGGTTGATGAGCGACTGCGCGGCCAGCGCATGGCCGGCAGGATGCTGGACGCAGCCGAACAGGAGGCCGTCGCACGCGGCTGTCATGGCGCCTTGATCGACACCTTCAATCCCCAGGCGGCCAAGGCCTATGAGCGTCAGGGGTATCGGCTGTTCGGCGTGCTTCCCGATTTTCCCGCCGGTCGCAGCCGCGTCTTCCTGCAGAAGAAACTGCTGGCTTGATCAGCCGGCAAGGCGTCCGCCGCGCATCGGCTGCGGCACACCGGTGGTGGTCGGAAAACTGATCGGCAGGCCCCTGAGCACGCGAACCGCCAGGAAGGCAAAGCACTCCGCCTCGACCGCGTCACCCTTCCAGCCGAGCGCCTCCGCCGGCACCGCTTCGACGCCGGCGCGGCTGGCGAGCATGGCCATGATCGTCGGGTTGTGGCGGCCGCCGCCGCTGACCACCAGACGCTTCGGCCGGTGCGGCAGGAGGTCGAGCGCCTTGCCGACGGCCGCAGCGGTGAAGGCCGTCAGCAGTGCGGCGCCGTCCTCAGCGTTCATCCCGTCCGCCATGGCCGCGCCGAAATCGAACCGGTCAAGCGACTTTGGATAGGGCTTGGCCAGGTAGGGATGCTGCAGGAGGTTGGCCAGCCGGTCTTCGTCGACGGTGCCGGTCCGCGCCAGCGCGCCGTCGCGATCCATGTCGCCCAGCCCTTTCGCCTTGATGAAATCGTTCAACGGCGCATTGGCCGGTCCGGTGTCGAAGGCGACGACATTGTCCTTGCCGTCCCACCAGGTGATGTTGGCGACGCCGCCGAGATTGAGCACCGCCGTGTCGCCGCTGATATCGGCATCGCGCAGCAGCGCGGCGTGGTAGGCCGCGGACAGCGGCGCCCCTTGCCCGCCGGCGCGCATGTCGGCCGAACGGAAATCATAGGCGATCTTGGTCCCCAGTATGGCATGCATCAAAGCCCCATCGCCGAGCTGGCGGGTCTGGCCGAGCCGGCCGGATTGCGGGGCGCGATGCAGCACGGTCTGGCCATGGAAGCCGACGACGCCGATATCGGCCATCGTCAGCCCGTGGCTTTCGACCAGATCCCTGACGGCTGCCGACTGGGCGCGCGTCAGCGCTTCTTCGGCGTCGCGAAAGATCGCCGGTTCCGGCCCGGAAAAATTCCACGCCCTGGCCTGATCCAGCGTCTCCTCCAGCAGCGTCCGGATCGAGCCGGGGTAGGGCGCCAGCGTGTAGGTGCCGAAATCCTCGATCCGCTCGCCGTCGGTCTTGATCAGCGCAACATCGATATTGCCGTCCAGCACGGTGCCGGTCATCAGGCCGACTGCCCAGATTGGTTCGCCACTTTTCGCAATCATCATTTGTTAGGCTCCGTTGACGCGATCGCCGACCGATGGGCGAATCTCGATAATCCCGCGCTGTCGAAACGGATGTGTCGGATGGATCCGTTTGGTGAGCAAGGTCCCATGCCCTGCCTTTGTCGAAGTCGGTCCATCCTGGATACTGGTATACCGGTATCCAGACAGCTTCACAGCGTCTTTTCGCCGATCGCCTTTCGCAAAAACCCGCCCGCATTGTCGAGCGCCTTGCGCGCCTCTTCGATGCCCATCCCGGTGATTGTCACCAGTATCGCCAGCTTGACGTCTTTGCCGGTCTGGTCGAGCGCCCGTCGTGCCTGCTGCGCTGTGCAGCCGGTGGTCTGCATCACGATCCCGACCGCCCTGGCGACAAGCTTCATGTTGCTGGGATTGAGGTCGACCATCAGGTTCTGATAGCTCTTGCCGATCCGGATCATGCTGGCTGTCGTCAACATGTTGAGAACCAGCTTTTGCGCGGTTCCCGACTTCAGCCGGGTCGAGCCGGCGAGAACCTCGGGGCCGACAAGCGGAGAGATGGCAATGTCGGCAATGCCGGCAATGACTGACCTGGGGTTGCAGGAAAGCGCCACCGTCGTTGCTCCGACCTGCCTTGCATAGGTCAAGCCGCCGATGACGTAGGGTGTGCGGCCGCTGACCGCGATGCCGACCACCACATCGTCGGCGGTCAACTTGATGTCCTGCAGTGCCTTGATGCCTTGTTGCGGATCATCCTCGGCGCCTTCCACAGCCCGCACCAGCGCATTCGGGCCGCCGGCGATCAGGCCGAGCACCATGCCCTCGGGCACGCCAAATGTTGGCGGACACTCCGAGGCGTCGAGAACCCCCAGCCGGCCGCTCGTGCCGGCGCCCATATAGACAAGCCGCGCGCCTTTTTGAAACGCACCAACGATCCGGTCTACCGCGGCAGCAATTTCCGGAATGACCTTCTCGACGGCGGCCGGAACGCCGCTGTCCTCGTCATTGATCAGGCGCAGGATCTCGATGGTCGGCAGCAGGTCGATATCCATCGTCCTCGGGTTCCGATCCTCGGAAACCAACCGCTCCAGCTCCGCCATCAACTCCTGTTCATTCATCCGCTTGCTTTCAAACATCTTGCCATCGGCAACAAGTAATGTGATGCGGCGCCGGGCGTTGACCAGTACCAGCGACTGGCATCGACAGGCTCGCCAGCCAAACAAATGTTGACAACATCATCTGTTGTTGATCAAGGTTCAGCATCAATTGCGCGGACCGGGGTGAGGCGATGGACGACCTTGGAGCACAGGAACAGGCAGTGCTGGATCTCATCGCGGCGAACCCGTTCGCCGGCCAGCAGGATATAGCGACCGCGCTCGGCATTGCCCGCTCGACCGTCGCGGCCCACATCGTGCAGCTCGTCAACAAGGGCTACATTCTTGGCCGCGGCTATGTCTTGCCGGCCTCCAAGCGCATGATCTGCATCGGCGGCGCCGTCCTCGACCGCAAGTACCACGCCAGGAAGGATCTGATCTTCGGGACGTCGAACCCGGTCGCCGGCTACCGCAGCTTCGGCGGCGTCGCCCGCAACGTCGCCGAGAACCTTGTCCGCCTCGGCGTCGACATAAGCTTCGTTTCGATTGTCGGCGACGACGAGACCGGCCGCTCGCTGGTGCGGCATCTGCGCGACCTCGGCGCCGACGTCAGCCAGGTCATCACGTCAACGGAGCGGCCGACCGCGGAATATGCAGCGATCCTCGACCTCAATAACGATCTCGTGCTCGGCATCGCCGACATGGAGATCTTCGATCTGTTTTCGCCATCCTGTCTCGACCGTTTCTGGCCGCATCTGGCTTCGGCGAATTGGGTGTTCATCGACTGCAACCTGCCGGCCGCGACGATCGCGGCGCTGATGTCACGCAAGCAAGGCGCGCGCTTCAAGCTCGCCATCGACACGGTGTCGTCGCCGAAATCGGCGCGCCTGCCGAAGGACCTGACCGGCATCGACCTTTTATTCACCAACCATGACGAGGCCAATACGATGCTTGGCATCACCGATGCCGACAAGCGGCTGAAGCCGAAAGAGGCCGCGGCGGCGCTGCGCGCGGCCGGCGCCAGCGAGGTGATCGTGACCATGGGCGCGCACGGATTTGCGGTCGCGACCGAAGGCGGCGTGGCAACGATGCGTTCCGTCTCGGCCCGCGCCGTCGACATCACCGGAGCCGGCGACGCAATGATTGCCGGCACCATGTACAAGGTGCTTTCGGGCGATCCCGTGCTCGACGCGGCGCGCACCGGGGCGCTGCTCGCCACGCTGACCACCGAGAGCGAATCCAGCGTCCATCCCGATCTGTCGCCGCGCTTCCTCACCGCCGGCATGTACCGCATTCCCGCCTGAACGCGAGTCGAACCCTGAAAGCGAAACGACGATGAAACCTTCCCTTCTCCATCTGAACGACGAAGTCGCTGCAGCACTTCGTGAAGGCCGCGCGGTGGTGGCGCTGGAATCGACGATCATCACCCACGGCATGCCCTATCCGGCCAATCTGGAGACTGCCCGCGGCGTCGAGACCATGGTGCGCGAGAATGGCGCCGTGCCCGTCACGATCGCGGTGGTTGCCGGCAAGATCAAGGTCGGGCTCGATGACCGCGAGCTGGAGCAACTGGCAGCGGCAAAGGACGTGGTCAAGGCGTCCGGGCGCGACCTCGCCGCCATCATGGTGAGCGGCGGCTCGGCCGGGACCACGGTTTCGGCGACGATGCGGATCGCTGCATTGGCTGGCATCGGTATTTTCGCGACCGGCGGCGTCGGCGGCGTGCATCGTGGCGCCGAGGCCAGTTTCGATATTTCGGCCGACCTGACCGAACTCGGCCAGACCGGCACGACCGTCGTCTGCGCCGGCGTGAAATCGATCCTCGATATTGCAAAAACGCTGGAATATCTGGAGACCCAGCGCGTGCCGGTGATTGCCTACCAGAGCGACGACTTTCCGGCTTTTTATACGCGCTCCAGCGGACTTAAAGCCGATCACCGCCTCGATACGCCGCAGGACATTGCGCAGGCCATGCTGCTGCACGAGCAGATCGGCTCGGGCACAGGCATCCTCGTCGCCAACCCAATTCCGCAAGTGGATGCGCTCGATCCGGCCTTCATCGACGGCATGATCACGGCAGCGGTGGCGGAAGCCGAAGAACGCGGCATCGGACGCAAGGAGCTGACGCCGTTCCTGCTCGCCCGCATCAACGAGCTTTCGCAAGGCCGCAGCCTGAAGGCCAACATCGCGCTGGTCCGCAACAACGCCGCGCTTGCCGCTCGCATCGCCGTGGCGCATGCGGAATTGAAGGACATGAAATAGCGGAACTGCCGGCCACAATCGCTGACCTGTCCAGCCGCTTTCCAGCCGCGACAGGAGTTCGGCAACCCTCTGGAACATGGGGCTCAGTCGTCCGCCCTTGGCGCCTCGGTCTCGGCGCGAACCAGCTTGATGTCGGCGCCCGCGGCCCAGGCGCCGATATCTTCCCGGCGCAATGCCGCCGCCATCATCTCTGGAAACAAATCCGGCGTGCAGGCGAAGACCGGAATGCCGAGTGCGGCAACCGAACCTGCCATTGCCGGATCATAGCCGGGCCGGCCTTGGTCGGTCAGTGCCAGAAGCACGACGACATTGACGCCGGATCGAACCAGCGCCGCCAGCCGCCGCAGCAATTCCTGGCCATTGCCGCCCTCGTAGAGGTCGGTGACCAGCACCAGATGCGACTTGGTTGGCCGCTCGATACGGTCGGCGCATTTCAGACTGGCACCGCCCTGCACGATGGCTGCTTCAGCAGGCCTTTTTTGCCCTCTCAAGGTGATTTGAACGCTGCGGCGCTTGACTCCTGCGACACCTTGTGAAAAATTTTGCATCACCTGATAAAAATATCTTAGGGCGGAAATGGTTGGTTTTGGAAACGGCCTCCTGCGCGACGATGAAACCAGTATGGCGACGCGCGCCGCCTGGCTCCATTATGCTGGCGGCCTGACCCAGTCGGAGGTCGCCAAGCGGCTTGGCCTGACCAGCCTCAAGGCACATCGCCTCATTACCAAGGCCAATCAGGAAGGGCTGGTCAAAGTCTATATCGACGGCGAAGTGTCGGAATGCGTCGCGCTTGAAGACGATTTGTCCAGCCGCTACGGCCTCGATTATTGCGAGGTCGTTCCCGACTTCGATGGCGAGGACTTGCCGCTCAAGGCGCTCGGCATCGCCGGCGCGCAGTTCCTCAAGCGTGAGATCGAACGCGGCGAGGATACGCTGATCGGCGTCGGCCATGGCCGCACGCTCGCCGCCTGCGTCGAATATCTGCCGCGCATATCGGCCGAAAAGACCCGATTCGTCTCATTGCTCGGCGGCCTGACGCGCAAGTTCTCAGCCAATCCGCACGACGTCATTCACCGCCTGGCCGAACGGACCGGCGCCGAAGCCTATGTGATGCCGGTGCCGATGTTCGCCAACACGGTCGAGGATCGAACCGTGCTGCTCGGGCAGAAGGGCATCAGCGAGGTTTTCGATCTCGGCAAGTCCGCCGACCTGCTCATCGCCGGCATCGGCACTGCCGAGCGCGAGGCGTCGCTGGTCGCCACCGGCATGATCGAGAAGGGCGAAATGGAGGAGATCCGCCGCAACGGCGGTGTCGGCGAACTGCTCGGCCATTTCTTCGATGACGCTGGAAAGGCGGTCGAGACGACGCTTTCCAACCGCGCGCTGGCACTGGCGCGCGAAGACATCAGCAATCGCAGGATTGTCGCCGTTGCCGGCGGCAAGGTGAAGGTTCGTGCCATCAAATCCGTGTTGGAGGGTCGCTATCTCAAGGGCCTGGTCACCGATGAGCGGACGGCGCGAAAACTCGTGGAGCAGACGCCGGTCGGGTAGCCGGCAGCCATTCGATTGAAACTACCCTGTGGAGGAGAAGACAAATGCATGAGAAAGAAAAAGACCTGATCGACGCGTTCCTGCGCGGACAAGTCGATCGTCGTGGGCTGATCAAGGGCCTTGGCGCGATGGGCCTTGCCGCCGGCACGGCCGGAACGCTGCTCAATCTGGGGCAGACCCGTGCGCTGGCGGCGGACTTCGACTGGCAGGCGCACAAGGGCAAGACCATCAAGCTCTTGCTCAACAAGCATCCTTATGCCGATGCGATGATTGCCAACCTTGAAAACTTCAAGAAGTTGACCGGCATGGAAGTCGTCTACGACGTCTTCCCGGAGGATGTCTATTTCGACAAGGTCACCGCTGCGCTGTCGGCCAGCTCGCCTGAATACGATGCCTTCATGACCGGCGCCTACATGACCTGGACCTACGGCCCGGCCGGCTGGATCACCGACCTCAACGAATGGATCAAGGATCCGACCAAGACCAATGTGAACTATGCCTGGGACGACTTCCTGCCCGGTGTCAGGAAGTCCTGCGCCTGGAACGGCCAGCCCGGCGGCGTGCTCGGTTCCGATGACGCCAAGCAGTGGTGCATTCCGTGGGGCTTCGAACAGAACAACATCACCTACAACAAGGGCATGTTCGACAAGGTCGGGGTCAGCGTTCCCGGCAATATGGACGAGATGGTCGCTACGGCGGCCAAGCTGACCAAGGATGTCGGCGGCGGCGTCTACGGAATCGGCGTGCGCGGCTCGCGCTCCTGGGCGACGATCCATCCCGGCTTCCTGTCGGCTTATGCCAACTTTGACCAGAAGGACCTGAACGTCTCGGCTGATGGCAAATTGTCGGCCGCGATGAACACCGCCGAATCCAAGGCCTTCCACAAGCAGTGGGTCCAGATGATTCAGGAGAGCGGCCCCAAGGACTGGTCGACCTACACCTGGTATCAGGTCGGCACCGATCTTGGCGCCGGCGCCTCGGCGATGATCTTCGACGCCGACATCCTCGGCTATTTTATGAATGGCGGCGACAACAAGATGGCCGGCAAGCTCGCCTTCTCCGCCTTCAAGGCCAATCCCGCCGCCAAGGCTCCGACGCCCAACATCTGGATCTGGTCGCTGTCGATGTCCAATTTCTCGAAGGACAAGGACGCCACCTGGTACTTCATGCAATGGGCATCCGGGCCCGAGCATGCACTGTTCGGTGCGACCGAGATGGACTTCGTCAATCCGGTGCGTCAGTCGGTCTGGAACGACCAGATGTTCCGCGAGAAGCTGAACAAGAGCTATCCGGGTTATGTCGAGATGTTCGACGTTTCGGCGCCGGGCGCCAGCATCAAGTTCACCCCGCAGCCGCTGTTCTTCGATCTGACCACCGAATGGGCGGCGACGCTGCAGAAGATGGTGGCCAAGGAAGTGCCGGTCGACGAAGGCCTCGACATGCTGGCCAGCAGCGTCGACGGCCAGCTCAAGGAAGCCGGGCTCGGCTGAGTCCTGGCGGCCGGCCGGCCCGCTGCTGCGGGCCAGCCGGCCATTCCACTGCGAAGCGGCGCCTGGAGCATCGGACCCAAATCGGTTTTGGGAAATTCCGATGTTCAAACAACGGCGGTGCCGCCACTCGCCCAACCGGCCGCCTAGCTCCCTGGGCGGCCGGCAGGGCGAAGCAACAGAGATGACGGGTGAGCCACGATGACTACGGCGACAATGCAAAGAAACAGGCCTTCCGGCTTCAGGATCAGCAAGAAAGTGCTGCCCTATGTGCTCAGCCTGCCGGCCTTGCTCGTCTGCATCGGCATCCTGATCCCGTTCTTCACGTCGGTCGTCTATTCGTTCCAGCGCTATCGGCTGAGCCAGCCCTGGGCGCGGCAGTTCAACTGGGGCGACAATTACATCTCGTTTTTCACCGACCCGAGGTTCTGGAACACGCTGGAGATATCGCTGCTCTATGCCGGTATCACCGTGCTGCTCGAACTGCTTCTCGGTCTCGGCATCGCCATGCTGCTGCAGAAGCGCTCGACGCTGAACAATTTCATCTCGATCATGCTGTTGATGCCGCTGATGACGGCGCCGGCGCTTGCCGCGCTGATGTGGAAGCTGATGACCAATCCCGGCTTTGGCGTGCTGAGCTACCTCGCCAGCCTGATCGGATTGCAGGATTTCCGCTGGGCTTCGTCGCCGTCGACCGCGCTTTTCACGGTGGTGCTTGTCGATATCTGGGTCTACACGCCCTTCATCATGATCCTGCTGCTTGCCGGCCTGCGCAGCCTGCCGACGCAGCCCTTCGAGGCGGCGGCACTTGACGGCGTGCCGCGGAGTTTCGTGTTCTTCCGCATCACCTTGCCGATGCTGACGCCCTACATCCTGACGGCGACGCTGTTTCGCCTGCTGGATTCCATCCAGCAGTTCGACATCATCTATGCCATGACCCAAGGCGGTCCGGGCGACACGCTGACCGTTTTCCAGGTCGAGGCCTACCTCAACTTCTTCCAGTCGACCAATGTCGGCCGCTCGGCGGCGCTGATGATCATCCTGTGGGCGATCACCTATTTCCTCTCGAACATCTTCATCAAGAACTGGCTGCGGCTGCGCGAACGCGCCCGCGGCCTGGCATAGGAGGCCGGGATGGAACACACCTCGCTTCTCGAACGCATCCTGCGTGGCATAGCGCTGACGCTGGTCGTGATCTTCTTCATGTTCCCGATCGTCTGGATCCTCATGATGTCGTTTCAGACCAACGAGACCATCCTGCGGATTCCGCCGCAGCTTGTCTTCAAGCCGACGCTGGCCAACTACACCGCGCTGATCACCGGCAAGCTGACAACGGCGGCCGGCACGCTCGACATCGCCTTCATGCGCAACCTGTGGAATTCGGTGTTCCTGTCGGTCACCTCGGTCGCCGTCGCGCTGCTGCTCGGCGTCCCCGCCGCTTACGCCTTTGCCCGGCACAAATTCCGCGGCTCGGAGGACATCGCCTTCACGCTGCTGTCGTTCCGGTTCGCGCCGGCGCTGCTGGTACTGCTGCCGCTCACCCTCTATTTCCAGAAGCTTGGACTGGCCAACACCTATATCGGGCTGATCTGGGTCTATCAGTTGATCTGCCTGCCGCTGATCCTGTGGATCGTGCGCGGCTATTTCGAGGACATCCCGGCCGATATTGAATACGCCTATCGCATTGCCGGCCATTCCTGGTTCGCCACCTTCCGCAAGATCGCGCTGCCGCTCGCCGGCCCCGGCATCGCGGCTGCCGGCCTGCTCGCCTTCATCTTCGCCTGGAACAATTTCATCTTCGCGCTCGTGCTCGCTTCGGCCGACAAGCAGCCGGTGACGGTCGGCGCGCTCGCCTTCATCACCTCCTCCGGCATCCAGTACGGCCAGATCTCGGCAGCGATCGTGCTGTCGATCACCCCGACGCTGGCGCTCGCCCTTTACGCGCAGCGCTATCTCGTCGAAGGCCTGTCGCTCGGTGCGGTGAAAGGATAGCTCCCGATGGCCAGCCTCGAATTGCGAAATGTCGTCAAGCGCTACAAGAGCCAGACTGTGCTCGACAATCTGTCGTTGAGCGTCGCCGACGGCGAAACCCTGGTCCTGTTCGGACCGTCCGGCGCCGGCAAGACGGTGCTGCTGCGGCTCGTCGCCGGCGTCATCGACCCTGATGAGGGAAAAATCTTCATCGGCGGCGAGGACATGACCGATCTTGACGCCGAGTTCCGCGGCGTCGGCATGGCATTCCAGAATTTCGCGCTGTTTCCGCACATGACCGCCTTCGACAACATCGCCACGCCGCTTCAGGCCAAGCGATCGTCGCAAAGCGCGATGAAGGCGGGTGTCGAGAGCGTCGCCAAGCTGCTGAAGATCGGCCACGTGCTCAGCCACAAGCCACGGGCGCTGTCCAACGGCCAGAAGCAGCGCACCGCGCTCGCCCGCGCCCTGGTCGGCTCGCCGCCGGTGCTGCTGCTCGACGATCCGCTGCGCAACGTCGATGCCAAACTGCGCTTCGAGATGCGGCTCGAACTGCCGAGGCTGCTGGCAGATCGCGGTGCGACCGTCGTCTACGTCACCCAGGACTACAAGGAGGCCATGGCGCTCGGCGATCGCATCGCGGTGATGTCGCAAGGCGTCATCAAGCAACTCGGCACGCCCGAACAGATCTATCGCGAGCCGGCCAACATCGAGATCGCGCGGCTGTTCGGCGATCCGACAATCAACCTGCTCGACGTCAAGCCGTCGCGCGATGCCAAGGGCATCTATGTCGGCCTGTCGAATGTCCAGGTCCATCTGACCGGCGCCTATGACGCCACGGTCGGCCGCGATTGCGTGATCGGCTTGCGGCCCGAAGCGCTGCGCTTCGTCGACGAAGGAACACCTGCTGCCATTCCGGTGACCGTCGAGGCGGAGACGCCGCTCAACGAAAAGATCGTCACGCTGGTGCGCACCGTGCGCGGTCGCGAAATCCTGGTTTCCCGGCCGGCCGGAACAGCGGGTCAAACCGAGGGCAGGGCCCATATCGCCGTCGACGGCAAAAGCGCCCTGCTGTTCGATCGTGCCAGTGGCGACCGTATCGGCTCGAAAAACGTCGTCAATTTGCGCAGCGGAGAAGCGGCATGAGCCAGAGCGCACTCACCATTTCCGGCGTCGACAAATTCTACGGCCCGATCGACCGAGGTGTGCACGCCGTTCAGAATCTGACGATGGAAATCGACAAGGGCGAGATCGTCGCACTGCTCGGCTCGTCCGGCTGCGGCAAGACTTCGACATTGCGCATGATCGCCGGCTTCGAAGAGGTCTCGCGCGGCAGCATTTCGGTTGCCGGCCGCAAGGTGCACACGCTGCCGCCGGTCAAGCGCAATGTGGCGATGGCGTTCGAGGGCTATTCGCTGTATCCGCCGCTGACCGTGCGCGAGAACATGGCGTTTGCGCTGAAGGCGGCCAGGCTGCCGAAAAGTCAGGTCGACGCGAAAGTTGCCAGCATCGCCAAGCTGCTCGAGATCGAGGACATTCTTGAGCGCTATCCGAGTTCCATCTCCGGCGGCCAGCAGCAGCGCGCCAGCCTCGGCCGGGCACTGATCCGCGAGGCCGACCTGCATCTGCTGGACGAACCGATGGGCCAGCTCGAGCCGCAGCTTCGCGCGGTGCTGCGCGGCCGCATCAAGCACTTCATCAAGGAGCGCGGCTTGACCGCGATCCTGGTCACTCACGACCAGACCGAGGCCAACGCGTTGGCCGACCGGATCGCGGTGATGGAAGGCGGCGTGCTGCAGCAGTTCGATACGCCCGATATGCTCAAGCAGCGGCCGGCCAACCTGTTCACCGGCACGTTCGTCGGCGAGCCGCCGATGAATGTCTTCGAGGCCTATGTCGGCACGGCCGCCGACAAGATCAATCTGCGGCTGCCCGACGGGCTTTCACTCGACTATGACAAGGACGCGTTCAGCGGCTCGGTTCGCGACGAATTGCTCAAACGGCAGCGGGTCGTCATCGGTGTCAGGCCCTATGCGGTTCGCCGCTCGAAGGACGGCGTGCCGGCGACGGTTTCGGCCAACCAATGGCTCGGCGACCAGACCCATATCGCGGCGGATTTCGCCGGCGGCTCGCTGGTCCTGGTCGAACATGACCGGACCCGGCTGGAGCTTGGCGCGCCGATCAACATCAGCATCGATCCGAAAAATCTGCACGTCTTCGATCAGTCCAGCGGCATGGCCATTTCGCACGGCATGGAGCTTGCCTGATGCGGGATGTGCTGATCGGCATCGACGCCGGCACGTCTGTCATCAAATCCGTCGCCTTCGACACGGCGGGCCGGCAGCTCGCGGCCGCGGCGGTGCCGAACCGGTACGAGACCTTGCCGGGCGGCGGCGCCGAGCAGGATCTGGCACGCACCTGGACCGATACCGCGACCACATTGCGCCAGCTTGCCGACAAGGTGCCGGACCTCGCCAACCGCATCATTGCGATCGCCGTGACCGGGCAGGGCGACGGCACCTGGCTGATCGACAAGGACGGTGACCCGGTCGCCAAGGGCTGGCTGTGGCTCGACGCGCGCGCTGCCGCCATCGTCGAGGAGATCCGCGCGCGCCCCGATGACCGGCTTCGTTTCGAAAAGACCGGCAGCGGGCTCGCCGCCTGCCAGCAGGGGCCGCAGCTTGCCTTCATGAAGCGCAACGCGCCTGACAGGCTTGCCGGCGCCGCGACAGCGTTCCATTGCAAGGACTGGCTCTATTTCAACTTGACCGGCGAACGCGCCACCGATCCTTCCGAGGGCACCTTCACCTTTGGCGACTTCCGCACCCGCTTCTATTGCGACGAGGTGCTTGAGGTGCTCGGCGTCGCCGACCTCAGGCATCTGCTGCCGCCGATCGTCGACGGCACCAGGCATAGCGCCGGCCTGTCGGCGGCGGCTGCCGAAGCGACCGGGCTGCTTTCCGGTACGCCGGTGGTGCTGGCCTATGTCGACGTGGCCTGCACCGCGCTCGGCGCCGGCCTGCTCGACCGCGAGCGCAAGCCTGGCTGCTCGATCATCGGCTCCACCGGCATGCATATGCGGCTTGCTCAGACGCCGGACGAGGTGCTGCTCAACGAGGCCAGGACCGGCTACACGATGACGATGCCGGCGCCCGGCGTCTTTGCGCAGATGCAGTCGAACATGGCAGCGACGCTCAACATCGATTGGATCCTTGGCCTCGCCTCCGGCATACTCGCCTCGCAAGGCATCACCCGCAGCAATGGCGAGATGATCGCGCTGGTCGACGAATGGATATCGTCATCGGAGCCGGCCTCGCTGCTCTATCAGCCCTATGTGTCGGAGGCCGGCGAGCGCGGGCCGTTCGTCGATGCCAATGCCAGGGCCGGTTTCGTCGGCATTTCGTCGCGGCACGGTTATGCCGATATGGTTCGCGCTGTTTTTGAGGGGCTGGCATTCGCGTCGCGCGATTGCTACGCCGCCATGGGGCCGCTGCCGAGCGAAATCCGGCTGACCGGCGGCGCCGCCAGAAGCCCGGCTCTGCGCAAGATCCTCGGCGCTGTCGTCGGCGCCGACATTCGCACCAGCCAACGCGAGGAAGCCGGTGCCGCGGGCGCCGCGATGATCGCTGCGGTCTGCGTCGGCCAATACAGTTCGATGGACGAATGCGTCGGCGAATGGGTCACGCCGCTGCTGGGTGCGGCGGAACCGAGCGACCGAAAACTTGCCGCGATCTATGAGCGGGCGATTCCGTCCTACACATTGGCGCATGAGGCGCTGCGGCCGGTCTGGCGGTCGATGGCCGCGTCCAGGTCAAACTGAGAAGTCGAGCATGCGTAAGAAGATTGCAATCATTGGCGACCGCTTCATGCTTCCCGAGGTCTTTCGCGAGAAAATCGAGAAGGCCTGCGGCGCCAATCTCGACATTCGCACCCTTGAGGCGGCCTGGCCCGACGAGCCGATGGAATTCGGCAACGCGGCGCTCGGCCTCGACAAGGTGAAGGAGTATTTTGGCGATCCGGACGAGGTGGTCGATTTCATTGGCGACGCCGAGATCTTCGTCACCCAGCTTGCGCCGCTGTCCGAGACCATGATGCAGCGTCTGCCTGCGCTGAAGCTGGTTGCGGTCTCGCGCGGCGGCCCGATCAACATCGACATGGTTGCCGCCAGGGCCCACGGCATCACCGTCGTCAATGTGCCCGGCCGCAATGCAAGTGCTGTGGCCGAGTTCACCATCGGCGCGATCCTTGCCGAGACGCGGCTGATCCGGGTCGGGCACGAGGCCTTGCGCAAAGGGGAATGGCGCGGCGATCTCTACCGGGCCGACCGTACCGGCCGCGAGCTCAACGAAATGACCGTCGGCGTCATCGGCTACGGCAATATCGGCACCAAGGTTGTCCGCCTGCTGCGCGCCTTCGGCTGCCGCATCCTGGTCACCGATCCCTATGTGCAACTGAGCGCCGAAGACCGCAATGACGGCGTCGAACTGGTCGCGCTCGACGATCTCCTGTCCCGCTCCGACGTGGCGACGCTTCATCCCCGGGTGACCGAAGAGACCCGCGGCCTGATCAACAAGGACACCATCGCCCGGATGAAGCCGGGGGTGATTTTCGTCAACACCGCGCGCGGGCCGCTGGTCGACTACGACGCGCTCTACGATGCGCTGGTCTCTGGCCATATCGGCAGCGCCATGCTGGAGACGTTTGCGGTCGAGCCGGTGCCTGCCGACTGGCCGCTGCTGCAGCTTCCGAATGTCACCTTGACGCCGCATATCGCCGGCGCTTCCGTGCGCACGGTGACCTATGCGGCCGAGCAAGCGGCCGAAGAGGTGCGCCGCTTCATCGTCGGGCTCCCGCCGGTCAACCCGTGCTGAAGGTCGCGGCAGCCATGAAACGCAATCCAGGCATAGAGGATCCGGCGAGATGAGCGGCGCCACTGAAATCGTCGATCTGTTCGTCATCGGCGGTGGCGTCAATGGCGCCGGCATCGCGCGCGACGCAGTCGGCCGCGGGCTTTCCGTCATCCTGTGCGAAAAAGACGATCTCGCCGAAGGTACCAGTTCGCGATCGGGAAAGCTCGTCCATGGCGGCCTGCGCTATCTCGAATACTACGAATTCCGGCTGGTGCGCGAGGCGCTGATCGAACGCGAAGTGCTGCTTGAATCGGCGCCGCATATCATCTGGCCGATGCGCTTCGTGCTGCCGCACAGCCCGGACGACCGGCCGGCCTGGCTGGTCCGGCTCGGTCTGTTCCTCTACGATCATCTTGGCGGCCGCAAGCGGCTGCCGGGCACCCGCACGCTCAACCTGCGCACCGCGCCCGAAGGCGCACCGATCAAGGATGCGTTCAAGCGCGGTTTCGAATATTCCGATTGCTGGGTCGACGACGCCCGTCTCGTCGTCATCAATGCGCTCGATGCTGCGGAACGGGGAGCCAGGATCTTCACCCGGACCGCCTGCACCGCCGCCCGCCGTGAAAACGGCCTGTGGTCGGTCGAGATGCGCGACAGCCGAACCGGCGTCAGGACCACGGTTCGGGCGCGTGCGCTGATCAACGCCGCCGGTCCCTGGGTCAACGACATCATCAACCGCGTGGCTGGTCAGAACTCCAAGCGGAATGTCCGGCTGGTCAAGGGCAGCCACATCGTCGTGCCGAAATTCTGGGAAGGGCGGCAGGCCTATCTGGTCCAGAACAGCGACAAGCGCGTGATCTTCATCAATCCCTACCAGAACGATCTGGCCCTGATCGGCACCACCGATATTCCCTATGAGGGGCGGCCGGAAGACGTAGCGGCGGATGCCAGCGAGATCGACTACCTGATCAAGGTGGTCAACCGCTACTTCAAGCGCGAACTTGCCCGCGACGATGTCATCTACTCGTTCTCGGGTGTCAGGCCGCTCTATGACGACAACGCCGACAATCCGAGCGCGGTGACGCGCGACTATATTTTCGAACTCGACGCATCATCCGGGCAGGCGCCGCTGCTCTCCGTCTTCGGCGGCAAGATCACCACCTTCCGCAAGCTGGCCGAGCATGCGCTGGACCGGATCGCGCCGTTCTTTCCGAAAATGGGCAAGCCGTGGACGTCGAAAGGACATCTGCCGGGCGGCGATATCGCCAACGCCGACTTCGAGCAGTTTCTCGGCGACCTCGGCCGCGAATATCCCTGGATGCCGGCATCGCTGGTCAAGCAGTATGGCCGGCTCTACGGCACCAGGACGCGCGTTGTGGTCGGTGCGTCCAGGTCGCTCACCGAACTGGGCCGGTGCTTCGGCAAGGATTTTTTCGAACGCGAAGCCAGTTATTTGTTCGAGCATGAATGGGCGCTGACCGCTGCCGATATTCTCGAACGGCGCACCAAGCACGGCCTGCATCTGTCCGCCGCGGAAAGAGCCGCCTTCGAGGACTGGTGCGTTGGCCGACTGGTGAGGGCAGGCTGATGACTTTTACGCTTTCCCTCAACACCAATCCGCTGGTCAACCGTTTTGCCGAACCGGACGATCTGATCGACGCGATCGCCTACGACATCGGCATCCGGGACGTGCAGCTCACGCATGAATTCGTCAATCCCGGCTGGCCGGCGGCGACGATCTCGAAATTCGTCCGCCTGTTCCGCACGGCGCTCGACCGCACCGGCGTGCGCGTGACGTCCGGGATGACCGGCCCTTACGGGCGGCTCAACCATTTCGGCCATCCCGACGCCGACGTGCGCCGCTACTACGTCGATTGGTTCAAGACCTTTGCCGACATTTCGGCCGAGCTCGGCGCCAGCGGCATGGGCACGCAGTTCGCGATCTTCACGCACCGGGATTTTGACGATCCCGAGCGTCGCGCGCGGCTTTTCGACATCGCGCTGGAATGCTGGCGCGACGTCGCCGAGCACGCCAGGGCGGCCGGTTTGACCTATCTGTTCTGGGAGCCGATGTCGGTCGGCCGCGAACTCGGCCATACGATCGAGAGTTGCCGGGCCCTGCACAACGAGATCGAAGCGGCCGGCATGGCCATCCCGCTGAAGATGATGGTCGATATCGACCATGGCGACGTCACCTCGAGCAATCCGGACGACATCGACCCCTATGCCTGGGCCGAAGCCTTTCCCACGGTATCGCCGATCATCCACATCAAGCAGTCGTCGATGAACAAGGGCGGCCATTGGCCGTTCATCGCCGCCTACAACAAGGACGGCCGCATCACACCGGAAAAATTGTTGGAGACGGTTCGCCGCGGCGGCGGCGTCGACAACGAGATCTGCCTCGAACTGTCGTTCCGCGAACGCGAGCCGGTCGACCACCAGGTCGTCGCGATGATCCGCGAGTCGGTCGATTATTGGGCGCCGTTCATCGAGACCGGCAGGGCGGCGATTTTGCCGCGAACAGGATAGAACCGGCGGCGAATCCCCCCTCACCCGGATTGCCAGCCGAATTGCAAAGGGCAATTCGGGGCAATCCGACCTCTCCCCGAGGGGAGAGGAGATCGCCGGCGTTGGCGCTAAGCCTCTTCTCCCCAGCGGGGAGAAGGTGGCCGCAAAGCGGCCGGATGAGGGGGAGCCTCACTCAGCCGAATTTCGGGTCGAGACTGCCCGACTTGTATCGCTTGGCCATTTCCGAGACCGGCAGCGGCTTGATCCTGGGGGCGTTGCCGGCGGTGCCGAACTGCTCGAAGCGCTCCTTGCACAGCTTCCTCATGGCGGCCATTGCCGGCGTCAGATATTTGCGCGGATCGAACTCGCTCGGGTTCTCGGTCAGCACCTTGCGGATCGCGCC
The DNA here is from genome assembly GCF_055811775.1 of Mesorhizobium sp. WSM4844. NCBI lineage: Bacteria > Pseudomonadati > Pseudomonadota > Alphaproteobacteria > Hyphomicrobiales > Phyllobacteriaceae > Mesorhizobium > Mesorhizobium sp. WSM4844. The sequence goes on along the minus strand of NZ_JBVVQB010000022.1, from coordinate 57,119 downwards.
GGTCAGCGCCATGCGGTTGTCGGTGTCGATGTTGATCTTGCGCACGCCGTGCTTGATGCCGCGCTGGATCTCCTCGACCGGCACGCCCCATGTCGGCTTCATCTGGCCGCCATATTTGTTGATGATCTCCTGCAGCTCTTCCGGCACCGAGGACGAGCCGTGCATGACCAGGTGCATGTTCGGCAGGCGGCGGTGGATCTCCTCGATCACGTTCATGGCGAGCACCGCGCCGTCCGGCTTGCGCGAGAACTTGTAGGCGCCGTGGCTGGTGCCCATGGCGACGGCCAGCGCATCGACATGCGTGTCCTTGACGAACTGCACCGCCTGCTCCGGATCGGTCAGCAACTGGTCATGGCTGACGGTGCCCTCGACGCCGTGGCCGTCTTCCTGTTCGCCGCCGCCCATCTCCAGGGATCCGAGAACGCCGATCTCGCCTTCCACCGACACGCCGCCCCAATGCGCCATGTCGACGACGCGCCGCGTGATGCCGGAATTATAGTCGTAATCGGCCGGCGACTTGCCGTCCTCCTTCAGCGATCCGTCCATCATCACCGAGGTGAAGCCGTGCTGGATCGCGGTCACGCAGGTGGCTTCGTTGTTGCCATGGTCGAGATGCATGCAGACCGGGATATCGGGATGGATCTCGACCAGCGCGTCGATCAGCTTGGCCAGCACGACGTCGTTGGCATAGGCGCGGGCGCCGCGGCTCGCCTGCAGGATGACAGGCGATTTGGTCTCCTTGGCCGCCTCCATGATGGCAAGGCCCTGTTCCATATTGTTCATGTTGAAGGCAGGCACGCCATAGCCGTGTTCGGCGGCATGGTCGAGCAATTGTCTCAATGTGATGCGAGCCACCCAATGGTCTCCCGTATTTGGTTTCAAGCCTATGGTTTGCGAGCTGTCCGGTCGTCATTCAGCCCATTGATGCTTCTGGCCGGATTTCCGGAGAACCGCAACCTCTGGCCATGCCGGCGAGAGCAATTCTTGTTACAAGGCAGCGATCAGAAGCAAGGAATATCCCAAGGAAACGTAACACCATCACAAAAAATTTGCCATGCATGCGATTTTATCTGTTATAATAGCTTCTATCAGCCGTTTCTGCCACGGCGGACGCGGCGACGTGAATTAAAGGAAACAGGCTGGACAATGAAGAGCGACGGCCGGCGGCAAGGCATCATGGATTTTCTGATGGACACCGGCACGGCCAGTGTCGATGACCTTGCCTCGCGCTTCGGCGTGTCGAAGATGACCGTCCATCGCGACCTCGACGAACTCGAGGAAAGCGGCTTCCTGCGCAAGATACGCGGCGGCGCCTCGATTCAGCCGAGCGGCCTTTTCGAGAGTGATTTCCGCTATCGTCAAAAGCAGGCCGCCGAGGAGAAGCAGCGCCTGGCGGTTGCTGCCGTGGCTGTCATCGAACCGGGCCAGACGGTGATCATCGACGACGGCTCGACGGCGGGCGGCATTGCGCGCCACCTTGCGGATCTGCGCCCGCTGACCGTGATCTCCAACAATCTGGCCGTGATACAGGATCTGGCCGGCGTTGCCGGTATCACCCTGATCGCGCTCGGCGGCCAGTACAGCAAGAAATTCCACGGTTTCTTCGGCCTGCTCGCCGAGGACACGCTGAGATCGTTGCGCGCCGATGTCGCCTTCCTGTCGTCGTCCGCCATCCACGGCGTTTCCGCCTTCCACCAGGACCAGGAAGTGGTCCATACCAAGCGGTTGATGATGGCCGCGGCCGCCCGCAAATATCTGCTGGTCGATCACGGCAAGTTCGGCCGCACCGCCCTGCATTTCCTGACCGATCTCAAGGCGTTCGACGCCGTCTTCACCGGTCGAGAACTGGGACCGCAGATGCGGGAGGCGCTGGATGGCGCCGGCGTTTCGCTGACACTGGTCGAGAAGGACTAGACCATGATCCCGAAAAGTGGGAACCGGTTTTCGGAAAAAGATCATGGTCAAAGGAGAAGATAGAACCATGATCCCGAAAAGTGGGAACCGGTTTTCGGAAAAGATCATGGTCAAAGAAGAAGATAGAACCACGATCCCGAAAAGTGGGAACCGGTTTTCGGAAAAGATCATGGTCAAAGAAGAAGATGGAGCCCCATCCCGCCTCGCGGGATGGAACAGGCTCTAGAAGGAGGACGCGTGGCTTACTGGGTCGGCACAAGCTGGAAAATGAACAAGACGCTTGCAGAAGCGACTGACTTTGCCAGGGCGCTGGCGGGGTTCGTCCCCGGTTTCGACGACCGTATCCAGCCCTTCGTCATCCCGCCCTTCACGGCGGTCCGCGAGGTCAAGAAAGCGCTGGCATCGACGCGGATCAAGGTCGGTGCCCAGAACATGCACTGGGCCGACGCCGGCGCCTGGACCGGTGAGATCTCGCCGGTGATGCTGACGGACTGCGGGCTCGATCTCGTCGAGCTCGGCCATAGCGAACGGCGCGAGCATTTCGGCGAGACCGACAATACGGTTGGTCTCAAGACCGCAGCGGCGGTGAAGCACGGGTTGGTGCCGCTCATTTGCGTCGGCGAGACATTGGCGCAACGCAACAGCGGCCAGGCCGATGCGGTGCTGGCCTTGCAGGTGCACGGCGCGCTGCAATACCTCGAGGGCCGGGCCAAGGCGGCGACGATCCTGTTTGCTTACGAACCGGTCTGGGCGATCGGCGACAAGGGCATTCCGGCAAGTGCCGACTACGCCGACAGGCAGCAGGCGCTGATCAAGAAGATCGCCGGCGATCTTCTGCCGGCCATGCCGCCGGTGCTTTATGGCGGCAGCGTCAATCCGCAAAATGCCGCCGAGCTGATCGGCCAGCCTCATGTCGACGGGCTGTTCATCGGCCGCTCCGCCTGGCAGGCGGAAGGCTATATCGACATCCTCGAACGCGCCTCGGCGGCGATCTAGAGCATGATCCCGAAAAGTGGAATCCGGTTTTCGGAAAAGATCATGCTCAAACAAAAGATAGCATGATCCCGAAAAGTGGAATCCGGTTTTTCGGAAAAGATCATGCTCAAACAAGAGATAGCATGATCCCGAAAAGTGGAATCCGGTTTTCGGAAAAGATCATGCCCAACAAAAGTTAGAGCCCCATCCCGATGCCATCGGGATGGAACAGGCTCCAGAGCAATCGAACAGGAAAGGACAGAAAAAATGAAAATAGCCATTGGGGCCGACAGCGCCGGCAAGCCGCTGCTCGACGTCATTGCCGCTCACCTTGCCACCAAGCCCGGCCTCTCCGTCAGCGACGTCAGCCAGGCCGGCTACTATGCCGACCTGTCGCAGAGGCTCGCCCAGACCATCCTCGACGGCGAAAACGATCGCGGCATCTTGTTTTGCGGCACCGGCATCGGCGTTTCCATCTCGGCCAACAAGGTACCCGGCATTCGCGCCGCACTCACCCATGACACCTATTCGGCGGAGCGCGCGGCGAAATCCAACAATGCCCAGATCATCACCATGGGCGCCCGCGTCATCGGCCCGGAACTGGCCAAGTCGATCGTCGATGCCTGGCTCGCATCGGAGTTCGACGAAAACGGGCCATCGGCCGGCAATGTCCAGGCGATCGACAGGCTCGACGCGGCGAAGCTGGGCTAATGCATGTCGCCCAAAAGCATGCCCTCGGGCGTGAACCGAGGGTGCGCAGCGGTTTTGGGATAACGACATGTATAAAACAGGAGCTTAAGCGCGTCGCATCGATGCGATGCGCTTAAGCCAGGCTTTTTCGCATCGCGCCGATAACGGTGACCGCCGACGCCGCACCGGGATCGATGTGTCCGAGCGACCGCTCGCCGAGCCGCGACGAGCGGCCCTTCGCGGCGATCATGTCCTTGGTCGCCTCGGCGCCCCGTTCGGCTGCTTCGAGGGCGGCTGCCAGGCTTTCGGACAGGGTCTTGCCGGCGGCATGGGCAGCGGCCGCGGCTTGCGCCGCCGGCAGCCAGGCGTCGACCATCGTCTTCTCGCCGATCTCCGCCTTGCCGCGATCCTGGATGCCTTGCGCCATCGCCTGGAACAGGGCGACGACATCGGCGCCCGCCAAGGTCGCCTTGCCCTTGACGGCAGCCGCGCCACGCATGAAGGCCGTCGCGTAGAGCGGGCCCGACGAGGCGCCGACGGCGTTGAGGAACGACTTCGCCGCAGTGTTGAGGAGAACAGTCGGCTCGGTTGCCGTGAGCTCCAGCGACGCCAGCGCATCGCGCACCGCCCCAAAGCCGAGCGCCATGGCGATGCCATGATCGGCGTCGCCGATGACCCCGTCGAGCTGACAGAGCCTGTCCTTGTCGGCTTCGATCGCCATCGCGATCGCATCGAACATTCTTTTCAGATCGGCTGCATCGATGGATGTCATGGATGCACCCTTTCAGCCGGCGCGGAACATGGCGCAGTCGCAAGGATGGTCGAGCATCGTCTGCAATTCGGCGTCGAGATGCATCAGCGTCACCGAGGCGCCGGCCATTTCGAGCGAGGTGCAATAATTGCCGACCCAGGTCGCGTGAACTGACACGCCGATGTCATCGAGCCGCTGCTTGACGCGCCGGTTCATGATGTAGAGCTCCATCAGCGGCGTCGAGCCGAGCGAATTGATGAGCACGGCGACCTTGTCGCCGCGTGCCGGCGCCATCTCGTCGACGATCTTGTCCAGCATCTCGTCGGTGATCTCGTCGGCGGTTTTCAATTTTCCGCGGGCGATGCCCGGCTCGCCATGGATGCCCATGCCGATCTCCATCTCATCCGGTCCGATCTCGAAATTCGGCCGGCGGGTCTGCGGCAGCGAACAGGGCGACAGCGCCACGCCCATGGTGAAGGTGTGATCATTGGCCTTCCTGGCGATACGCTCGCATTCGTCGAATGACAGCATCCGCTCGCAGGCGGCACCAGCGGCCTTGAAGATGAAGAAATTGCCGGCGACACCACGGCGCTTTTGCCTCTGGTCGCGCGGCGCCGATGCCACGTCGTCGGTGGTCAGCACGGTGCGCACTTCGATGTCATCCATCGCCGCCATCTCTGCGGCCATGTCGAAGTTCATCACGTCGCCGGCATAGTTGCCATACATGAACAGCACGCCGGCGCCGCCGCTGGCCGCCTTGGCGCATTCAAGGATCGGGTCCGGCGGCGGCGAGGCAAAGACATTGCCGATCGCCGCCGCGTCGGCCAGCCCCTTGCCGACGAAACCGAGGAAGGTCGGCTCGTGGCCGGAGCCGCCGCCGATGACGAGGCCGACCTTGCCCTGGCGAGGTCCATCGCGAGCGATGATCGAGCGTGGGCTGCCCTTCATGCTTTTGAGATGGCGGGGATGCGCGGCCAGAATGCCTTCCAGCATCTCGTCGACAGTGCGGTTGCCGTCGTTGATGATCTTCTTGGTCTGCACCGGCAGCCTCCCGATTTCGGTAATTTCGCAGATAGTACAGCGTGTTACCGGAATTTCCACCCGGGGAGGGAGATTTCACGCGGCAATATGTTCCGGCGCGGCCAGTACCTGCACGCAGGGATTGGCAGCCGCTTTGTCCTTGAGCTTGAAATGCCCGAACAAGACTTGCCGCGTCAAATGGCGATCACCGGCAAGGCAGGCAGCAGCTTGTCCAGGGTGATGGGAAAGTCACGCACCCGCACGCCGGTCGCGTTGTAGATGGCGTTGGCAACAGCTGCCCCCGCACCGCAGACGCCGAGTTCGCCGATCCCCTTCGCGCCGAATGGATTGGCCTTGTCGTCATGTTCCTCGAGGAAGACGACCTCCATCTCCGGGACGTCGCCGTTGATCGGGACGTGATACTCGGCAAGATCGTGATTGACGAAGTGGCCGTAGCGCCGGTCGAGCACCGTCTGCTCCATCAGCGCCGCACCGATTCCCCAGGTCATGCCGCCGATGATTTGCGAGCGCGCGGTCTTGGGGTTGAGGATACGGCCAGCGCCCATCACCGCCAGCATCCGGCGCATGCGGATCTCACCGGTATCGCAATCGACAGCGACCTCGGCGAAATGCGCGCCATAGGAATGCTGCGAGTAAGCCTTGTATGACGGGGTGGCTGCGCCGGCGGCTACGGAACCCTCGGCCTCGAACCCGTCGGGAGCGATCCGCCGGACGACGTCGGCCAGGCTTGCCGAACGCTGGCCGAGCCTGACCTCGCCGTCGGCAAAGCTCGCTTCGGTGGCGCCAGCGCCGCGCAACGGCGAGGCTTCGCTCGACCGCGCCGCCTGCAATATCCGTTCCCTAAGGGCGTCGCAGGCGTTGTGCAGCGCCGACCCTGCACTTGCCGCGCCCCAGGACCCGCCGGAGCCGGCGGTACGCGGGAAGCGGCTGTCGCCAAGCTCCACTTTGACGGACGAGATCGGCACGCCGAGGCTGTCCGCGGCGATCTGGGTCAGGATCGTATAGGTGCCGGTCCCGATATCGGTCATGTCGAGCCGCGCCGTCACCCGACCGTCGCGGTCGATCGCAACCCGCGCCGTCGCCGCGCCGATGTAGTTCGGACGGATCGCCGCCGCCATGCCGTAGCCGATGAGCTTGCGGCCCTCTCGGGCGCGGCCCGGCGTCGGGTTTCTTCGCTGCCAACCGAAACGGCGGGCGCCTTCCTCCATGCAGGCGACGAGGTTGCGGGTGGAGAACGGCACGCCGCGCTCGGGATCCTGGGCCGGTTCATTGCGGATCCTGAGTTCGATTGGGTCCAGTCCGAGCCGCTCGGCGAGTTCATCCATGGCGCATTCGAAGGCCAGCATGCCGGGGGCTTCGCCGGGCGAGCGCATCCATTCGCCGCGGTTGATATCCAGCGGGACCAGGCGATGGCGGGTGACACGGTTCGGCGCCGCATAGAGCGAGCGGGCAAAAACTGCCGTTTGCTCGCAGTACTCCTCGAAGCTGGACGTTGCCGACCAGACGTCGTGCGCGATCCCTGTGAGCCGCCCGTCGGGGCCCGTGCTGAGACGTACCTGTTGGATCATCTCTGCGCGATGACCGGCATTGGCGAACATCTGTTGTCGCGTCAGCGCGATCTTGACGGGACGCTGCAGGACCTTTGCAGCAAGCGCGGCCAGGATCGTATCGGCATGGGCAATCAGCTTGGAGCCGAAGCCGCCGCCGATGAACGGGCTGATGATGCGCACACGCTCGGGTGGGATGCGAAGCGTGCTGGCGACCCCCGCCCGGAAATTCGCCAGGGTCTGCGCCGATGTATGGATCGTCAGCTCGTTGCCTGACCAGGCGGCGAGCGTCGCATGGGGCTCCATCGGATTGTGATGTTCGAAGGGCGTCCGGTAAGTGGCATCGAGCTTGACCGGAGCCGCGGCAAAGGCGCTCTCGAAGTCGCCGATGACGCTGTCGGTCTCGAAGCCGGCATTGGTCCGCTTTGGTGCGTAGGCGTCGGCCACATGTCCCGGCAGATCGTAGAGGCCCGGCTCCTCGTCGTAGCGCACTTTGATGAGGCCGGCAGCAGCGCGTGCCGCCTCGAACGTCTCCGCAACGACCAGCGCGACGGGCTCGTCGTAATAGCGCACCCACTCGCTGTTGAGCGCGGGCCGGGCGCGGGTGAAGACCTCCGGCACCGTCGGCGTGACCGCCGGGCCGAAATCCGGCTGGGCCGGCGCATTCCGGTGCGTCATGACGAGCAGCACTGCCGGCGCCCGTTCGGCTTCGGCCGTGTCGATCTCGGCAATGCGCCCCTTGGCGACGGCAGCCCCGAGAATATAGCCAAAGGCTGTACCCTCCAGCGTATTCTCGTAGGCGTAGGTGGCATCGCCTCTCACCTTGAGCGGACCATCGATGCGATCGAATGGACGCCCGATGACGCCGCTGCGTGTTTCGCGAGACCGGTTCGAGATCTTCGTCTCTGTCATCATGTCACCTCACGCACTCTCGGCGGCAGCAGCGAGCGTGTGCCGCATCGTCCGTTTCGCCAGCGGGATCTTGAAATCATTGCCGCCATATCCGACGGCTCCGGCGAGCGCGGCTTCGGCCGCGTCGGTAAAGGCGCCGGCGGACGCCGCCGCTCCTGCGAGCATGTGCTCCGCCTCCGTCGCGCGCCAGGGCTTCGCTGCCACGCCGCCCATGGCGATCCGAGCGCTTTGGATACGATCGCCGCTTTTCTCGACGACTGCCGCCACCGATACCAGCGCGAAGGCGTAGGAGGCACGGTCGCGCACCTTGCGGTAAACCTGCCGGCCGGGCGGTGGCGGCGGCAGGGTGACGGCGGCGATCATCTCGCCGTGGTCGAGTATGGTTTCCACATGCGGCGTCGCCTTCGGCAATCGATGGAGATCGCCAATCGGCATCGTGCGGGTCCCGCCGCCGGGCGATATGGTCTCGATCCTGGCGTCGAGCCCGGCCATGGCGACCGCCATGTCGGAGGGATGGACCGCGATGCAGGCCTGGCTGGCGCCGAGCACGGCGTGCATGCGATTGAAACCCTGCAGCGCCGCGCAGCCCGAACCTTGCTCGCGCTTGTTGCAAGGCATGTTGCGGTCGTAGAAATAGGGGCAGCGCGTGCGCTGCAGGAGATTGCCGCTGGTCGAGGCCTTGTTGCGTATCTGGCCGGACGCTCCCGCCAGCAGCGCTTGCGTGAGCATCGGATAGCGCGATCTCACCCGCGGATCGGCGGCAAGATCGCTGTTGCGGACCTGGGCGCCGACCCGAAGCCCGCCTGCCGCCGTCTCCTCGATCCGATCGAGCGGCAGCCGGCTGATGTCGACGAGATGCGCAGGGCGCTCGATCTCGAGCTTCATCAGGTCGAGCAGATTGGTGCCACCGCTGATGAACTTGGCGCCCGGCCGCGCCGCGACCGCGGCGGCTGCCTGCTCGGCACTTGCCGCACGTTCATAAGTGAAGGACTGCATTGCTCACGCCCCCTCTGCCGCGTCGCGGATTGCAGCGACAATGTTCGGATAAGCGGCACAACGGCAGATGTTGCCGCTCATCCGCTCGCGGATCTCGGCATCGGTGAGAGCGACCGATGCCGCAGCCACGTCGGCGCTCGCATGGCTCGGCCAGCCGGCCCTGGCCTCGCCTAGCATACCGACCGCCGAGCAGATCTGGCCCGGCGTGCAGTAGCCGCACTGGAAGCCGTCGCGGGCAACGAAGGCGGCCTGCACCGGATGCAGCCGGTCGCCCTCGGCAAGACCCTCGACCGTGGTGATCTCGTCGCCTTCATGCATTGCCGCAAGCGTCAGGCAGGAATTGATCCGGCGCCCATCGACCAGCACCGTGCATGCGCCGCACTGGCCGTGGTCGCAGCCTTTCTTCGAGCCGGTGAGGCCGAGATGATTGCGCAGCGCGTCGAGCAGCGTCGTCCGCGGGTCGAGCTCGACGGCAAAATCCTTCGCGTTGATCCGCAGGGATATCGGCATCGTCGGCGCCGGCGTCGGCGATGCGGCCGCCGAAACGGCGCCGGCCGGCTCCGCGTATACCGGTATACCGGTAGCCAGGAGCACGCCGGTCGCCACCCCGCCCTCCAGCACCGCTCGGCGAGTCGGCCCGCTCCTTGTGTCTGTTCTGGCCATACATGATCTCCCAGTCGCAGTTCTGTCACTCATCGACCTTGGAGGTGGGGAGGCGCGCGGTGGCTTTCTTTCAAGAAACCGGCGGAAATATCAGGATTCCGGAGAAGAATTCACCCGATAGGCCCGAGGCGTCATGCCCCTGAGACGCCGGAATGTCGTGGTGAAGTGGCTCTGGCTTGAAAAGCCGAGCCGAAAGGCAATGCTGCCGATCGACAAGCCCGTTTCGCGCAGCAGTATCTCGGCTCGCCGGACGCGTTCCTCGATCACATAGGCATAGGGTGCAAGCCCGGTCGTCGCCTTGAATCGGCGCGCAAAACTGTCGACGGCCATATCAGCGACGGCTGCCAACTCGCATAGCGAAATGTCTGCATTCATATGGGCATCGATGTAACCCCGAACTCGACCAAGCGCGCGACGGCTGAGACAGCCGTGGCGCACCGACGGGTGTTGCTCCCGGTTCAGGGCGGCCACGCGGAGGCTGACCAGGGCGACCAGATGCTCGATATAGGCAGTGTCCGGCTGGTGGCCGAGTGCCATCTCGTCGCGAAGCGAACTCAGCAGCGTGGCGATCACCACGTCTTTCCTGTTCACCAGGATCGGCAACTCTCTCAGGCGTTCGCAGCCAGGAAGCCTGATATCGGGATCGATCCACAGGGCTGAGTAGGAGAGGTCTACATCGCGATAGAAGCCGTGCCGCTCCGCGCCTGCGGGGACGAAGGTGAGGGCTCCGGGACGGTCCATTCCGTCGTACAGCGATTTTGCCTCGTGCCGGATAGATGTATGGGAAGTTCCGCCTTCTTCGGTCAGCACGATCAGATGATGAGGGGCTGTCCAGCGCAGTTCCGCCTCGCGGCACGCCCACCGCCGGTTGTCGAAAACGATCGAAGAGCTGGCCCATGACGCGGTTTGCAGGGGCTCCGACTTCTCCTCCTGGCTCCGAACCCGTCCGTCACCAAGCAATGGTCTGAATGACATCGCGGCATCCCGCTGGTTCATTCGCGGAGCCGTGATCCAGCCCCGCTTGAGCGTTTACGCCGCCCCGCCGCTGCGCGTACGGCGCCTTATGTGGGGCAGCTATCGTGTGTTGGTAACCGCGCCGTGTTCAAGAAGTCGTGAGATCAGGCAAATCCAGCGCGCCTGCTGTCACCCGCCAAGCCCATCGCGGATGGCGCAGAAATAGCGATCGGTACCGACTTGCCCGCCCTTGAGCGCAATCTCCAGTCCGTCGATCGCCTTGACGCGCGAGTGGGCGACGCAAAGCGGCGAGCCCGGCGAGGCGGGCAGCGGCATCCTGACCGTCAGCGCATCGACGCCCATCTGGCCGAGCGCATGGCTCGACGTGTCACCGCCGGCAATGACCACGCGCTGCAATTTTTGTTCGATCGTCAGCTCGCGAAGAAGTTCGCCGAGGCCGCGGCCAAGCTTGTGGCGGCCGCCTTCCTGCCGATCGATCTCGGCGCCCCGATCGGCTGTGGGGCCGAGGGCAGTGTAGAGGACGACGCTGCGACCGGCTTCGAGGCTGGCACGCCCGCTTGCTGCCGCGCGCGCAATCGCATCGCTGGAGGCCTCGGAAACCAGTTCGACAGGGTCCACCTCGACCCGGTCGAAACCGTCCGTCAAAGCATACCGGATCTGTCGTTCCGTCGTCGGCGAGCAGCTGCCCGAGACCACTGCGATCCGGTCGGCCGTACCCGGCGGCGAAAAGCTGGGCTCGGCACGGACGGTCCGGTTGGCGGCCCATTCGGCCAGCAGCGCATATTCGATGCCCGAAGAGCCGACGACGAATGCGCCCGGCCGGCGAACGCGCCATATCTCCTTGCCGGCAAGCGCCTGACTTTCCAGGCTGGCGACATCCAAAAGCACGATGCTGGTGCCATCGCCGAGCAAGCGATCGAACGCTTCCGAGCGCGATGCCGACTGCAGCGTCGCCAAGTCGACCAGCCCCGAGGTGAGGTCCGTCTGGCGCGATAGATGGATCAGCAGGTCGGATTCATCCATTGGCGTGGTCGGGTGTCGGCTCATCACCGGGTGGCGGTCGATACGGAAATATTTGTCGCGGTAAGCCGCAAACAGATGGCCGAAGGCGGTGTAGCGCTTGAGCTGCGGCGCGCCGACCACCAGCGGCACGCTGTCCTGGCTAAAAACCGAGCGGCCGATCTCGATAGCCCGGCCGATGCTGCCGATCGCCGGGCTGGAATCGAAGGTCGAGCAGACCTTGTAGTGGCAGATCTCGGCGTTCAGGGTCTTCAGCCAGGCGAAGGCGCGGTTGAGGTGCATGTCCATCCACTGCGGCGTCTCGCTTCGGCTGGTGCCGGCCAGGCCGATGGCACGGCAATGCCCGAACTGCGAAAGCATGGCCTCGTCCGGCTGACGCATGAACAGCACGGTCGGCACGCCGCCGAGCTCGAGCGCCTCCATGACGTCGGTCGAGCCGGTGAGATCATCGCCATAATAGCTCAGAAGCAGGCTTTGCATGGCGTCAGGCCGCTTTGCCGTCGCCGAATTTCTCGATCGACCGCGCCAGTTCCGGGTGGCTCAGGGCGAAGTCCGCCAACGGTATGCCATCGACGGCCGCCTGCCAGGCTTGCTGCACGGCGCGTACGCCGGCGCCCGGTCCGTCAGGATGGCTGACGATGCCGCCGCCGCAGAGATAGAGAAGATCGACTGTTCGGCCGGTTCGCCGGTAGGTTTCGGGGGCTTGTCCACCCCATTGGCCGGAGCCGGCGACCGGCAGCGCGCAATCCTCCGGCGAAAAGATCGGCGTGGTCACCGCCTCGAAGGAACTGATGAAGGACCAGTCCGGCTCCCAGTATTTCGAGGCGATGCCGTTGATCTGGAACTGGTCGACGCCGAGCAGCCGCCAGAACTGCTGCCAGACCTTGAAGTCCATGCCCAGACCGGGGTGGCGGGTGAGGATATCCCAGCCGTTGCGGTGGGCATGGAGCACCAGGCTGGAGCGCTTTCTCAGGTAAGCCATGCCGCCGAAGCCGACGGAATTGATGTTGACCACGGCGCAATTGCCGCCGGCCTTGGCCACCAGATCATGGTTGCGCATCATCTCGTCCGGGTCGGCGTGCGAGATGCCAAAGGCATACATCACCTTTCTGCCGGTCTTCTGCTCATGGTCGAGGACAAGCGGCATGATCGCCTTCACCCGTTCCGACAGCGGCGAATAGGCCGGGCTCATCAGCTTCTCGTCGTCCTTGATGAAATCGACGCCGGCGTCGATCAGCTCACCGACCATTTCGGCCGTCTCGTGCGGGCGCAGCCCAAGCGCCGGCTTGACGATCGTTCCGATGATCGGGCGATCCCTGACGCCGGTCAGCCGGCGGCTGCCGGCGACACCGAATTGCGGACCCGGGTGCGCGCCCCGGTATTCCTCCGGCAGCTTCATATCGACGACGCGAATGCCGTACAGGTCCTTGATCGAGAAGGCGCCACCGATGGCGATGGTCATCAATGCCGAAAGATCGGTGCCGATGGCATCAAACGGAAATGCGATGTCGACATCCGCGCGCTTGAAGGGCCCGACGCCGGCTTCCGGAAGGGACGGGCGTTCGGCGTCCGGAAGAGGCCGTATCGCCAGTACGCGCGCCGCCACCCGGGCCTTGAGCTCCTCGGTCTCGCCGGCCAGCGCAACGAAGGTTCCGGTCGACTGGTCGCTGGCGATCTTGGCCGCCAGCGCCTCGATGCTGCCTGGGGTTTCGATGCGATAGGTGAGGGTGATCATAGTCCGAAAAAAGTTCCCTGATCCTCGGAATCTGGTATAATGAGTACATAAGTATTGCAAGCGATATCCTGCTCGGCCGAGCATTCCGAGATTCGTGATGACGATGCTAAACAGAACCGGTCAAGGGAGTGATTCGCGACGATGAACCGTTCGGAGCCGATCGTCCGGCGCAAACTTTCCGACGAAGTGTTTTTGCGACTGAAGCGCTTGATCACCAGCGGCGAATTGCAGCCGGGCGACGACATGCCGTCGGAGCGCGAGCTGATGGAGCGCTTCGCGGTCGGCAGGCCGGCGATCCGCGAGGCGATGCAGGCGTTGAGCAATATGGGCCTTGTCGCGATCTCGCATGGCGAGCGGGCGAAGGTGCTTCAGCTGACCGCCAAGTCGATCATCAAGCAGGTCGACGGCGCCGCCAAGATCATTCTGTCGTCGTCGAAGGACACGCTCGAGCACCTCAAGAGCGCCCGCATCTTCTTCGAGCGCGGCATGGTCAGGGAAGCCGCCGAAAAGGCCACCGCCGAGGACGCTCAGCGGTTGCGGGCAACCGTTGCCGAACAGCGGAGCTTTCGCGGCGATTCCGAAGCCTTCATATCTGCCGATATGAAGTTTCATACCCAGATCGCGGCGATATCCGGCAACCCGATCTACGTCGCGGTCAGCGAAGCGATGCTTGGCTGGCTGAAGGAATATCACACCGAGATGCTGATCTGGACCGGCAAGGAAAATTTTACGCTGACCGAGCACGAAGAGATCATCGGCCGCATCGAGCAGAAGGACGCGGACGGCGCCGAGAAGGCGATGATCAAGCATCTTGAACGTTCACGCGCTCTCTACGTGATGAACTCCGGGTGACGAATTCCGGCAGCTGATTCACCCGATCCGGGTGATCGCGTAAGGCGTCATCACAAGGCGGCGTCGTTCGAACCCGGAAATATCAACCGTCACTTCGCTCGCCGTCAGGTTTGCCAGCCACATGACGGTCTGGCCCGCGGCAGAACGGCCGGCCAGCGTGAGCACCCGCGTCTCATCGCTCGTCCTCGCCGCCACTTGCCTGAAGCCGGCCAGTTCGCAAAGCCCCTGCACGGCTTGGAAGATCGGCCGGGGTTCACCTTCGCCGACGGGTTCCCCGGATGCCCCCAGCACGCCGAACGGTCCGCTGAAGCTGGACAGCGTGAGCATCTCCAGCCCGGCCGGCGCGACCCGCGCGGCATAGCCGATCGTCCATGCTGCCGCGAACAGCCCGGCATGGCGCGGATCCCGGTCGGCCATGGCGATGCGCTGACGGTGCGGATTGGCCTTGGTCGCGCCGCCATAGGGGTTCTGCCGCATGGCGATGGTCGATGGGCCGATCCGGTAGGGTTTTGCTCCGAAGATCGCCCGCGCCGATTGGGTGATGAAAGGCAGCGCCTCCAGCGATTGCATGACGCTGAGATCGTCGGCGGCGTGCACGATCGGGCAGGTGCAGTGGCTGACGAAATCGAGCAGATCGGCGGGAACGCGCTTGCGGTTGAGTTCGGTGAAATAGCTGAACATGCCACCGCCGAGGCGGATGTCGGGAAAGGCGCGGCGTGCCGCGGCATAGACATCTTCAAGCGGCGGACATTGAGGCCATGCGCTGCCCGGCGGCGTCGACTGCCGGTCGACCGAAGGCGAGACGGCAATAGCCGAGAGTTTCAGCCCGGCCTGACGCACCATGCCGGCGACGCCTGAGAGCTCGGCATCGAGATCGCCAACGCAGGAAACGACGCATTCGAGCATGGTCTCGACCGGGTAGGCTGCGGCGAGCCGGGCAAAGGACTGCAAGGCGTCGAGGCCATGGCCCCGCGTTGGATCGTAATGGAACATCAGCTGCTGCGGGCCGAGCGCGGACAGTGTCGGCAGGTTTGCCAGCGCCGTCTCGACCTCGTCCGGATAGATGATCACGCCGATATCCGGCAGCAGCGGTCCGGTTTCGCCGAGTTCGACTCGGACCGGCTCGGCGGTTGCTGCGGCAGCCGGCACCCTGCCGTCCCCGGTCACACGCAGCCTGATCGTCTGGCGCACAGTCTGGCCGGCGGGCAGCATGTAGGGCCAAGGCAGCGCCAGCGGCCGGACATAGGTCTTGTAGGACGCGTCCGACCAATTGCGCTGGTCCTCCATCTCGAACGCATCGCCTTCCATCCGGCATTCCGCGGTGACGCCGGGCCGGACCTCATGCGTGATCGCCCGCAGATCCTTGAAAGGCTGCCAGGGGTCGATCAGCTCAGGAAGTTTCGTTGCGACGACGCTGCCGTCGGTGTGCTCGACAGTGACCGGGCTGCCGGCCAGGCCGGCGATCGGATGCAGGATGCAGAAGCCGCAGCGATTGGTCTCGAAAGCGTTTTCGGGAAGCGCGCTCACGTCGAAAACCAGCTGGCCGTCGGCGCAACCTTTGATCGTCGCGCGAAAGTCGAGCCGGCTTCGCTCCGGTCCGACACAGCTTGCCGAATAGCTGACAGTGAAAGTGTCGGCGCCCTGGTCGATGACCAAATCCGTCAGCGCCGGCTCGTAGGTGCCCCAGTCGCGATCCCTGACGATATAGGCTATGGCGCGCAGCACCTCAATGCCGCCATGGCGGATGGTGCGCAGATTGCCGTTGACGAAGTCGGCGCTGAGCGCGCCGGCGCGCAAGCTGACTGGCTCGGTTTCGACCGTGTGTGTGCCATAGAGGAGGAAGGCATCCGCGGTCATCTCAGCAAAGCGTCGAGTTGCACCGGTTCACCGCTTGCAGCACCGGCATAGGCGGCCTCGACCAGCGCCAAGGTCCTAAGATTGTCGGCGCCCGAGGTTGCCGGCTCGGTTTTGCTCGCCAAGCAGGCGACCCAGTGCTTTTGGATGGCGACGACGCTTTCCTGGATGTTGTGCCACGGCCGCGATGCCCAGGGCAGCAGCGGCGGCGAGACGTCGCTGACCGCCGTTCCGTTCCTGCCGGTGACGGTGAGCCGGTAATTCTGCTCGAGCCGGATCGTGCCGTCGCTGCCGTCGATCTCGACCAGCGTCTGCGGAAACGGCTCGGTCGCGAGCTTGGTCGCATAGCTGCAGTCGACCACGGACGTTGCACCGCTCTTGTGGTCCATCAGCATGGTAGCGACGTCCTCGCCGGCAATGTTGGGGTTGATGCGAGCGGTTCGGGTCGTGATCGTCGAAACGTCGCCCAGTAGGAAGCGGGCTATGTCGAGACTGTGGATGCCGAGGTCTTCGATGATGAAGCGCTTTCCCGTCGCCAGATAGGGCTGCCCGGAAAATACGTCATAGGCCGAGCGGAACGAGATCCGGCCGAAGAAGGGCGTGCCGATGTCGCCGCTGTCGAGCACCGCGCGCACCGTCTGGATCGGCGACTGCCAGCGAAAATTCTCATGCACCATCAACGCCACGCCGGCATCGCTGCATGCCTTCACCATGGCCTTGGCGTCGGCAAGCGTCGGCGCAAACGGCTTTTGGCAGATCGCCGGAACGCGGTGTTGTGCCGCCATCTCGACAAGCGAACGATGGCTCGGCGCGGTGGTGGCGATATCGACGAAATCCAGGCTTTCGCCGGCAAACAGTGCCGCCGCGTCTGTGTAGCGTCGCTCAATGCCGAACTGGTCGCCGAGCACCTTGAGCCGTTCCGGGTCGCGGTCGCAGATGGCGACGATCGAGGCGCTGTCGATGTCGCGCCAGGCATGCATCTGGTTGACGGCAAAGAAGCCGCAGCCGATCAGCGCTCCTCGCAGTTCCGCCACGGGTCAGCCCGCCTTTGCCATCTGCATCAGCGTCACCCGGCTCTGCAGCCGGCGCTGCGCCTGGTCGACGACGACGGCGACGATGATGACCAGGCCCTTGATCACCATCTGCCAGAACGAGCTCACCCCCATCATCACCAGCCCGTCGGAAAGGATGCCGATGACGAAGGCGCCGACGATTGTGCCGCCGATCGTGCCGCGGCCACCCGACATCGAGGTGCCGCCGAGCACAGCCGCGGCGATGGCGTTGAGCTCGAAGCTTTCGCCGGTCGCCGGATGCGAGGCCATCAGTTCGGACGAGATGATCAGCCCGACGACCGCCGCGCAGAAGCCGGAGAACATGTAGACGAACATCTTCACCATGTTGACCCTGACGCCCGAAATCCGCGCCGCCCGTTCGTTGCCGCCGACGGCGAAGATGTGGCGGCCGAGCGGGGTGTATTTGGCGAGATAGGCCGCCCCAACTGCCACGACGACAAGAATCCATATCGAGACCGGCAGGCCGAGCAGCCGGCCGGCGCCGAGGAAGCCGAACCCCGTCGTGCCCAGATCGGGCTTGCCGACGAGGTTCGGAAAGGTGCGGCCATCCGACGACAGCAGCGCCAGGCCGCGCGCGACATAGAGCACGCCGAGCGTGGCGATGAACGGCGCGACATTCAGCCTGGTGATCAGCAATCCATTGACGGCGCCGATCAATATGCCGACCGCCAGCGTGATCAGTGCGATCTCGAAGACGTTGAAATAGATCGTGTAGCCGACCTGCAGGTCGATGCCGTTGAGCACGAGATAGCCGGCGACCATGCCGCACAGGCCGACAATCGAGCCGACCGAGAGGTCGATGCCGCCGGTGATGATGACGAAGGTCATGCCCATGGCGAGGAAGGCGTTCAGCGCGACGTGCTTCGACATCAGGATCAGGTTGGCGGCCGACAGGAAATTCGGCGCCGCGATCGAGAAGAAGATCAGGACGGCGATCAACGCAATGAACGTCCTCGCCTTCATCAGCGTCAGCAGCACGGACCCGCTCGAGGCGGAGGCAACCGAAGCCTTGGCCGGGATGTCAGTCATGGGCGTGGCTCTCCATGTGCGGGACCGGCCCGTGGCCAAGCGCCGATGCGGCGACAAGTGCCGCCTCCGTCGCCTCGGCGCGATCGAACATGCCGGTCAGTTTTCCATTGCTCATCACCGCGATGCGGTCGGACAGCGCCATCACCTCGTCGAGATCGGAGGTGGCGAACAGAATGCCCAGCCCGTCGCGGGACAGTTTGCGCATGGTGCGAAAGACGTCGGCCTTGGCGCCGACATCGATGCCGCGGCTTGGTTCGTCCATCAACAGCACCTTCGGTCCGGTGAGCAGCGCCTTACCGATCACCACCTTCTGCTGGTTGCCGCCCGACAGCGACGAGACCTCCTGCGCCGGATCGGCGACCTTGATCGCCAGTTCCCGCACCATCTGTGTCACCGCCTGGTTCTCCTTGGCGCCGCTGATATGGAACAGGCGGACAAACCGCGACAGGCTGGCCAGAGTCAGATTGCTGGCGACCGAGAGGATCGACACCAGACCTTCGCGCTGGCGATCCTCGGGGATCAGCGCCAGCCCGCGCCGGATGCGCCGCGTGGTGTCGCGTTCCCTGACCTTCTTGCCGACAATGAAGATCGCCCCGGTGGCATGGCCGTGGCGCCCCATGATGCAGTCGAACAGCTCGCTGCGTCCGGCGCCCATCAGGCCGTATATGCCGAGGATCTCGCCGGCACGCAGCGACAGCGAGACATGATCGACCGCAAGCCCCCCGGTTACGCGCGGCAGGCAGATATCCTCGGCGCGGAAGATCTCATCGCCCGGAACATGGCCGTCGGGCTTGGCGAAGTCCTTGGCGTCGGAGCCGATCATCTGCCGCACGATCCATTGCGTGTCGACGTTTTTCATCCTCTCCTGGCCGGTGATGCGGCCGTCGCGCAGCACGGTGATGTAGTCGCCGATGCGGATCAGCTCCTCGAGCCGGTGCGAGATGTAGACGATCGCCACGCCGCGCGCCTTGAGGTCGGCGATCACCTTGAACAGGATCTCGACTTCCGCCGCACTCAGCGCCGAGGTCGGCTCGTCCATGATCAGGATGCGCGCATCGAGCGAGACCGCCTTGGCGATCTCGACCAGTTGCTGCTGGCCGATGCGCAAATCCTCGACCAGCATGTCCGGCCGGATGCCGGCCTGCAGGCGCTCGAGAAATTCCGCCGCGCGGCGCTCCTGTTCCCGGCTGTCGATCTTGCGGAACCGGTTGCTGATCTCGCGGGTGGCAAATATGTTTTCGGCGACGCTCAGATTGCCGAACAGGTTCAGCTCCTGGAACACCATGCCGATGCCGCGGTTCACCGCGTCGCCGGATGAGGAGAAGGAGACCTCTTCGCCCTCCAGGAGGATGCGGCCGAGCGTCGGCTGTTCGACGCCGGCGATGATCTTCATCAGCGTCGATTTGCCGGCGCCGTTTTCGCCGACCAGCACGTTGACCGCGCCCTTGCGCACTTCGAAATTCGCGCGCTTGACCGCGACTGTCCCCGAATAGACCTTGGAGACGTCTTCCAGCTTCAGGATGACATCATGATCGCCGGCGGCAGTCATGGCTTCGGCCCCACCTCTGCCTCCGCCGGGGTCACCAGCGGCAAGTCCTGGCCGCTGCCCATGACATAAGCGCCGACGACCCTGGCGCTGCGGCCCTCCAGCGCTTCGCGCGGCAGCTTGGAGAGCACCGTCTTGTCGGCATGGATGTTGAACGCCTTGCCGAACTGGGCGAAGTCGATCTGATTGGTGAAATCGTTGAACTGGATGAAGTCGAGGCTGTCGCGCAGCGCGGTGCCACGCATCGCGGGTCCGATCTGCACCCGTGCATCCGCCTTGCCGTCACCGTCGGCATCGACATCCATGGTTGCCGCGCGTGACTGTGTGTTCGCCGCAACAATCTTGCCTTCGAGGCGAACCGCGAAGGTCCACGGCGAATTCGCCTGCTTCTTCGGATTGCCATACTTGGCGCCGGCAGCCGCAGGATCGGCTTTCGCCAGGGCGTGAACCTCGGGAAACGATCCGGCCTTCTGCTGGAGATAGGGCAGCATTTTGGCAGCCCAGATATCGCCGACCATCTTGTCCGCATTGAAGGCCGGTGCATTGCCGCCATCTTCCGCGGACGGTGTCGGCAGGATCTTGCAGGCAGTCAGGCTGATGCCAAATATCACGGCAACGGTCGCCCAAGTCAGCTTGTTCAACATGTCGGCTTGTTCGGCATGGCGGTCAGGCACCCGGGAAATGGAAGCAAGGGACGAGCCGGAAGCTCGTCCCTTGCGATTGATGTCACACCGGCTCAGTTGGTCAGCGCGAAGGTTTCCAGCTTGGCGGCATTGTCGCCATTGATCAGGACGCAGTCCATCAGCTGCTTTTCCTCGGCCGGAGACTTCTTGTTCTTGATGAAGTCGTTGGCCTGCTCGACCGCCATCTGCGCCTGCGCATAGGCCGGTTGCAGGACCGTGGCCTTGATGCCGCCAGAGGCGATCGAGTCGCGCACGTCATTCGATCCGTCGAAGCCGACGACGATGACGTCCTTGCGGCCGGCGGCGGCAAGGGCGGCATGGGCGCCCATCGCCATCGTATCGTTGCCGGAGATCACGCCCTTGATGTCCGGGTTGGCCTGGAGGATCGATTCCATCTTGGCATAGGCCTCGGTCTGGCTCCAGTTGGCCGATTGCTGCGCCACCATCTTCAGATCCGGATAGTCGTCGATGACGTCGTGATAGCCCTTGGAGCGGATGCCGGCATTGGTGTCGGATTCCTTGCCGACCAGCTCGACGTAATTGCCCTTCTCGCCCATCAGCTTGACGAACTCCTGCGCGCCGAGCTGGGCGCCCTGGTAGTTGTTGGAGACGATCTGCGCGACGGCGACGCCGGTGGCGTTGATCTCGCGATCGATCAGGAACGACGGAACGCCCGCGTCCTTGGCCTTCTGCACGGCGGCGACCGAGGCGTCGGCGCCGGCATTGTCGAGGATGATCGCCTTGGCGCCGCGGCCGATCGCCGTGTCGATCAGCTCGGACTGCTTGTTGGCGTCGTCGTCATGGACTAGCACCAGCGTTTCATAGCCGAGTTCCTTGGCCTTGGCTTCCGCGCCGACGGCTTCGGCCTTGAAGAATGGGTTGTCGTGCGAGGGCGTGATGATGGCAATGAGATCCGCCGCGTAGGCGGGTGCCGCGGTGCCCAGCGCCAGCATGCCGGCAAAAGCCGCAAATGTCATTCTGCGAGTGAGTTTCATGATTTCCTCCCATTTGAAAAAGCCTGTGCTTCCGCGGCCCAGGCTGAAATGCATTCCAGTTTGTCAGGCGGATCGCATCCGGTGTCGCGGGACCGGGTCATTTGCCGGCTCACCTGGGCGGATCATCCGGTTCGGTTCCGTCTTCAGCCTGCCCCTCCACCTGCCGCCTGCCCAATTTTCAGCCCGGCCTCGGCTGGCCAAAGCCAATCCAACAGCTAAGCCAACTGGTATAATGAGTCAACCACAAATTCAGATGATATGTATCTGATGAGCAGAAAGCGCCACCGGAGAGTCATCCCACCAAGAGCGATACTTCGTTCCCTGCGATGCGCCTGCATCTGGCCAGGTCGGAGAACCACCACCTTAAGCGGTATGATACGCGGGCGAGGGCGCAATAAGTAAGTAAGGAGGAGACATTCCTAAGCCTTATTCGGTGCTCAGCGCTACGCGCAGGCTTTGCTAGTATCGCCTACTGGTTGTGGAATTTCTCCGCGGCCCCAGCCTGCGCGCGGTTTTTCTAAAAAATCCGTTCGCGGCAAGGGTCGCGTTGCCGGTGAGGTTCAGCTATGACTTTTGTGCAGAGTTTCAGGCCGCCATCCTGCAGCCCCGCGCCAAGCTTTGCTGACCGACGGCATTCGGCTTCATTGCGTGGCATGCGCGGCAGCAGCTGCAGCGCCGTGCTGTGCCTCATTTCGTTGTGTATCATCCTGCTGCTGGGATCTGCGGCACACGGTCGGCCGCAGGCTGACGACAGACTTGCTCCGCGAGACACGATCGAACTGCACGTTTGGCAATGGACTGCCTTGCGCGACGGCGTTCTGGAGGCGCTGCAGCTCAACCATAGTTTCACCATCGACTCGACTGGCACGCTTGACCTTCCCTTGATCGGCAGCATTGCCGCGGCAGGTCTGCGTGAGGAGGAATTGGCAAAGCTGATTTCCGATCGCTTGCAAGCCAGGAGCGGCCGTCAGGAACGGGCTGACATAACCGTCAAACTGATACAAAGTTCGCCTTCCGACCTCACGGCTTCGGTGGAGGTTAAACAAGAAGCGCCCGAACCGCCGGCGGACGCAGCCAGCGACGGCTCTTCGGCCGTGGCTTCGCAACGCGCCAGTGTCGAGAACGGCCAGGCCGAGGCGCAGCCGGGCGTGCGCGGTTCCCACACACCTCGGCAGCCTGCTGCGGAGCAGCGGCAAAATCTGCAAGGGGCATTGCTGAATGAGCTAGCCGCCGCTCGTATGGAAATTGCGGCAGCGCGCGCGGAAGCACTTGCGGCTCGCCGGACTGCTCGCAACGATGCCGCCCGACACAATCAGAACCTTGCGACGGCCCGTCAACGGGCCGACGCCTTGGTGCGGGAACTCGATGCGGTGCGGATTAACCGTGGTACGCTGGAACAAAAGCTCTTTGCGGCGCTGAGGGAAGTCGACGCGCTCAGGAAGAGCGTGCAGCCGGCTCGCGGTGACCCAGCTCGCGCTGACCATGACGGCCGCGATTTGGCGGCGGCGCGAGCCGAACTGGCCGTGATGCAGCGCGGCGCCCGCGATGCCAGTGCGCAGGCGCGTGCGGTAGCCGACATGATGGCTGAACAAGGACAGGCGCTAAAACAGCAGCGGCGATGGGCCGAAGAGCTCGCGCTCGATCTGGAAGTGGCGCAAAGCCAAGTGAAAGGCTTGAAGGCCAAAGCCATTCTCGCCGATCACGAGAAGGCCGCCATGCTTGAAGCGCGTCACTCCATGGCGGCCTCTGTGGCAGAGGCGCAGCGAGCGCTGGATGAGGAGCGGCACAAGGCTGAGCGCTTCGAACGCGAACTCACCGCGGCGCGCCAGACCATCGACGCGCTTAGGACAAGCGCGGATCTGGCTGCTGCTGCGCGCACCGACGCCATCAGGGAACGACAGGTGGCCGAGGCGGCTTTGAAGCGAGCTGGCGACGCATTCGAACTGGAGCGCGAACGGGCAGATTCAGCTGCTCGTGATCGCGACAGCGCCCGGCGGGAACGCGACGCGGCAAGGCAGGAAGCGAGCCGCGTCTCGATGGAGCTGAGCGTGGCGTTGGAGCAAGAGCGCAACAAGGCCGTCGGCCTGGCCCGCGAGCTCGGCGCCGCTCGAAAGGCGATTGACGTTGAAAAGGCCCGGGATGAGCGTCGCAGCGAGCGTATCAACCGCGTTCCGAAAACGCGTGCCGTCGCAGCTTCGCGTGCAGATGTGTCCGTGCGCTCGCGACCAGCCCGTCAATCGGGGTTGCGGGAAAACCACAAAGTGAAGGCCAAAAAACCAACGCGACCTGTTCTGGTGGCGACCATCGCGCTTCCCGACGCGTTGCTCCCGACGCGACCGCCGAAGCTCGGCGCTCCCTAGCGAGGCTGATCGTGAAGGGCATTTCGGTGGGCCGAATCCATGCCGCAGGAGGAATATGGTGATGAACAAATACGTCGCAGCCGCATTGACCGTCGCGATCGCAATTTGCCCTGCCTCGGCTCTTGAGGCGGGGCTTGGCGGCAAACTTGGCGGTGTCGGGGTCGGTGCTGGCCTTAGCGCCGGCCCGAAAGGCGCCTCGGTGGCGGGCGGCTCGAGCGTCGACGGAGTAGGGGGAGCAAGCCTTGGCGGATCGCTCGGCGCGGGCAAGGGATCGCTCGGTGCCGGACTTGGCGTCAGCGGCAACCTCGGCGGCGCAAGCGGCGGCCTGTCGACAGGTGTCGGGGTGGGCGACCCTTCGTCCGCATCGGGCACCGCTCCAGGAGGTAAGCCAGGCAACCCGGCGCTGGGCGCTGGGCAAGCCGCGAGCAGCAATGCCGGCATCACGCCAGCCACCACCAAGGCCAAGGCTGCGAGTCAATTCGCCATCCTGCCACGCAAGCTCAGGCCTTCCGGAACTGGTCGCAACACGTCGGCGCGGATCACCTACGGCTATCCGTTTATGGCGCCACTGAACGCCAAACCCGGTATCCCACCAGCTGTGGTGCGCGCCTGCCGCACGGCGATCGCGTCGGCCGCGACGCCGCTTGGCGCCGTGCTTGTTCACGCGGTAAGCGCGGGCCCGTTGCAGCAATTTCGGGGCGCACTCACGGCGCCGATCGAGGTGCGCATACACTATGCAAGACAAGGCGGCGTCGAGGTTCGGCAGGCGCGAGTCGGCTGTCGCCTCGATGCGGCGGGCAGGGTCACCGCGGTGACATAGGACGCGCCTGTACCTTCTCCTACGAGAGGAGAAGGAAAGGCGGCTTCCGCCTTCAGGTGATGCGCTGGATGCTCGCTGCAATCTCTTCCGGCTCGAAGACCCGCTTCCAGTCGTCGCGCATCAGCACCGGCTTGCCGAACTCGATGGCCTTGTTGCAGGCGTCGGAGAACACGCCCTTGGTCTCGCCGAAGATGACGGCGCCGAGCACATTCATGTGGCCAAGCAGGAAGTCGAGCGCGGCCTGCTGGTCGACCCCGCGCGCAACGACCTCGTCGACCGCTTCCTTCATGACGACCAGCAGCGAAGCGCAGACGGTCTCCGAAAGGCCCGGCTCAAGCAGCGCCATCTGGTCGACCGTGACGCGATGCGACCGCATCACCGGTGCCCAGATGATCTTGGCGATCGCTTCGCCCTTGGCGAAATCCTCTTCCGGTCCCTGCATCAGCGCGCTGACCATATGCTGCTTGGCCTTGACGCCGCCGAAATAGTCCTTCTTGGCCGCCATGTCGGTCTCGTCGTTGAAGATCGGCGGATGGCAGGGATGGGTGACGAAATAGGTCAGGTCCGGCCGCTTCGGCAAATGACCGGCGAAAGGCGCTGCGGCGTCGAGCACGACCACCATGGTGCCGGACGCAAGCTTGCCCTCGATGCTGGCAGCGACCTTGCCGACATGCGTGTCGGGAACCGCCAGGATCACCACCTCGGCGCCGTTCAGGGCTTCATCGGCGCTGACCGCGTCGATGCCCAGCCCGGTCTTCAGCCGCTCGCGGCCGGCGTCGCTGACCTCGACATGGCGTAGGATGTAGGGAGAGCCACGAAAATTGGTCGACAGGCGGTAACCCATTTTGCCGCCGGCACCAAACAGCGCAATCGTTGTCATCTAGCCGTCCTCCTGATCTCCAACGATGGCCCTGCCGATCGTCACCTTAGTAACTGGTATAATCACACTACCATGGATTTGGCAACCGTTTGGGACGAACGCGTTCACGACAGCCAATTCCGCAGTCCCGCCGTTGGCTGCGCCAGTTGGTGGCGGCCTTGTCGGATCATGCGGTGGATCGACATCGCATTTGGCATTGCCGGCGAGGCCGGGTCTTTTCGGGGGTCCGGCGAGCCGTCAGTCTTAACGTTGTGTTACATTAATTCGCACATGACAGCGGCATGTCCGCCCGTCCATTGAACGGGCGAGTTTCTAGCTAGCCGGAAACGGCAACTCGCGACCCAAAACGGTCAGCGAAGGCAGATGCCATGAGTGGCTCGATTGGAGTTCTTCGGATACGTTCCCTCAGGCGATGCGCGGCTGAAAGGCGATTCCACCCCCTGCCCAGATTTCCGCCATGACTGGGGGCTTTTTCGTCACAGACCGCAATTGTATCGGGTGTGCACCAGGATCTGCGAATAGGACGGCTCGACCGTTACGCCGTTGACGTTGTCACGGATCCATTTGGCGGCCGCCGTCAGCTCGCCACTGAAGTCATGTGAAATGACATAGTCCATGACGCCGGATTCCAGGAGGTTTCGTGAGTGGTTGGTCAATTCGTGGCCGACGAAGACCGTGTCGCGGGCCTTTCCGGCGTCCTCCAGTGCCTTTGCCACGCCGCGGTTGGCGCCGGCGACATTGTAGATCGCGGCCGGGTAACCATGTGCCTCGAAATAGCGGGTTAACTGCTCACAAGTGCTCTCCGGCCTGTCGTCAGAAATCACACGTTCCTCGATCTTCAAATATGAAAAGTCGGAACGGAGCACCCTCCGGAAGCCCATCTCACGCTCTTGCTTGCAGCGGAACGCCACGCTCATGACGATCAGAATATTGCTACGTTCCTTTGGGAGAGCATTGCCGATCAGAAGCGCCGCCACGCTGCCAGCGGCGTACTGATCATTGCCAATATAAGCGCTGCGACGGGAACTCGGCAGATCGGTCGTCAGGCAGATGACGGGAATTTCAATGGACCGAAGCTTGCGTATCGCGCGGTTGATCGCCGGATGCTCGCGAGCGATGACTACGACACCATCCGCGGCGTTACCTTGCTGCTCAATCCGGCGCGCAAACGATGAAGGCTCGACTTCGCTGGTGGTTAGGTAATCTCCCTCAATCTCGATGCCGGCAAGGGTTCGGTTGACCTCGGTTACAGCGGCCGTCATTGCTGCATTGAATGTTTCGCCGGAGTCACAAAATAGACGAATATGCAAAGGGATGTCGCGGTCCGCGCTTTCGTTTTTCAGCTTTTCGACCGCCCCCAGGACGCGGGCTCTCGTTCGTTCTCGGACACCGCTGCGGTTGTTAAGGACCCTGTCGACCGTCGCAGGACCGACTCCTGCGAGCTTGGCAATTTCCTGGACCTTGGGGCCTTTCCATGTCCGATTTTGCAGGTGATCGATCACAGCTTTCTCCAGTTTCCGCTTAAAAACTGATGGTGAAAACATCATCTCGGAAGTCATTACTCATCGCAACGCCAAATTTTTGAACGGCTTGCCCCATTGTTGTGTTGCATGGGCATTATGATGTATTTCGCATCATAAAATGGCCTCCATCTTCCTTGTCTGATGTGATTTCAATCCAGATAATCACATCGTTAACGGAGGAGGAACCCCATGAAATTCGGAAATTCAATTCTGCTTTCTGCCTTGATGGCCGCCACCGCATTCGGCGGCACCGCCCATGCGCAGGACGGCGAAAAGCAATATCGCTTCGTCATGGTCTCTCACATCGGATCGAACGATCCGAACATGGGTTGGCTGACGAAGTCGATGGAGGAGTTCGAGAAGAAATATCCGAACGTCAAAACCGAATACATCTCCACCAACAACTATTCGGTCCAGGAACACGTTCGCCTTCTCGAGCAGGCTATCTCGACCCAGCCCGATGGCATTGCTGTCCCGATCGTCAGTTCCGATGCCTTCGAAGGACCGCTGCGCAAGGCTATCGAAGCCGGCATTCCGGTCGTTGCCTTCAATATTCCGGACGGCCGGCCTGAGGGCGAGCGCATTCCCTACCTGACTTATGTTGGCGGCGACGAATATCTCACAGGCAAGAAGCTCGGCGAATACGCGCTCGAAAAGGCCGAAGCCGGCGAAATCCCGAAACCGACCCATATCGTCTGTGCAAGCCATGACTCCGCCCACCAGGGTCTCAAGGCTCGTTGCGCCGGAATGAAGGACGCAATGGAGAAGGCCGGCGCCAAGGTCGATGAACTGTTTATTGGCGCCGAACCGGCGACGGCACGCAATACCTTGCAGTCCTTCCTGCAGGCCAACCCGGACACCAATTACATCTTCACGGTTGCTGGCTGGTCTTCACCCTGGGCATGGGGTGTCGCCAATGAGATGAAGCTCGACCCGGATGTCGACGACAAGGGTGTGACTGTCCTGACGGTTGACGAGGGTCCGGTTTCGATCGAGGGCGTGCGCGCCGGACATGTGCTGGCGACGAACAGCCAGGGCTTCTGGCTGCAGGGTTACGCGCCGATGGAATGGCTCTACTGGAACAAGGAGTTCGGTTACGCGCCGCAGTCGAATATCCTGACCGGTCCCGTGATTATCAACAAGGATAACGCCGACAAGTGGGCCGAACTGGTTCGCGGTGTCTTTGGCGACAAGGCCTACGACGAGCAGAACACCTGGTAAGGGTTCCTCCCGGAGGGGCGGCCGGCTGCGACGAGGAGCGCCGGCTGCCCCGACTCATTTGTGCGCCTGATGTCGCACATGAAACCAGCGAGCAGAGTGTCATGAAACAGCTTGTGCGAGGCCAGGGCTTCGGCGCGATCATCGGCGTCGTCGTCATGCTTGTCGTGTTTTCCCTGATCGACTTTTCCGGCTGGTGGACCGCCCAGACCATCACCAATGTCACGCAGTTCACAGCCATCCTGTCCTTCGTCGCCATGGGCCAGGCCTTTGTCATCATGACGAAGGAAATCGACCTGTCCGTCGGCTCCGTTTACGGACTGGCTGGCGTTGCCTTCATCACGCTGGAACCGAGTTTCGGCGTGCCCGGATCGCTCGTTGTAGCGCTGGTCATGGCCGCCTTCGTCGGCCTTCTTCAGGCGCTTGCCGTCGTCAAGGGGCACTTGCCGTCGATGATCGTGACGCTCGGCGGACTCTTCGCGGTCCGCGGGATCATCTATGTCTGGACGGGTGGCTCGGTCCACAATTTCTCAGCCGATGCACGCATCCATCCGGTGACCCGTCTGTTCGGCGGCGAACTGTTCGGTGTCGAAGCGGCCATATTCTGGCTTGCCGTGGCCGCGGCCGTTCTTGGTATCGTCCTCTGGGCCACACCCTTCGGAAATCGCCTTCTGGCCACCGGGGGAAGCCGTGAAAGCGCGGAATCGCGCGGCGTCCGCACCGACCGAGTGAAGATCTGGGCCTTCGTCCTTTGCTCGCTGCTCGCCGGATTCGCCGGCATCCTGACCCTATGCAACCAGCCGCAAACCCATGTCACGCTCGGCGAGAACATGGAGCTCGAGGCCATTTCTGCCGCGGTCATCGGCGGCTGCCTGCTGACTGGCGGACGCGGCTCGATCATTGGAGCCGTACTCGGAGCTCTCATCGTCGTCAGCTTCCGCTACGAACTCATCGCTCTTGGCGCGCCCTCGTCCTGGTACATCACCTTCGTCGGTGTCGTGCTCATCGTGGCGGTCATCTTCAATCAGAAACTGGCCCGTTTCCTCGGACACAGCGTTTGACGCGGGAGGACATCAAATGGCGAACAGCAACGCCCTCATTCAGGTCAAGAACCTTGATCTCCACTTCGGCGCTTTCCACGCCCTCAAGAACGTCTCGGTGGACTTTCACGCCGGCGAGATGATTGGCCTGGTCGGCGATAACGGTGCCGGCAAGACAACGCTGATCCGCGTCCTTTGCGGCATTTACGCCCCGACGTCGGGCGAAGTCTTTTTCGATGGCAAAAAGGTGGAGAAGTTTCACCCGAAGCTCGCGATCGACCAAGGGATCGAGACGATCCAGCAGTCCGTCGGCCTCTGCGACAACCTGTCGATCGCGCGCAATTTCTATCTTGGACGCGAGCCGGTCAAGCGTGTTCTCGGCATCCCCTTCCTCGATATGGGCAAGATGCGAGAGAAGTCTACACGCGTGATCCGGCAATTCGGCTTGCGTGCAAATGTCTCCGCGGACGACGAGGTGGAACGCCTGTCAGGCGGAGAACGTCAGTCCGTGAAGATCGGTCGCGCGGTCGAATTCAAGAACAGGGTCGTCATCATGGACGAGCCGACCAACCATCTGTCGGTACGCGAACGCGAGCACGTCAACGAGCTCGCCGTCCAGCTCAAGGAGCAGGGCCTGCTCGTCATCTACATTACCCACGACATCTTCCAGGTGCACAAGCTCGCCGATCGAATTGTGATCATGGAGAATGGCGAAAAGGTCGCGGACGCAACGACGGATTCCATGACGGCGGAAGAACTCGAAGAGGTTATCCGCCGGGGCGGGCGCGTCGTGGAAAAGCGGGAGGCGGTCTGATGGCTCTCTCCTCCGCCAAGCCTCTCATTCGGCGTCACGCGGAGATCGGGATCTTCCTGATCGGCGTCGTTCTGATCGTCATCTTCGCCTCAACATCGGACGGTCGATGGGCCAATCTCTACAATATCGGCACCATCCTGCAGGTGACGGCAACGCTGGGTTTGATGAGTCTCGGCGTCGCTCTGGTGATCGGGACGGGCGAGATCGACATCTCGGTCGGTTCGACCTTCGGCATAGGCGCGCTAGCCTACCTCTGGCTTGCGGCTCAGGTTGACCCGTCGATCGCGGCAGTTGCTGCGGTGTTGGCCGGCGCCGCGATCGGACTGTTCAACGGCTTGCTGGTAACCCGAACCGGCACGCCATCCCTCATCATCACGCTTGGGACGCTGATGATCTTCCGCGGCATCGCCATCGCTCTGACCGAGGGATTTTCATTCTCTATTCCCTATGCAGCGCGCAAGGGCTGGACCTACTTCGTCCTCGGCGGCGGTGACTTCCTGGGCTTTAACACCGCGCTCTACTGGCTCATGACCTTGACCGTTATTCTCCTGGTGGCGTTGAAAGCAACGCCTTTCGGCAACCGCCTACTCGCCGTTGGCGAGTCTGCCGAAAGCGCGCATTCGCGTGGCGTTCGCGTTGATCGGATCAAACTGTCCGCTTTTGTCCTGTGCGGCATGTTGGCGGGTTTCGCTGGCACGCTCGAGGCCGGCAAGCTTGGCTTCGCAGACGGCTCGATGGGGCGCCTGATGGAACTGCAGGCGATTGCTTCCTGCGTGCTTGGCGGCTGCCTGCTCGCCGGCGGCAGGATCTCGCTGCCAGGTGCACTGATGGGGGCCTTCGTTCTGTCCTCCATTCAATCCTATCTCGTGGTCACAGGCGTCCGTCCACAATGGTTCATCCTCGTCCTTGGTCTGATTGTGGTACTCGCCGCCTACGGCGACCGATCGCTGCGGCAATGGGCGCTTCGCAAGTAAAGGATCCAAAATGTCTGTCAGAATAGCGATCATAGGCGCGGGTATCATGGGGGCCGACCACGCCCGCATTGTCGCCGAAGATCTTCCGGGAGTCTCGCTGCAGGTTGTGTGCGACGCCTCGCAGGAGCGTGCGCGCAAGGCGGCCGACGAATACGGGGCAGGTGACGCCTCGGACGATCCGCTTGCCACCATAAGACGCGGTGACGTTGATGCCATTCTGATTGCCAGCCCCGACGAAACCCATGCGCCGCTTGCACTAGCAGCCATCGAAGCCGGAAAACCCGTCCTTTGCGAGAAGCCACTCTCGCAAAGCTCGAAGGAGTGCCAGGACGTCATCGAGGCGGAAGTGTCCCGCGGCCGGCAGTTCGTCCAACTGGGCTTCATGCGCCGCTTCGACCCGTCCTATCGAGACATGAAAGCGGCCTTGGACGACGGCTCGCTCGGGGCCGCGATCATGATGCACAATTTCCACCGGAACGTGGAAGCGCCTGCAAACTTCACGGGCCAGATGGCTATCACCAACTCTGCCCCCCACGAGTTCGATGTCGCCCGGTTCGTCCTCGGCGCCGATTACAAGGCGATCTCCGTCTTCCAGCCAGCCGGGATAGACGCTTCCAGGACGGGAGCGCCGGTCTTCATGGTCCTGGAGACCGACAAGGGCCAGTTGGTCAACATCGAAATCAACAACAACGCCGCCTACGGCTATGACGTCCGCGGTGAGCTCGTCGGCGAAAAGGGGTCAGTCTTTCTCAACGCGCCGATCCATACGCGACAGAACGGCCGGCTCATGTCCTACGAGCTTTATGCGCCGGACTGGAGGCCGCGATTTGCGGAAGCCTATCGGCTTCAGAACAAGGCCTTTCTCAATTTCGTCCGAACCGGGGAATTCCCTCCAATCGCGGCGGACGCTTGGGACGGCTACTGCGCAGCGCGCGTTGCGGAAGCGGCCGTCGAAGCCCTTCAGAAGGGCGCGCGCGTCACCCTTGCGAGACCGAAAAAGCCGTCTCTCTACAAACATTAAAGGATAAAAGAGATGAAACTCGGCTTCGTTTCCGACAGCCTCGGCGGAATGACCTTCGATGCGCTTCTCGACAGCGCCGCGCGCCTTGGAGTCTCGGGCGTGGAGGTCAACACGGGCGGCTGGTCGACAGCTCCCCACTTCGACCTGAAGACGATGAAGGCAAGCGCCGATGCTCGCCGCGCCTTCACTCGCGCCTTCGAAACCCGCGGGCTCGAGATCATTGCGCTGAACGCCAACGGCAATCCCTTGCATCCAACCCAACCCGAGCAGGGCGAGTGCCTCAAGGACACGATCCGCATCGCCGGCGAGATGGGGATCAAGACCGTCTGCACCATGTCCGGACTGCCGGCAGGACGTAACGGCGATCTGATGCCGAACTGGGTCGTCTCTTCCTGGCCGCCGGAAACGCAAGAGATCTTGCGTTACCAGTGGGAGGAAAAGCTCCTACCCTTCTGGGCCGAGATCGTCGTTCTCGCGAAAGACTGCGGTGTCGAACGCATCGCGCTCGAGCTTCACGGCAACCAGTGCGTCTACAACGTTCCCTCGCTTCTGAAGCTCCGGGCGGCCGTCGGCCCGATTGTCGGCGCCAATCTCGATCCATCGCATCTGTTCTGGATGGGGGCGGATCCCCTCGTCGCCGCCGAAGCACTCGGCGAGGCCGTCTATCACGTCCATGCCAAGGACACGATGCTCAACGCGCCTGTTCAAGCGACAACTTCGCTCCTCGAGAATGGTTCGCTGATGGACATTCCGGCGCGAAGCTGGTCCTACATCACCCTCGGTTTCGGCCACGGCGAGGAGTGGTGGCGACAGTTTTGCTATCGGCTGAAGATGGCAGACTATGATGGCTGGTTGTCGATCGAGCACGAGGACGTGTTGCTCAATAGCCTCGAGGGGTTGGAGAAATCCGTTGCGCTGCTCAAGGCGGTGATGCCCGTCGCGCCGAGTGACTTCAAGCCGCAGGCAATTTGAGGGTCGAACGACGGTGCGCCCGAATTCACATGGACATCCGTAATTGCCGCTCACATCTGGAGAACAGTAGAGAATGCGAGGCCTGAATGAAGATGCACCACCAAGCAGTCTTTCGGAACTGAAGTCGATGATCGCCTCGAGACAGCTCGAATTCCCAGATCAGCTTGAACGGGTTGTCCGCTGCGCCCTCGTCACGCCGGAACTAATCGCCTTTGGTAGCTCCAATTCGGTGGCACTTGCCTGTTCGGTGTCACCGACGACCGTGGTCCGGCTCGCTGGCTTCCTCGGCTTCGAGAACTTTCGAGATCTTCGAACTCTGTTTCGAGAGCACATGAGGCGGCGTGCCGCACGAGCGTCGGCATCCGGCTCAGCGACGGGGCTAGCCGAATAGCGCCTCCACACGGATCCGCGGTGAAATGTGAGGCTGGCCGCTTGAGAATTTTGGGGGCGCCTTTGGCGCGATGGCCGCTGTTGGCCACATTCCGGTCTCAACGGCCGATACAGCCGAACTTCCGCAGTCCACCCGCAGCCGTCATTTAGCATGGTCTAATATCTGGCGGGCTGTACTCGCTGATGTTGAGGTCCGCTGCCGTTTCAGCAGTATTCGTGGCAGCCCGGATCATCCCCGTCCGGGAAACATCGCCTTCAAGCCGTCGCGCGACGCCCTGGCGACGCCGCGTTCGGTGATCAATCCGGTGACCAGCCGCGCCGGCGTCACGTCGAAGGCCGGGTTTGCCGCGGGCGTCGTCTCCGGCGAGATGCGGACCTGCGCAATCTCGCCATTCGCGGTCTTGCCCCAGACCAGCGAGACCTCGTCGCTGGAACGCTGTTCGATCGGGATTTCGGCAAGCCCGTCCCCCACCGTCCAGTCGATGGTCGGCGACGGCAGCGCGACATAGAACGGCACGTCGTTGTCGGCGGCGGCCAGCGCCTTCAGATAGGTGCCGATCTTGTTGCAGACATCGCCGTCGGCGGTGGTGCGGTCGGTGCCGACGATGACCATGTCGATCTGGCCGCGCTGCATCAGATGGCCGCCGGCATTGTCGACGATCAGTGTATGCGGCACACCGTGGCCGGCCATCTCCCATGCGGTCAACTGGGCGCCCTGGTTGCGCGGGCGGGTTTCATCGACATAGACATGAACGGGAATGCCGGCTTCCGTTGCCAGATAGATCGGCGCCGTGGCGGTGCCGTAGTCGACGGTGGCCAGCCAGCCGGCATTGCAATGGGTCAGGATGTTGACCGGCTCGCCCGGTTGCTTGCGTGCTGCGATTTCCCTGATGATTTCAAGCCCGTTGACGCCGATGGCGCGGTTGAGGCCGACATCCTCGTCGGCGATTTCGCCGGCGCGCCGGTAAGCCGCCTCGGCGCGCTGTCCTGATGGAAGCGGCCGCAGCAAATTGCGCATCTCATCGAGCGCCCAGCGCAGATTGATCGCGGTCGGGCGGGTTTCGTGCAAGACCTCCCAGACGCCGTCGAGTGCCGCATCCGAAGGGTCGTCGGCCATCTGCATGGCGACGCCATAGGCGGCGGTGACGCCGATCAGCGGCGCGCCGCGCACCCACATGTCGCGGATCGCAGTGGCGATGCCGGCAACGGTGCCGACTTTTTCGACGCGGAAATCATGCGGCAGCCAGCGCTGGTCGATGATCTCCACCGAACGCCCGTCGTCGCTCAGCCAGATGGTGCGGTAGTGGCGGTCGCCGACGTTCAAATCCTATTCTCCCGTTCGATCAGTGCGGCCAATTTGTTGACCTCGTCGATGCTGTGGATCTGGCGCCGGTTGACGGCGATGTGACGGCCGAATTTCAGCGCCTTTGCCTCACATGTGGCGCGCAGATCGGCGTCGGCAATGGTCTCGAAATCGGCGTTGTGCGCGAGGCCCAGAATGCGCCTGTGCACCTCGACGCCGGCAAAGCCCAGCATGTCGGTCCACACCTGGTGCAGCATGTGGTCGAGCGCCTGTTCGGCGCCAAGCCTGTCGCCCTGATCCTCGAACAGGCTTTGCTGGTAGAGCATGCCGGTGCGCTCGGTCCGCCACAGATGCGAGAACTCGCTGCGGAACACCGACCATGTCTCGACCGTCACTCCGAGCAGATAGGCGCGCATGGCGTCGCGCGTTCCGTTCTGCTCGTGGCCACGCTGCGAAAAGAACGCCATCCAGAAATTGGCGAGCAGCATGCCGACGTCGAAGGCGATCGGGCCGTAGAAAGCGAATTCGGGATCGATCATCCGCGTTTCTGTCTCGGTGACCATGATCGAGCCGGAATGCAGGTCGCCGTGCAGCAGCGTCTCTGCATTGGCCGCAAAAATGTGCTTCAGCCGCTGCGCCTCGACCTTGAGGTCGCGGTCGGCGCGCAGCTCTGCGACGACGCTGTCGAGTTGCGGGCTCGTATGCCGGTTCATCCTGGCGTCGAAATACGGGTCCGAGAACACCAGGTTCTCGGTAATGTCGCAGAGCTCGACATTGTCGGCGAACAGCGCCAGATCGGCCTTGCGATCCCTGGTCGCCATATGCAGGTCGGAGCCGCGAAACAGGGTGCGGGCCATGAACAGGCCGATGTCTCTGGCGATGTTGGGCGGTTGCCGGCCCTCGATCAGCGCGCGCCGCAGGATGATGTGCGGCGACAGGTACTCCATGATGATCAGCGCCTGGCCTTCGACGAAGTGATGGATCGCCGGCACCGAACCGGGCGCTCTCGCCTGCTGCCGGGTCAGCGCGTGATATTCGAAGAAGGAGCGTTTTAGCGGCAGCGGCCAGCTGTCGCCGACCAGGCGGACATAGGGCAGGGCCTGCTTGACGACCGCCGCACCCTGCGCACCCTCGACGATGAACACCAGGTTCAGATTGCCGTCGCCGACCTCGCGAACCTTCCAGCGGCTCGTGTCCTTGCCGATATGCGAGCACAGCGCCGCGTTGGCGCCGAGGCGTGCCGCCAGTGTTTCGACCGACAGTGCTTCGAACGGCAATTTTCCAGTCATCCTCACCTCCCGTTTACGTGCTCTCATCTTAGTGGAGCCATCACGGTTGGTCCAAGCTAGGAAGCCCTCTGGCAATTGTCAATCGTGTTGACAATTGCCGGAACAGCCCATAGCGTCGTCGCCAGGGAGGAACGAATGGGCAATGATGCCGTGTTCCGCGTCGACGGCCTGAGGAAATCCTTCGGCCCTATCGAGGTGCTTGGCGGCGTCTCGCTCGATTTGCATGCCGGTGAAGTGACCGTGCTGATGGGCGCCAACGGCGCCGGCAAATCCACCTTGGTCAAGATCATCAGCGGCGTTTATGAGCGCGGCAGCGGCACGATGAGCCTCGCCGACCAAAACTTCGCGCCGAAAACGCCGGCGGAGGCGATCCGCGCCGGCGTCGTCACCGTTCATCAGAACATCAATGACGGTGTCGTCGCCGATCTCGACGTCGCCACCAATTTGACGCTCGACAGGCTGAGCGGCAGCGGCGCGCCGACCCTGTTCAATCCGGGCCGGGTGCGCCGCGAGGCAAAGGCGGTCGCCGACCGCATGGGGCTGATGATCGACCTGAAAGCCCGGATCAGCGATCTCTCGCTGGCCGACCGCCAGATGGTGGCGATTGCGCGCGCCATGGCGCATCAGCCAAAACTGCTGATCCTCGACGAGCCGACCTCGTCTTTGTCCAGCGCCGAGGCCGACCGGCTTTTCGCGCTGCTCGACAGGCTGCGCGAGCAGGGCGTCGCCATCCTCTACATCTCGCACCGCATGTCCGACATCAGGCGGCTTGCCGACCGGATCGTCTCGATGCGCGACGGCGTCATCTCAGGCGTCTTCGACAGCAAGCCGCTCGATTATGAAGGCGCGGTCAACGCCATGCTCGGCCGCAAGATCCACCTCGACCGGATCGTCGCCAGGAAATCGGCCAGGCC
Organism: Mesorhizobium sp. WSM4844; assembly: GCF_055811775.1. Classification (NCBI taxonomy): domain Bacteria; kingdom Pseudomonadati; phylum Pseudomonadota; class Alphaproteobacteria; order Hyphomicrobiales; family Phyllobacteriaceae; genus Mesorhizobium; species Mesorhizobium sp. WSM4844. The sequence goes on along the minus strand of NZ_JBVVQB010000022.1, from coordinate 20,350 downwards.
AGTCCTGACGATCGACGGATTGCGCATTGCCGAAGGTTCCAGGCCGATCTCGCTGACGCTCGGCGACGGCGAGGTCGTTGCCATCACCGGCCTCGTCGGCGTCGGCAAGACAGCGCTCGCCGAGACGCTGTTTGGCGCCCGCAAGCCGCTGTCCGGCACCATGGTGCTGAACGGCAATCCCTATGCACCGGGGTCGACAGGCGAGGCGATCGCCGCCGGCGTGTTTCTCGTCGCCAAGGACCGGAGCGAAAACGGGATCGTCGGCGACTTCAACATCCAGAAAAATATCAGCCTGCCGTTCCACAGGCGGATGTCGCGTTTGGGCGTCCTCAAGCGCCGCGTCGAGCGCGCCATCGCCCGCCGGCAGATCGGGGAGTTGGGCATCGTCTGCCGCTCGGAGAAGGACGAAATGTCCGCCCTTTCCGGCGGCAACCAGCAGAAGGTGATGGTCGCCCGCTGGATGTCGCAGGCGGCAAGACTGTTCATCCTGGACGAGCCGTTTCAGGGCGTCGACATTTCAGCCAGGCGCGACATCGCCGCCAAGCTGCGGGCGAGCGCGAACGGCCGTGCGACGCTGCTGTTTGTCACCGAGCTCGACGAGGCGCTGGAGACCGCCGACCGCATCCTGGTGATGTCGGAGCAGACAATCGTCGGTGAGCATCGCAACGCCGACATCGACCTCGAGCGCCTGCTGGCCGAAGTGGCGGGCGGGCCGCTGCACCACGCAGCGTGAGGGGCAGGTAATGGGACGTGGAATGGAGAGGGCATGAGTTCGGGTTGGGTAAGGATGGCAGCCGCGCGCGGCCATGCCATCCGCTATGGCTTCATCGTTCTGCTGTTCGGGTTGATCGCCTATTTCGCCATCGCCGCCGATGGCTTCGTCTCGCCGCAGAGCGCCGTCTTCATCTTCCAGTCCGTCGCCATCACCGGCGTGCTGGCGCTCGGCGTCACCGCCACCCTGGTCGTCGGCGGCTTCGACCTGTCGATCGGCTCCGTCGCCACCAGCGCCATGATGGCGGCCGCCTATGTCATGGTGGTGCTGGAGCAGAACGCTGTCGTCGCGGTTGTCGCCTGTCTCGCGATCGGCGCCATCGTCGGCCTCATCAATGGCTGGCTGATCGTCTATATGCGTGTACCGGACCTTCTGGCGACGCTCGGCATGATGTTCCTGCTCGTCGGTTTGCAGCGAATCCCGACCGAGGGCCGCTCGATCGCCACCGGCATGACGATGCCTGACGGCTCGGTCGCCAACGGCACGTTCGGCGCCGGCTTCCTGGCGCTCGGCCGCCACCGCTTCGATTTCTTCATCCCCAACCTCATCCCGGTTTCGGTCGTCGTGCTGCTCGTGCTTGCGGTGCTGATCTGGTTCTTTCTCGAATACACCCGTTTCGGCCGCATGATGTATGCGGTCGGCAGCAACCAACGGGCTGCCGAACTCGCCGGCGCGCCTGTCAAGGCATACAAAATCTGGGCATACGTTATTTCAGGGGTTTTTGCCTCGATCGGCGGCATTTTGCTCGCTGCCCGGCTTGGACGCGGTGACATCGCCTCGGGTAATAATCTCCTGCTCGACGCAGTGGCTGCGGCACTCATCGGCTACGCGGTTCTTGGCGCCGCCAAGCCGAACGCCTTCGGCACGGCTGTCGGCGCGGTGTTTGTCGGCGTGCTGCTGCAGGGCCTGACGATGATGAACGCGCCCTATTACACGCAGGATTTCATCAAGGGCGTGGTTCTCGTGGTTGCCCTGGTCTTCACCTTCGCCCTTTCCGGCAGGGGCAACAGGTAGGATTTCGACGGACAGGATTTTCGACCGGCTGAAATTTGAATTCAACAAGTGGAGGAGACAGCATGAAGATCACAAGAAGAGTTTTGGGGAAGGCAGCAATCGGGCTTGCAGGTGCTGCGCTGCTGATGCAGGTCCCGGCGATGGCGCAGGACAGGCCGGCGCCGTTCGACAAGCCCGGCGCCGTCAAGATCGCGCTGGTCCGCTATCTCTCGACCGGCGACTTCTTCCAGGCCTATCTGTCCGGTGTCGAAGCGCAGGCCAAGGCGCTTGGCGTCGATCTGCGCGTCCTCGACAGCCGTCAGGATGCCGCCCTTCAGGCGGACATGGTCGACCAGGCCATCGCGCTCGGCGTTCAGGGCATCATCATCCAGCACGGCTTGACGGAATCGATGAAGGAAGCCGCCCAGCGCGCGGTCGACGCCGGCATCAAGGTCGTCGCCTTCGACGTCAACCTCGAGAACCCCAAAATACCGCAGATCGAGCAGTCCGACCGCGACCTTGCACGCCTCGCTCTCGAGCAGGCAATCAAGGACAATGGCGAGGGCTGGAAGGCCGGCTACGTCTATGTCGCCGGCATCGCGCCGCTCGACCGCCGCAACGAGACCTGGGTCGAGTTCAAGAAGAAATATCCCGGCATCAAAGAGGCGGCGATGTTCGGCACGCTCGACAACCCGATCGCCAATTCCGTCGCCAACCAGGCCCGTTCGGTGCTGTCGGCCAACCCCGACATCAAGGTGATGTTCGCGCCCTTTGACGAATTCGCCAAGGGGGTGAAGATCGCCGTCGACGAGGCCGGCCTGTCACAGGACATCAAGATCTATTCGGCCGACATCTCGACCTCCGACATCGCCGCGATGCGCGAGCCCGACAGCGCCTGGGCGGCGACGGCTGCCACCAACCCGGCCGTCGTCGGCCAGGTTTCGGTGCGCGCGCTGGCGCAGCTTTTGGCCGGCGAAGACCCCGGCCAAAACGTCATCGTGCCGCCGACGCTGATCAGCCAGAAGGACCTGATCGACAAGGACATCAAGAACATGGAAGACCTCTCGGCCAAGCTGCCGCAGTTCGCCCATGCCGATGTCGCGATGCCGGCCTGGATGCCGAACCCCAACGCCAAATAAGCATACCATCGCAGGCCCAAGGGAAGAGCGGCTCGCGGGCGGGCCGCTCTTTTCCAGGTCTGAATGCCTGCTCCGTCAGGCTCGTGGTTTACAGCCAGTGCTCCGGATCGCGCATCCCGTGGACGATCGCCACGACCAGGATGCCTTCCAGCTGCGGTTCGTAGATGACGATGTAGCGGCCCTCGATGAGCACGCGGGCCGTCACACTCAACTCTGGCCTGGCTGTGCCCATCTTGGGGTGCTCCGCCGCCAGTTCCAGTTTGTCAAAAATGCGCATAAGCAGCTTGTCGGCTGCCTTTTCATTCTCGATTGCGATAGTGTGCCCAAATATTCCGCAAATCTTGCGAGGCGCGCGGCGTGAGCCGATATCTAGCCACGGGCGCGGCGTTCTGCCTTCAAACCGCGTATGAACTCGGCGGGTTCGACTTCCACCGGCTTGCCGCTGGCCATGCCGTCGGCATAGGCCCGCTTCAAGTGTTCCAACTCCAAGGCGCGCAATTCCTCGCGCTGTTCCCACAGGCGCAGAGCGTCGCGGACAATCTCGCTGTTAGAGGCATATCCCCCGCCTTCGACAGCGCTTTGCAGGCGGGCCGCCTGTTGCGGGGTGAGGGATATGGTAAGGGTGCGCATGGGATGGGTTTTCATGCTTGGCCATGTATCATATCTCACAAGGTCTAACAATCTTTGTTAGGATTCTCCGGTGATCTCTCACCGCGAGAATGGCAAAGTTCCAAGCTACCGCAGCGCCGCCGCGATATTGCCGCCATCCACCGTCGTCACATTGGCGGTGGTGCGCTCTGCCAGCGCCTGATGCAGGAAGGCCTGGGCGACGTCTTCGGCCGTCACTTCCTGCCCGAGCAGATTGCCCGCCATATATTCCTTTTCCGATACCCCGCGGGCGCTCGAACGGCTGGCGATCATCGCGTCGGTCAACAGCCCGGAACGGATGCGGTCGGCGTTGACGGCATTGGAGCGGATGCCGTGGGCGCCGTAGTCGACAGCATATTGCCTGGACAGGAAAAGCGTCGCCGCCTTTGGCATGCCATAGGCGCCGAACTTCGGACCCGGATTGATCGCCTGCTTGGAGGTGTTGAACAAAAGCACGCCGCCGGTGCCCTGCTCGAGCATGATGCGCACTGCGTTCTGCGCCGCCGACTGGTGGGCGAAGAAATTGAGCTCGAAGCTCTTGCGCAAAGTGGCGTCTTCGAGTTCGCCGATCCTGCCTTCCCAGGCCGCACCGGCATTCGAGACGAGGATGTCGAGGCCACCGTAGACGGCAACCGCCTTGTCGAAGGCAGCGCGCATCTGCGCCGGGTCGGTGATGTCGGCGCCGACGCCGATCGAACCGTTGCCGGCTTTTTTTGCCGCCTCCGTCGCCCTCGCCGCGTCGAGATCGACGACGACCGCATGAGCGCCATTGTCGGCGAACAGCTTTGCCGTGGCGGCACCGATCGCGCCGGCGCCGCCGGTGACCAGCACAATCTGGCCGGTCAGCGGCTTCGGCTTGTTGGCGGCGAGCTTGGCCTGTTCCAGCGACCAGTATTCGAGTGGGAACAGGTCGGCCTTGGACAGTGGATGGAAATCGCCGATTGCTTCGGCGCCGCGCACCGCCTCGATCCACATTTCACCGACGTCGGAGGCAATCTTCGCATCCTTCAGCGTGCGGCCATGGCCGAACATGCCGAGCCCCGGCACCAGCGTCAGGCGCGGCATCTGGTCGAGCATAGTGCGCTTCACATCGTCGAGCGCGTCGTTGGTCTCGAAGTAGGCGCGATAGTCCCTGGCGAAGTTTTCGACATGCTGGCGAATGACGGATTTGTAGTCGCCGATCTTGTCCGCGTCCGGCGCCGGCAACGCCATCGGTCCGGTTTTGATGCGAATCGACAGGTCGGGCGTCGACACACCGCGCCCGGCATAGTCGGCAATGTCAGCCGAGTTGATGAAATCGACGATCGCGTCCGAGGTGCGGAAATCGCTGATCATGCGGTCGAAGCGGCCTTCGCCCCGCGCCACCGCCACCGCGCCGCGCAGCATCGGCGCAATCTCCGCAGGCTTCGCCAGCCTGGCCGGCAAGGCGGTTTTTTCGCTACGCGGCTTGCCGTGGCTGGCGATGAAATCCTCGGCGATATCAACATAATGGATCATCCGGTCGTAAGCCTGCTTGGCATCGTCGCCGAAGGTGAAAATGCCATGCTTGTCGAGGATCAGGCCTTCGACCGTCGGGTCGGCGTCGAAGACATCGGCAGCCGCCTTCGCCAGGTCGAATCCCGGCATGATGTAGGGCACGAACCCCATCTTGTTGCCAAAAACCTTCTTGCTCAGCGCCTCGCTGTCGTCCTGGTCGACAATGGCCAGGATCGCGGTCGAGTGCGTATGGTCGACGAATTTATGCGGCAGGAAGGCGTGCAGCAGCGTCTCGACTGAAGGGTTGGGCGAAGACGGATCGATCAGGTTCACCCGCTGCAGCGCCACCATGTCTTCGTCGGAGAGTTTTTTGAGCGACCGCGCCTTGAGCAGCGCGCCGAGCTTGACCGCCGGCAGGCCCTGCGGCTCGATGATGCCCATGTCCCAACCGCTGCCCTTGACGCAGAGCACGTCCCATTCGTCGCCGACGAGATCGATGGCCTTTGTCTTGCACGATGTGTTGCCGCCGCCATGCAGGACAAGCCGCGGTTCGCCGCCCAGAAGCCTGGTCGTGTAGACGCGCAGCGCCAGGTCGCGGGCCACGCCCTTCATCGCATAGTCGGCAACCAGCTTTTCGGCGTCGCCGTCATTCCACAGGTTCTTCATGTTCGCTTCGTCCGGTTGTTTTGTTGTGAAACAGGAATGCCGCGACGCCTTGATGACAATGCGTCCGCGGCTTGTGTTCTCTAGGCGACCTTTTCTGCTGCCGGTCCGACATCGTCGAGCAGCCGTCGCGCCATCCGGGCGCCGACCACCAGATGCGTGCATAGCCCACCCGCGATCGCCGCCACCAGCGGTCCGAACTTGCTGTCCTCCTGCACCACCACGAGGCGCTTTTCAATCTTGCGCAGCGATGACAGCTCCGCCGAAATGATCCGCCTGTTGTAGCTGCAGTCGAGCGCCTTGCCTTGCGCGTCGATGATCTGACCGGCGATGACGCCGGCAGCCCCGGCACGACGCAGCACCTCCATTTCGCTGGCAGTCAGCGCGCCGCATTTGACGACATGGCTGTCGGCGTCGACGGTGCCGACTGAGTAAAGCGCCAGATTGCACGCACTGATGCCCGACAACTGCTCGCGGATCACCGGCTCGTCGCGCAGGCCGCGCGCCAGTTCCTCTGTCGTCAGCACCAGCGGCGCATAGAAATTGAGTCCCTTGGCATTGAGCCGGCGGGCGATTTCCATGGTGCATTGGTCGGGGCGGTAGGAATAGGGGGCTCCCAGATTGCCGCAGAGCTGCACCACCGTGACATCCTGCAGATCGGCATAGGACATGATATCGGCGATCGTATAGATGGTCCTTCCCCAGGCGACGCCGATGCGATCGCCCTTCTTGATCAGTTCGAGAAAGACGCTTGCCGCCAGCACCGCGATGTCGGTCGACGGATCGGCGACATGGCCGTTTTCCGGCGCTATCCAGACGGCATCGAGCTTCAATCCGTCTTCGAGTTTGCGCGCCATGACGTCGTCGGTGAAAAGCTGGGTCGAGGTCGAGATGTTGACGATGCCGGTCTCGCGCGCCTTGCGCAGATACATGGCGACCGAGGCTCGGGAAATCTTGAGCTGGCTGGCGACCTGGTCCTGGCGCAAGCCGTGGGCATAGTAGAGCCAGGCGGCCTTATGGATAAGCTGTTCTGCCGGTCGGATCGCCATGCCATCTCCTCGCTGACATTATTCACGGCTGTCGACAAAAGTCAAATTGTGGAATCTTGGTGAACTGCGGGTATTGTCGATGCCAGTGATTGCGCCATTTTTGTTATCGGGATAAAAACTGAACAGGAGGCCTGACAATGAACGTATCATTGGGTGAGCGCTGGGAAACTTTCGTGTCCAACATTGTCAAGCGGGGCCGCTACGGTTCTGCCAGCGAAGTCGTGCGCGAAGGCTTGCGCCTGGTCGAAGAACGCGAGGAAAAGCTAAAGGCGCTACGCGCCATGCTGGATAAGTCGTTTGCTGACGACGGCGAAGCGACCGAGCAGGACATTGATGCGGCTGTGGAAGCCAAGGCTGAGCAACTCGCAAAGGAAGGCTTCTAGGAGTGCCACGGCTGCGTATGTTGCCGTCGGTACAGACAGATTTGGTCAATATCTTTGAATACGTCGCTCGCGAAAGCGGCAGCCTGGTGCTTGGCCGCCGTTTTGTGGATGCTCTGCGCCAGAAATGCCGTGATCTGGCGAGCTTGCAGGCGACGATCGGTCGTGCTCGCCCCGATCTCCGGCCGGACATCCGGAGTTTCGCTTTCCGGGGATACGTCATTTTCTTCCCCTATAATGGAGATTGCTTTGAGGTGGCGAACATCATCGAAGGGCATCGCGACATCAACGCGTTATGGTCAGAAGGCGAAGGCGGGCAGGGGCGCCAGGAGTAGCTGAGGCGGCCTCGCTCGCCAGCGTCCCGAAGCGTTCGATAAACATGGGGAGGACGGGATGGGCAATCCCTACGAACAGGATCTCGGCAGGAATCCAGCCAACCACCAGCCGCTGACGCCGCTCAGCTATCTGGAGCGGGCGGCAAGGACCTTTCCCGCCCATGTCGCGATCATCCATGGTCGCCAGCGCACGACCTATCGCGATTTCTGGCGGCGGTCGCTGAAGCTTGCTTCGGCGCTCTCCAGGCGCGGCATCGGCAAGGGCGACACCGTCACCGTCATGCTGTCCAACACCCCGCCGATGCTGGAAGCGCATTTCGGCGTGCCGATGACCAAGGCGGTGCTGCATTCGCTCAACACCCGTCTCGATGCCGCCGTCATCGCCTTCCAGCTCGACCATGCCGAAACCAAGGTGCTGGTCGTCGATCGCGAGTTCGCAAATGTCGTCAGCGAGGCGCTGGCGCTGGCCAGGGTAAAACCGCTGGTCATCGACTATGACGATCCCGAATACCCCACTAATGCCCCCTATCCCAAGGGCGAGCGGATCGGCTCGCTCGACTACGAGACCTTCGTCGCGGGCGGCGACGAGGATTTCGCCTGGTCGATGCCGGACGACGAATGGGACGCGATCTCGCTCAACTATACCTCCGGCACGACCGGCAATCCCAAGGGCGTCGTCTATCATCATCGCGGTGCAGCACTGATGGCCTATGCCAACACCATCCATGCCGGCATGGGCAAGCATGCTGTCTATCTGTGGACGCTGCCGATGTTCCACTGCAATGGCTGGTGCTTTCCGTGGACGCTGGCCGTGCAGGCCGGCACCCATGTCTGCCTGCGCTGGGTGCGGCCGAAGCCGATCTACGACGCCATCGCCGACCACGGCGTCACCCATCTGTGCGGCGCGCCGGTGGTGATGTCGGTGCTGATCAACGCCAGCGACGAGGACAAGCGGCAATTTCCGCAGACGGTCACCTTCAACACCGCCGCGGCACCGCCGCCGGAAGCGGTGCTGTCGGGCATGGCCGATGCGGGTTTTGCCGTCACCCACCTCTATGGCCTGACCGAGACCTACGGCCCGGCGGTCGTCAACGAATGGCAGGGCGAGTGGGATGGGTTGGAGAAGGGACAGAAGGCGGCGAGGAAGGCCAGGCAAGGTGTGCGCTATGCCGCGCTCGAGGATCTGACGGTTATGGATCCCGAGACGATGCAGGCGACGCCGGCCGACGGCGAGACGATCGGCGAGGTCATGTTCCGCGGCAACATCGTCATGAAGGGCTATCTGAAGAACCGCAAGGCGAGCGACGAGGCCTTCGCCGGCGGCTGGTTCCACTCGGGCGACCTCGGCGTCATGCATCCCGACGGCTACATCCAGCTCAAGGACCGCTCCAAGGACATTGTCATTTCCGGCGGCGAGAACATCTCCTCGATCGAAGTCGAAGAGGCGCTCTACAAGCACGGCGCCGTCGCCTCCTGCGGCGTCGTCGCCAGGCCCGACGACAAATGGGGCGAGGTGCCGGTCGCCTATGTCGAGCTGAAGCCGGGCAGGACGGCGACCGAGGCCGAGATCATCGACCACTGCCGCGCGCTGCTCGCCCGCTTCAAAATGCCGAAAGCGGTGATCTTCGCCGAAATCCCGAAGACCTCAACCGGCAAGATCCAGAAGTTCCGGCTGAGGGAGATGGCTAAGGGGTAGGTGCCGTTAGCGTCACGACGGTGCAGAGCGTTTGATGGCAGCGGGACAGCGCCCCCCTCTGTCCTGCCCCTCTTTGCCAAAACTTGGCATCTCCCCCACTTGGGGGGAGATTGGCTGTCATCGCCGCTTTCGCCAACTTTCAACATTGCAGGACTAGCTGGGCGCTAAAACCGCCAATCTCCCCCCTCGTGGGGGAGATGTCCGGCAGGACAGAGGGGGGCGCGAAGGATCACGACAGATCAGAATTTAGCCTGAGCCGCCGCTCATGCCGGGAACCGGCAATTGGGCCCGTTCAGTATTGCGAACAATTTTTTTTGCCGAAGATGCGAGAGCACGTTGAGCAGCTTGCCGGTTGGGTCGGCAATGAAGAAGCGTCTTACACCCACGGTTCGTCGGTCAAATCATAGACTCTCTGCAACCGATCTCGTTCGCGCGAAGATAAACCGCGTCGACATTGTCTACCTCGATCGACAGATCAGCCACCGGGGTGCCTGAGCCGCACTCAACAACGTGCCTTGCAGCAGCTGGATCGGCTGAACGGAGCAAAAAGATCGCTCAGTGTCGGATCGAGCGCCTCGCGATCGTCCTCGCTAAAGAACCGACTCGACGAAAGAAGATCTAGCAGGAGGAGCATTCTAATGGAGAACGCGGAGCGGAGCCCCAGGGCTACACGGCGCGAATGGATCGGGCTCGCGGTTATCGCGCTGCCTTGCCTGCTCTATTCCATGGACCTGACAGTCTTGAATTTGGCTGTGCCGCGGTTGAGCGCAGACTTGAGGCCTTCGAGTTCGCAACTTCTGTGGATCGTGGACATTTATGGCTTTCTGCTTGCCGGATGCCTGATCACGATGGGCACGCTGGGCGACCGCATCGGCCGCCGCAGACTGCTTTTGATCGGCGCGGTGACATTTGCAATTGCTTCGGTCTTCGCGGCGTTCTCCACAAGCGCCGAAATGTTGATCGTTTCGCGTGCGCTGCTCGGGATAGCCGCGGCGACACTTGCGCCGTCCACCCTTTCGTTGATCCGCAACATGTTCCTCGATCCGAGGGAGCGCACGGTTGCGATCGGCGTCTGGATCGCCAGCTTCTCCGCGGGCGCTGCCATCGGCCCGTTGGTCGGGGGCATCCTGCTGAGCTATTTCTGGTGGGGTTCCGTGTTCCTCGTGGCCGTACCGGTCATGGTCGCGCTTCTGGTGTTCGGTCCGATGGTCCTGCCCGAGTATCGCGATCCCGAAGCGGGTCGGCTCGACATCTTGAGCGCCGCGCTGTCACTTGTCGCGGTGCTTTCGGTGATTTACGGCATCAAGGAAATCGCCGAACATGGATTCGGCCTGGCGGCGGCCTTCGCCATTGTCTTCGGCGTGGCTGTCGGCGCGGTTTTCGTCTTGCGTCAACCACGGCTGAAAAACCCCCTGGTCGATCTGCGGCTCTTTCGGTCGCGCGCCTTCAGCGCTTCATTGGCGGTCAACGTTCTCGGCTTCTTCGTCGCGTTCGGCTCGTTTCTCTTCATCGCGCAATATCTGCAACTGGTGCTCGGAATGGGACCCTTTTTAGCGGGCCTGTGGACGGTGCCTTCCGCCGTCGCTTTCATCGCCGGTTCGATGCTGACGCCAATCGCGGTCGGTAAGGCTCGCCCGGGCTATGTGATGGCTGCCGGCCTTGCGCTCGCGGCAGTGGGATTCCTTATTCTCACCCGCAGTGGCGGCCGAGCCGATCTCGCGGTCATCGTCACAGGCTACAGCGTCTTCTCCCTGGGCCTTGCACCGGTGTTCACTTTGGCCACCGACCTCATCGTGGGCACCGTTGAACCCGGGCAAGCCGGTGCGGCCTCGGGCCTCGCGGAAACCAGCAGTGAGTTGGGCGGCGCGCTCGGCATCGCGATCCTTGGCAGCATCGTCACCGCCATCTATCGCAGCGGAGTGACCGGGATGGTCGCGGAGGGGGTGTCCGAACAAGAAATCAGCGTTGCCAAGGACACGCTTGGAGGCGCCGTTGCAGTTGCAATCGCCTTGCCGGAGACGCTCGGTTCCGACCTGCTCGGCAAAGCGCGGGAGGCGTTCACTCAGGCATTCCAGATGACTGCCGGCATCTGCGCGTTGGTGGCGCTGGCTGCGGCCATCCTTGCGGGGGTCCTGTTGCAAAAAGTACGGGGGCAGGTCTGAGGCTGGGCAGCAGTCAGCAAAAGCTGCGACACCAACCGACCCCTGAGGCATAAGCACGACACGGAACATGAGGAGGAGACCCATGCCGATTTTCGGACTATCGCCTGGAGGTCAAGACGAGACCCTTTCTCGGCCATGGGCGCGAAAGGCCGCCGCGGTCGGCGACTAGATCGAAAACGCCCCGCTCGCCACCACGATGCCACGTCCACACACGCTCACCGAGCCGGCATCGACATCGACCTCGATGATGCTGGTACGTCCGAGCGCCGTGCCTTGTTCGACCTTGATGACGCCGGGCTGCGCAACACCGTGTGCAACCAGATGTGCGGCGAGCGGACCAGCCGCCGTACCGGTTGCCGGATCCTCGGCAATGCCGACAGTCGGGTTGAAAAACCGTGCATACGCCGTGGTTTCGGGCTGCCGTGGATCGAGTGAGAAGACGTAGCAGCCTTCCCCGCCGATCTGGTTGAGCAGGTCGAAAAGCTGTTTGGCATCAGGCGAAATCCGGTCGACGGCTTGGCGATCGCGGATTGGCACCAGAAGATGGGCAGCACCGGTCGAGACCACCTGGCAAGGCACGACGTCCGTTATTTCTTCAGTATTTAGGCCAAGTGCCGCGGCAAGGGCGCCAGGATTTGAGATCTGCCGGCCAGCCACTGGGGCTTTCTGCCGCATAATGATCTTTTCGAGTTTTCCCTGGCTTTGCCAGATGGCCAATGGATATACCAAGTCGCCGATCTGTTGGTGAAACCATGTCGGGCCATCGCCCAACTTGAGCCGCCCCGCGGCAGCGAGCCACCACCAGGCCCCTAGCGTGTTGTGGCCGCCTGCGCCGAAAACCTCCACGCCCTTCGGCGTGAAAGAGCGCAATTTCCAATCGGCGTCCGCCCGGGTCGCCGGTAGGACAAAAGTGGTCTCGGACTGGTTGAACTCACGGGCAATGTTCTGCATCAGCTCGAGCGCCAACTCGTCACCGCCATCGACCACCGCAAGGGAATTGCCAGTCAGCGGCTCTACCGCGAAGACATCGACGAAATGAAACGGAATTGTTCTGCTCATGGTTCTTCCTCCGAGAACCGCAATTAGGTCCGTTCAGTTTGCAGAACAATCTCTACCGAAGATGCGAGAGCACGTTGAGCAGCTTGCCGGTCGGGTCGGCAATGAAGAAGCGTCTTACGCCCCACGGTTCGTCGGTCAAATCATAGACCACTCTGCAACCGATCTCGTTTGCGCGAAGATAAACCGCATCGACATTGTCGACCTCGATGGACAGATCAGGCACCGGGGTGCCTGAGCCGCCCTCGCTGGCGATGCTGATCTGGGGGACGGTGGTTTCGCTGGACGCCAGCGTGACGAGCCAGCCGTGATCCATGACGGCATCGAGCCCGAACAAGTCGGTATAGAACTTCCGAACATCCGGAATGCTGTCAGTTGCGATATTCGAGACAATGCGCAGCACGGTCATTCCATGTCTCCTTCACAGCTTGCCATATCTCCACAGCTTGGATGGTAACGCATAGCTGCGCGCTGCGGAGCACGTCTCGAACAAAATAAGGCGCCGATCACCTGAGCCGCAGTGCGCAGCAGGCTTCGTTAACGTTGTTCACGCCCAGGTTGTATCAACGGATGTCGCCGGTCGCCCAGAAAGGTTAACATCACCTGTTGACAGGCGGGCGATTTCGAATTACGAGTGACGAAATTCAAAATTCGTCACTCGTAATGAGCTAATGATACATGATGCATGACACCCTCGACACGACGGCTGACCTGGTCCGGCAGGAGAATGTCGCGCGCATCCTCGATTGCGCAGAGCGACTGTTCCGCCACTACGGCTACGGCAAGACCAATGTCGCCGACATAGCCCGTGAACTCGGCATGTCGACGGCCAATATCTACCGTTTCTTCGCCTCCAAGGTTGAGATCCACCAGGCGGTTTGCGGGCGTATGCTCGCTACCTGCTACCAACTGACCTACGACGCCTGCCATAGTCCCGGAACGGCCAGCGAAAGGCTGCGCCGCTACGTGCAAACGCACTATCAGTGGACCCGCGACACCATGCTCGACCAGGAGAAGGTGCACGAAATGGTCGTCGTCGCCATCGAGCGCGATTGGCATGTCATCGAGAAGCATATCGACAGGATCCGCGGCTTGGTCGAGGAGGTGATCCGTGAGGGAATCGCGGCCGGCGAGTTTGCCGACCAGGACCCGGAAGTCGCTTCGCGGTGTTTCGGCGCCGCTATCATCACCCTGTGTCACCCGCAGATGGTCGCCCAGTGCCTTGCCAAGAACAACCGGGCGATGCCGGACGACCTTATCGAGTTTGCCATCAGGGCTTTGAAGAAATGACCGGCGGCGTCCGCCGGGCGTCGACAATCCATCTCCAGTTTGGGAGTACGCAAGTGTCTTTGTCCAAATCCATCATGAACAGGCTGCCGGCCATTGGTCCGGCTCTGGTCGTCGTCGCGGCGCTTGGGCTCGCCGGTTGCTCGCAAGAAAAAGTGGAAGTCAAGGACATCGTCCGGCCGGTCAAGGTCGTCGAGATCGCCAAGGCGAACAATACCCGTGAGCTCTCCTACTCCGGATCGGTGCGTGCCCGCACCGAGATGAATCTCGGCTTCCGCATCAACGGCAAGATCACCGAGCGCCTGGTCGACATCGGCCAGCGCGTCAAGCCGGGCGACGTTCTGGCCCGCATCGATCCCGCCGACTACGACCTTTCGGTCAACAGCGCCGAGGCCAGCCTGGAGGCCGCCGAGCGGCAGGTCGAGACAACGGGCCTTGCCCGCCGTCGTGCCGAACAGCTGTTTGCCAAGAAGTTCTCCTCGAAATCGCAGCTCGAACAGGCGACGCTCAGCTATGATCAGGCGGTCGCCACCCGCAATTCCGCCCGCTCAGCGCTTGACCAGGCGAAGAACCAGGTCCTCTACACCGACCTCAAGGCGGACAGGAATGGCATCGTCACGTCAGTCACCGCCGATGTCGGTCAGGTGGTCGGCTCCGGCACGCCGGTTGTGACCGTTGCCGTCGATGGCGAAAAGGAAGTGCTGATCGCCGTGCCGGAAACGGATATCGCCCAGTTCAAGCCGGGCAAGGACGTCAAGGCAAGCTTCTGGTCCGACGAAGCGCTGACGCTCGACGGCAAGGTCCGTGAAGTCGCCGGCAGCGCCGATCAGCAGTCGCGCACCTTTGCCGTTCGCGTCAGCCTGCCCAGCGATCCGCGCGTGCTTCTCGGCATGACCGCGAATATCGAGGCTTCGGCCGCCAACAACAGCCTGCAAAGCGTATCGATCCCGTTGAGCGCGCTGGCGCAAAAGGACGGCCAGCAGATCGTCTGGACCGTGGACCGCAACGGCGAGACCGTCCATGCGCGTCCGATCAAGGTCGCCGAGTTCACCTCCGACGGCGTGCATGTTGCCGAAGGATTGAAACCCGGCGATGTCGTCGTTGCGGCGGGCACGCAATTCATGACCGAAAATCTGAAAGTCAAGCTGGCCGGCGATGCGGTGCAGCAGTCAGCATCGGCGGACGATGATGGCGACGCCGTCAAGCGCGTGCGCTGACGGCCAGGCAGAAAACGGCTTTTCCTCGCATCGGCGCAAGCCGCGAGGTCAAGCGGTTCACGGTTTCCGGGCGGCAGGTGCCCGATTGTCGAGACGTCAGGTCGATGTACCCCCCCGACATCGATCCTAGCGCCCCACCGCGATGAGTGTCTCTCCGCTCGGAAAGCCTCGCCGCCCGGAAGCCAGAGCATGATCCCGAAAAGTGGAAGCCGGTTTTCGGAAAAGATCATGCTCGAACAGGAAAGATGGAGCCCCATCCCGATCCTATCGGGATGGAACAGGCTCCAGCATTAGAAGCTCCGTGGGCATGCCATGTGCGTGCGCTGACGATCAGACAGATGGACTGGCGCTATGACCACCGATACCACCGACACCAATGAAAAACGGCCCTTCAATCTTTCGCGCTGGGCGATCGGGCACCCGAGCATTGCGCGGTTCCTGTTCGGCCTGATCATCGTTGCCGGTGCGCTCGGCCTGATGCGCATGGGCCAGAAGGAAGATCCGGATTTCACCTTCCGCGTCATGGTCGTCCAGGCGGTCTGGCCCGGTGCCTCGATCCAGGAGATGGAGGACCAGGTCGTCAACAAGATCGAGCGCAAGCTGCAGGAAACGCCGCATCTCGATTTCGTCCGTTCCTATACGCGCGCCGGCAGCGCCATCATCACCTTGCAGGTGGAAGGCGACACCAATCCGACGCAGGTCGCGGATGCCTTTTACCAGGTACGCAAGAAGGTGGGCGATATCGCCAATGAGCTGCCCCAGGGGCTGCTTGGGCCTTACTTCAACGACGAATTCGGCGATACTTTCATCACCCTGCATTCGATCAGCGGCGATGGTTACAGCTATCCCGAGCTGAAGAAATTGGCCATCCAGGCGCGTGACATGCTGCTGACCACGCCCGGCGTCGAGAAGGCCGTGATCATCGGCGACCAGCCGGAAAAACTCTATATCGACGTTTCGTCCAAGGTGCTTGCCGAGCGCGGCCTGACACTCACCGATCTGCAGAACGCGATCAAGGGCCAGAACAATGTCGATCCGGCAGGCTCGGTCGACACCGGCCAGCGCTCGGTGCGCATCTCGGTCGAAGGCAGCGTGACGGAGGCGGCCGACATCCGCGAACTTCGCCTGCGCGCCGGCAATCAGGTGACGCGCCTCGGCGACATCGCAACCGTGACCACAGGTCTCGAGGATCCCTATCAGCGCAAATACCGCTTCAACGGCCAGGACAGCGTCCAGGTCGGCGTCGTCATGGCCAAGGGCTTCAACGTCACCGATGTCGGCAAGGAGGTCGAGGCGACCTATCACCGCTTCGAAGAGGCCTTGCCTTACGGCGTTTCAGTCGATCAGATCGCCGACCAGCCGGAAGTCGTGCGGGACGCGGTGAGCGAGTTCATGACGGCGCTCGGCGAGGCGCTGCTGATCGTGCTTGTCGTTTCGTTCCTGACGATCGGCTGGCGTTCAGGCCTGGTGATCGCGATCACCATTCCGCTCGTTCTGGCCGCCACCTTCGCCATCATGTACGAGATCGGCATCGATCTGCAGCGCATTTCGCTTGGCGCGCTGATCATCGCGCTCGGCCTGCTTGTCGACGACGCGATGATCGTCGTCGAAATGATGGAACGCAAGCTCGAGGAAGGAATGGTCAAGATCGAGGCGGCGAGCTTCGCTTACACCTCGACGGCCTTCCCGATGCTGACCGGCACGCTGATCACCACCGCCGGCTTCATCCCGGTCGGCTTCGCGGCTTCGACGGCCGGCGAATATGTGCGCACGCTGTTCTACGTCGTCGGCATCGCGCTGGTCGTCTCCTGGTTCGTGGCGGTCTATTTCACGCCGTGGCTTGGTCATATGATCCTCAAGCAGCGAAAACACGCCGGCAGCCATCACGATGTCTTCGACACGCGCTTTTATCGCCGGCTTCGCGCCACCGTCAGCTGGTCCGTGCGCCACCGCATCATCGTGCTGGTCATGACGCTGGTGACCTTCGTCACCAGCCTGTGGGCGTTCCAGTTCATCCCGCAGAATTTCTTCCCGCAGTCGTCGCGTCCGGAAATCCTTGTCGACCTCTGGCTGCCGGAAGGCACCAGCATCAAGGAAGTCGAGACGCAGGCCAAGGCGCTCGAAACCAGGATGATGGACGACAAGGACAAGCGCTTCATCGCCACCTATATCGGCGAGGGCGCGCCGCGTTTCTTCCTGCCGCTCGACCAGCAGCTTCGCAATCCGAATTTTGCCCAGCTTCTGGTGATGGCCAATGACGAACCGGCCCGCGAGCGGCTGATCGTCAAGCTGCGCACCATTCTGGCCGAGGATTTCCCGTCGGTCCGTGCCAAGGTCGACCGCCTGTTCCTCGGGCCGCCCACCGGCTGGCCGGTGCAGATGCGCGTCATGGGCCCGGATCGCCAGGAGGTGCGCAGCATCGCCGACGAGGTGAAGGCGAAGTTCCAGGCAAATCCGCTGCTCGGCGCCGTCCACGACGACTGGCTGGAGCCGGTGCCGGAGATGAAGCTGATGATCGACCAGGATCGCGCCCGTGCGCTCGGCGTCACCTCGCAGCGCATCCGCCAGATGCTGCAGGCGACAATGTCGGGAGCGCCGCTCGATGATTTTCGTGATGGCGAGGAGACGGTTTCGATCGTGGCTCGCGACCCGGAGGCAAGCCGCCACCTGCTGTCGGCGGTCGACTCGATCTCTGTCCCGACGGATTTCGGTGGCTTCGTGCCGCTGTCGCAGGTCGCCAAGGTCGTCCCGGTGCTGGAGCAAGGCGTCGAATGGCGGCGCGACCGCCTGCCGACCATCAGCGTGCGCGCCACGCTGCCGGACGGCGTGCAGTCGAACGATGTCGTCATGAAGATGTACAGCGAGATGCAGGGCCTGCGCGACGGTCTGGCGCCCGGCTACAACATCGAGATCCAGGGCGGCGCCGAGGATTCGGCCGAAAGCCAGGCCTCGATTGCAGCGAAAGCGCCAATCATGCTGGCCGTCATCGTCGTGCTGCTGATGATCCAGCTGCAGCACTTCGGCAAGGCGATGCTGGTGCTGGCGACCGGTCCGCTCGGCATCATCGGTGCTGCGGCGGCACTTTTGATCAGTGGCGCGCCGTTCGGCTTCGTCGCCATTCTCGGCGTCATCGCGCTGCTTGGCATCATCATGCGCAACTCGATCATCCTGGTCGACCAGATCGACCAGGACATCGCAGCCGGCATGGAACGCTCGGAGGCCATCATCGGCTCGGCAGTCCGCCGTTTCCGGCCGATCATGCTGACGGCGCTGACGGCGGTCCTGGCACTGATCCCGATCTCGCGCGGCGTCTTCTGGGGGCCGCTCGCCTATGCCATGATGGGCGGCATCCTCGTTGCCACGGTGCTGACCATCCTCGTCCTTCCGGCAGGCTATGCCTTGTTCTTCGGCCGGGAGCGCAAGAAGGTCGAGGACGCGGCGCCGGCCGCCGAGCCGAAACTGGCGGAAAACGATGACCAGCCGCAACTGCCCCTGGCGGCTGAATAGGGTCGAGGCAGTCGCGCAGGTTGGCGCCGCCCCTCATCTGGCTGCCGCCATCTTCTCCCCGTATAGTGACGGGGAGAAGGGGCTGGCCGCACGCTCGGCGCTTTTTTTTCAGCGCTGGAGATTGGCGAAATCCTTTGCGCAGGCGTCCTTCTCCCCGTCACTATACGGGGAGAAGATGGCGGCAGCCAGATGAGGGGCGGCGCCGAGATCGATAATTAATCTCAAGTGAGGCTACCGCGCGCCGAGGAGGACGTCATGACCATAGCTCAGGCACCGGTGGCGCTGCGCCGGCCGATCGACGGACGCCACCGCAAAATGTTCGTCGATGGCGGCTGGGTCGACGCCCGCTCGGGCAGGACCATGGAGACCCGCAATCCGGCCACCGGCGCGGTCATTGCCACGGTGCCGCGCGGCGACCGCCAGGATGTTGAGCTGGCAGTGGCGGCGGCGCGCAGGGCCTTCGACGGGCCGTGGAGCCGGTGTAAGCCCTATGAGCGGCAGGTGCTGCTGCTCAGGGTCGCCGATCTCTTCGAAAAGCACTGGGAGGAGATCAGCCGCTCGGACACCACCGACATGGGCATGCCGATCGTGCGCACCCTGGCCAACCGCAACCGCGTCATCGGCATGCTGCGCTATTACGCCGGCATGGCGACGTCCCTGCACGGCGAGACGATCGAGAACTCGCTGCCGGGCGAAATCGTCTCCTTCACGCGCAAGGAGCCGGTCGGCGTCGTCGGCGCCATCATCCCGTGGAACGCCCCGACGGCGGCTTCGATCTGGAAGATCGGACCGGCGCTGGCGACCGGCTGCACGGTGGTGCTGAAACCGTCGGAAGAGGCGCCGCTGACGCCGCTTCTGATCGCTGACATCATGAACGAGGCCGGCGTTCCGCCAGGCGTCGTCAACATCGTGACCGGCATCGGCGCCGAGGCAGGCGCCGCCCTTGCCGAGCATATGGGCGTCGACAAGATCGTCTTCACCGGCTCGACGGCAACCGGCCAGTCGATCGTCCGCGCCTCGGCCGGCAACCTCAAGCGCGTCTCGCTGGAGCTTGGCGGCAAGTCGCCGGTCATCGTCTGCGCCGACGCCGATCTCGACAGAGCGGTGCCGGTGGCGGCGATGTCGGTGTTCGCCAATTCCGGCCAGATCTGCATCGCCGGCTCGCGCCTGTTCGTCGAACGCTCCGTCCATGATCAATTCGTCGAGCGGCTGGCGGCCTATGCCAAGGGTCTCAGGATCGGCGACGGCATCGATCCGGCGACCGAGATCGGCCCGCTCGTCTCCGAAAAGCAGCTGCAACGGGTCGCCTCGTATTTCGAGGCCGGCACGGCGGAGGGCGCGACCCTCGTCACCGGCGGTGAACGCCTCATGGAAGGTGCGCTGGCCGCCGGCAATTTCGTCGCGCCGACCGTCTTTGCCGATGTCTCGGACGACATGAGGATCGCGCGCGAGGAGATCTTCGGGCCGGTGATTTCGGCGCTGCCGTTCGATACGCTCGATGAGGCGGTCGAGCGCGCCAACAACACGCCCTACGGTCTTGCCGCCGGGGTCTTCACCCGCAACGTCGCCACCGCCCACCAGCTGTCGCGAAAAATCCGCGCCGGCTCAGTCTGGGTGAACACCTATCACGCCATCGATCCGGCCGTGCCCTTCGGCGGCTACAAGATGAGCGGCTACGGCCGCGAGGGTGGTGCCGAGCACCTCGACGAGTATCTCAACACCAAGGGCGTGTTCATCAAGATCGATTGAGCGGTGCCAAATTGCCGAAGTTGGCGTCGCCCCTCATCCGCCTGCCGGCACCTTCTCCCCGTATAGTGACGGGGAGAAGGGGGAGTCGTCGACGGTTTCGCCAATCACCAGCGTTGCAAAAAGGGCCGCCGACGTTGCGGCCAGCCCCTTCTCCCCGTCACTATACGGGGAGAAGTGCCCGGCAGGGCGATGAGGGGCAGCGCAAACCTGAGGCGATTGCC
>NZ_JBVVQB010000021.1:53610-107455 GCF_055811775.1 Mesorhizobium sp. WSM4844 | reverse complement strand
TCACAACCTCGTGCCGCCTTACGGGCGCAAAGGGCCCGCGCGGCCTGGGCGGGGTAATCTAAATGTGTGCTTTTTTTTCGATTTTTGCCACTGCCAATCGCATTGGCGCCCGCCGCGGTTTTCCACGGGGGGGGCGTCTCCTCCCCTCGGTTCAGGTCACTGAATGATCTTGACGATCTTGCGTGTGCCGGGATCAACAAGAACGGTGCGATTGTCAACGACGACGTAGCGATACTCGACGTCGGGAACCTCGTGAAGCTCGACCGTCTCGGGTATCGTTGAACCGATATTGAGTTCCACCCCAGGGAGATCCACGGATGCGAGCGGCTGCTTTTTCACATATTCCCTGATCACGGTCTCCTGTTCAGGCGCGATGATCACGTCCTGAGCGGCAACAGCGCCAACGCTGGCCAGCAGAGAAAGGCCCGCGGCTGCGGTGGAAAGATGCATTCTCATAACTGCCTCCTTTATGTCTGTGACTTGTAAGCCCATTTGCGCCGGACGGCATCAGCGCCTTGCTTACCCAAACTTGAGGCAGCCGCAAACGTTCCTTAGCTGGGCTTCGGTCCGATTCGGCAGGCCTTTGCGTAGGACCTAAGTCTGACGCGTCGCGCCCAAAGGACGATGCCGCGGGTTTCGGGGCGCACCGACTGCACGCTTCAATTGCTATGAACCATGGGCGCTATGAAACCGTAGGCGCTATGAACCGTAGGCGACAGCGAAACGGCAAGAAGGCCCGCCGCGTCCAAGCGGCGAGCTTCTCCTCCCCAGGCCATTCAGTCAATCGATGATTTTAACGATCCTGCGTGTGCCTGGATCAACAAGAACGGTCCGATTGTCGACGACGACGTAGCGATATTGGACGTCGGGAACCTCATGAAGCTCGACCGTCTCGGGCAGCGCCGAGCCGATATTGAGCTCCACGCCAAGCAGGTTCACCGAGGCGAGCGGCTGCTTTTTCACATACTCCCTGATGACGGTCTCCTGTTCGGGCTGGATGATCACGTCCTGGGCAGCCACGGCGCCGACACTTGCCAGCAGCAGAAATCCTGCGGCTGCAGTGGAAAGATGCATTCTCATAAGTTTTTCCTTCCTAATGAGCTGTCTTGCGCTGGGACGCATCTTCGTCGCGCCAAGCTCGCCTTCAACAACGAGACAGCTGCAAACGTTCCGCGGCTGGGCTTCGGTCCGACCAGAGACGCCGTGCCGTTGGACCTAAGTCTGAATTGTCGTGCGCAAAGGGCGACGATGGCGTGTGGCCCGGAACCACGACTGCCAGCACTCGTTGCTCGGCGTGCGTCACGGGAGGAATCGATGGAGAATAGTGTTCACCAAGCCCGCTGGCTACTTGCACCGGTCTTCGCTGTCTCCATCGCCTTCCTGGCAATTGGAATAGTCGTCAGCTGACGAACGACCGACTTGACGATGTGGCTGATGGACGAAGATATCTGCGCAGCTAAGTCCCTTCCTGCGCCGATAAGGGACCACCCGCCATTCCTCGATTTGGCGGGTGGTCCCTCGTTTGCGTCCAATGTTCAAACGAGCTTCAGTGGGAAAACGGAAATGGACGACAACAACAAAGATCGATCGTTTCTCGACCGCGACCGCCTGTCGGTGGACCAGTATTACGAGGTGGAGCATTTCGCGCGAGAAAATGGCGTTTCGCCCAGCCAGGTCAGCAGGCTGATCAAAAAGAACGGCAACGATCGGATGACCCTTACGCAAGCGGTGAGAGCATTGCGCGACCGGAAGTGAAAGTACGCAGCACCTTCCTCCGCTGCCAGGGGCGACAGGTGCCGGTAGCACGTGGTTGAGGCGTCATATTTGCTGCCTCGCTCAACCATGGCAGTGGCGCTTGCGCAAAAAACCGCAAGGTTGCGGTTTTCGTCCAGCCTGCAAGCCCTAAGTTCCCTTGTTATTGATCGGTGCAGATCAAAGATGGCGTCACTTAGCGTCGTTCGACGACAGATTGGCTGGTTCTCTCGAATCGTGCCGCTGGCGCGACGCGCCGCCGACCGGGCCGGTGGAGATATGGCGCCAAACAGACCGACAAGATTGCTCGATCGGTGGAATGCACTGTCGCTGGCCACTCAGTTTCTGCTCGCCGGCGGGCTGTTTTCGCTGTCGGCGATGATCGTGGTTGGAATGTCCGTGACAAGCCAGATTGAAGCCGCGGTCACCCGGAACTCGGCCGCCTCTACCGCTCTTTACGTCGACAGCGTCATCGCGCCGCTGCTTCCCGACATGCGCAGGAGCGAGATGCTGGACGAGAGCGTTGCGCACGCGCTGGATGAAACGCTGGGCCAAGGCGCGCTCGGCAAAAGGCTCGAATCGTTCAAGCTATGGCGCCGCGATGGCACCATCCTCTATTCAACCAATAAAAATCTGGTCGGGAAGCGCTTTCCACTCAGCGACAATCTCCGGGCCGCATTCGCCGGCGACATGGTTGCTGAAATGGACAGGCACTACGATAACCAGGCTGAGAGGGACAGCGGCCTGCATCTTCTTGAAATCTATAATCCGATGCTTCAGCCATGGTCGGGCGAAGTCGTGGCTGTTTTGGAATTCGACGAGATCGCCACCGATTTTGAAAAGGATCTCCGGCAGGCACTCGTTCGGACCTGGTTCGATGTCGCAGCCGTCACCGCGGTTTTTTTCCTCGGTCTTTCGGTGATCGTTTTTCGTGGCAGCCGCACGATTCGTTCGCAGAGCCGCTCCTTGAAGCAGCGCATTGCCGAACTTTCCGTCCTGGTTGCTCAAAACAGAATGTTGAGGCTGCGGGTGCAACGTGCTTCGCAGCGCGCCACGGCACTTAACGAGCGTTACCTCAGGCGGATCGGCGCGGACCTGCACGACGGGCCGGCGCAACTGGTTGCCCTCGCTGCGCTAGGGATTGACAGCCCCGTGCTAGCCGATCCTGCCACGCCGGCTGCGGCGCGCGCACGGGAATTGCAGGTGGTCAAAGCGAATCTGGACGATGCGATGCGAGAAATCAGGAATGTCAGCAAGGGTCTTATGCTGCCGCATGTCGAGAATGCCGAGTTGACGGAAATCCTCGAGCTTGCCGTGCGAGCGCACGAAGAGCGGACCGGCGTCAAAGTGATGCTGTCCATGACCGGGAGCCACACACCCTTGTCGCCAGCGGCCAAGATCTGCATCTTTCGCTTCATTCAGGAGGCGCTGAACAACGGCTTTCACCATGCCGGGGGTGCCGATCAATCGGTCGCGAAACATTTCGACGGGGAGCGCGTTTCTATCGAGGTTTCCGACACCGGCCCAGGTTTCGACCCGAAGATCATCCATCCTGAACGGCTGGGGCTCATCGGGCTGCGTGAGCGGGTAGAAAGCCTCGGCGGCCAATTTGATGTAACATCTTCACAGAACGGCACGGTGGTGAAAATGGTTCTCAACACAGTCGAAATAGGACAGGCGTGATGGCAGCGGCCATAAAGCTCGCCATTGTCGACGACCATCCGCTGTTCAGGGAAGGCGTTGTGCGCACCCTCGAGCAGATCGGCGGGTTCGAGATCGTTGCCCAAGGCAGCAGTAGAGATGACGCCTTGCGGATATCGGAAGACCAGCAGCTCGATATTCTGCTGATGGACATCTCGGTGCCTGGAGGGGGCCTCAGCGCAGTCGAGCCGGCCCTGGAGCGGCACCCGGATCTGAAAATCGTGATGCTGACCGTTTCGGAGGAAAACCAGCACGTCATGACCGCCTTGCAGAGCG
Source organism: Mesorhizobium sp. WSM4844 (assembly GCF_055811775.1). Lineage (NCBI taxonomy): Bacteria > Pseudomonadati > Pseudomonadota > Alphaproteobacteria > Hyphomicrobiales > Phyllobacteriaceae > Mesorhizobium > Mesorhizobium sp. WSM4844. The sequence continues at coordinate 103,726 of NZ_JBVVQB010000021.1, read as the reverse complement.
GGGCAAGAGGCTATGTCCTAAAAGGTGTCGGATCGAGAACCCTGGCCGCCATACTGCGCACGGTGGCGATGGGCGAACGGTATGTTTGTCCGCAATTGTCGGCGCGCGTGTTGGTCGACCTGTCCAGCCAACCAACCGCGATCGAGAAACCCGACGTTCTGGCCGAACTCACCAGTCGCGAAAGAGAGATCCTGACGCTCGTTGCCGCGGGATTGAGCAACAAGCGGATCGGTCTTCAGCTGAACCTGCACGAGAAAACCATAAAGCATCACATGACGCGGATTCTGGCCAAGCTCAATGTGAGCAACCGCACCGAAGCCGCGATGACATTGCGCGACGCGACCGAGCATCAGCATCCGCCTGTCCGCGATCCTGCATGAAGCAAGACAGCCTTGCGGCCAGTGGAACGCGCCATCACTCGATCATCCGGAGCAGTCTTGCCCGATCGGATTTCTTTGCCTGCCGCCGAATGATGGTGCGGCCCATGGCATCGCGCATCTCGTAATGGCCGCCGTCGATGCGCTCGCTCAGCCCGTTGGAATGCACCACACCCACGCTTGCCCCGCGCACCTCGATCCGGTCTCCAGTGGTCACGTTAATATACGTCTTGGGCTTGTTGCCAGGATTTAGCGCGGTAGCCGGATTTGTCGGGGGAGTGACGTTCAGTGCTTTTGTTTCGTTCGCATTGCCGTTCGGGTCCGTGGCCTGTGGGGCTGCGGCATTTCCAGGGTCTGTGGCATTTCCAGGGTCTGTGGCATTTCCAGGAGCGTTTCCAGAGTTGCCGGGGCTTTCAGTGTCTCCTGAGTTGCCGGAGCCAGAGTTGCCGGAGCCGGAGTTGCCGGAGCCAGAGTTGCCGGAGCCGGAGTTGCCGGAATCAGAGTTGCCGGAGTCTGAGTTCCCAGCGTTCCCAGAGTTCCCTTGTGCCCAGGCGGCCTGTGGGCTTAGCGTCAGGGACAGGCCGTCCTGTGCCACACGGTAGGGGCTGACGACGAGAACCAAGGCTGATGCGCTCAGGCAGATGGCGACGCGAAGCCCTCGAAGAGATTTGAGACTGCGCTGCGATTGAGGCCGGGCAGGCCGCGCACCGGCGAGAACTCTTGTCTCACAATGCTTCGGGCGCTGCGGCCGTATTGCGTCTGTGATCAATGAATTTGCCAATAGCACGCCAGAATATCCTTTTACCGTCACGCCCTATGTTGCATCTCTGCCTATTTCGAATTCGCCCAAGTCAATCCTTCGCCCAAGCCAATCTTCTGAACTGCACCGATTTATCAGGCTTTCGCCATCATCGGGCTGTGTCAAGACCCACCAGTCTCAAGGGGGAGAACCGGTGGGTCTCGCTGGCGCAGGAAGGGACTCATGACTGCGCGAGTGCGTTGCCTTCATCGGTGGACCTCATCAGCCGATGAAAAGCCCGACGGCGGCGACCCCGAACACCAGGCCAAATACCGGAAAAAGCAGCCAACGTGCCTGGTGAATGCTGGGGTCCATTGCAGCCTCCTGTCACGGTGTCGGCATCGCAACGACGCCTGCAGGAACTCGGTTCCTACAAACTCCCCCATTTCAGGCTTTTGCCATAGCGGTCCCGGACCAAAGCACTGCCTGGGCCAGCCCATGGTCGGCAAGCGGCCAGACCGAAGTCCTAGCTCAGGCCTTTTGAGCAGGGAGGACGCCGTCCAGATGTAATCCAGGTGGGAAGCGGCTGGAAGGAACCTCGACACGCAGAAAGCCTGTCAGTTTGAACAGGCGTAATAGCCGTGCCTTCGGTGGCAGAGACTTGTCGATGCAGACGAGGGGTCCGCCGTGGGGGCAGCGGACCCCTCGATTAACCCGAACTAGGGCGTCAGGTCAGAATAAGGACGATCTTGAATGTATCCGGGTCGACGATGACGATACGGCCATCGGCCAACACGAAATACTGGTACTCTTCGTAAGCCGGGACGATCTCGATGATTCGCCGTGGCAGAGGACGCAGTTCAACCCTCTGCCGCGGAACCTCGACACCGACTGAGATGTCAAAGTCGACGTCGGCAACCGGTTCGACCTTTTCCTGCTTGAGGATCTGGGTGACTTGCGTTTTCTGCTCAACGGTCACATTGCTGATCGCGCCGGTCTCCGTCTCATCCTGTGACTGAGTAGTGCCCTGAGTCTGCTGCTCGGTGGCAGTACCGGCCTCGCCCTGGGTCTGCTGCTCGGTCTGGGTCTTGGCCTTGTCCTGCGCCTGTTGCTCGGTGGTGGCGCCGGCCTCGCCCTGGGTCTGCTGCTCGGTCTGGGTCTTGGCCTTGTCCTGCGCCTGTTGCTCGGTTGTGGCGCCAGCCTCGCCCTGGGTCTGCTGCTCAGTGGTTACGCCGGCTTTACCCTGGGCTTGCTCGTCGGTCTGCATCTTCGCCTTGCCTTGAGCCTGCTCCTCGGTGGTGGCGCCGGCCTTACCCTGTTCGCCCATCGCACCTTCCGGGCAACCGGCCGAGCCGGCCGGGCAGTCGGTGCCGGACTGGCTTTGGGCCGGCTGCTGTTCCTGAGCGAATGCTGCGCCACAGCCAACGCCTATGGCCAGCATACTGGTGATCAGAACTTTTTTCACGAGACGTCTCCTTCGAAAAGTCTGTCCCTTCATGGGGAAAACCACCTCTGGAATGTTTTGTTCCAGGCGAATTGACCGGGCGCGGAAGCCGCGTCCAGGCGCGCGCCGGACTGAGCCAGCAAGCGCGCCGAATAGGCCGTGTCCTTGTTCCAGCAGAGGCGCGGGCTCTCCGTCCGGCCCACTCTTCCAACTGGCGGTTGGTAGACGCCGGGCAGCCGGCACGCGAATGATTCTTCTCGGTCCGCGCGCACCGGGCACATTCTCAGCCCCCAAGCCGTGCTTGGTGACCGCTTGATCGCCCCGTCGCACCTGCGGGTACGGCGGACTTTTTTGCCTGCGCCAGCCTGTGAGGCTGGAACACTGTCCTGCGACGAAAGTTTAGTGCCAGCAGCGTAGTATTGTCCCCTCATACAATGCTGCGAGATCGGTAGCTCCGGTCAGCCCGCGTCTTCTCCCCGAGGGCGCGGGCTTTCTGCTGTTGTCCAGGCTTTCCGGCATGACGAATGCTGCCGACGGCCTTTGCGAGAGTTCGGTTTCATCGGGGAGTTCAGACCGTCCTCGGTTGCAGGTTGCAGCGGCATACAGCAACGTTCCGCATGCGGTCTCAGTCCTGCGAGGCGTTTTGCTTCAGTCCCGAATTGGCCGTTCCTTGACAGCAAAAAGTGCGCTTCACATATTTCCCGCAGCCGTCGCTCACGGCTCTCGTGGAAGCTCAAACGCTCGTTCAGTTGAATGGAGGTTCTAATGAACGACAGGACTTTCGACCGGCCTGTTTTCGTCAGGAAAGGGGAGTTCATGGTGGAGGAAATCGAATGCTTGGCCGATGCTTTCGAGTTCCTGCAGGAATGGCCGAACAATCGCCGAGGGCCAATCTTTGACACGGCGTTCCGCGCCTGCCAGCGCGCCTATGATGGCCAGGTTCCCATTTCCGTTGCACGCGAGGCTTTCGCCAGCTTCGCGAGATCGGCCAAAATCCTCGAGGACGCCTCTGCAGCTATGCCTTGGATGACGGCACAGAAAACCGGTCGCGGTGGCGTGACGGCGTAACCGATGTAGCTGCCTAAAGCGCGTCGCGTTGGAATGGACCCATGCGACGCATGCGGCGCGCTTAGTTTTTTGAAGTTATGCACGCCGTATTGCAAAACGCTGCGCACCCTCGGTTCCAGCCCGAGGACGTGCTTTTGCGCGACATGCATCAGCGGAAAGATGGCCGGCGCCGCAGGGAGCGGGGAGGTGGGGTTGCCTAGGTTGGCGCCGGCCAGGCGGCGTTGGGGTTCGCCACGAAGGAAGCGTAGCAAAGTTTGCCAGATCGGTTATGGCGTGATCGCGGAAGTTCGCCGGGCCTGCCTATGCCTCAGGGGATTTCCCTTCCAACGTTGTTTGTTCGAGGGGCTTTACCTGCGCGCGCTCGCCGATTTGGAGCGGCGTGCTCGCCGATCGGAACTGCGTACTTAGAAATCGCACTTCTGGGCTTATGCAACGAACGCCAGCTAATCCGACTTTGGCACAGAGGTTATCGTCGCCAGATAGAAGCCCGAGCAAATCGAAGTCGGATCATCTCTTCACTAAGCTTTTCCGGTCGGGCTTTTGGCCGTCCAATTCGGGAACAATTAGCGTGGAAAGAATTCTGCTCAGCGTCGCGTCCTCTGCCTTGGCCCTTCTGTCGGTATCTGTCCCTGCCTTTGCGGAGGGAGATGCTGCGCTGGGGCAAAGAGCGTTTCAACGCTGCTCAGGATGTCATTCAACCGCCGACCAGAGAAAAGCCGGCCCCGGCCTCGGCGGCATTGTCGGACGGCCCGCCGGATCTATGGAGGGGTTCCGTTATTCGGAAGCCCTTAAGTCGTCCGGATTGGTATGGGACGAGGCAACGCTCGACCGGTTTCTAGCGGCGCCCCGCGAGGTTGTTCCGAAAACGACGATGACGATGGGCGTGTCCAAGCCTGAGGACCGACAGAATATTGTCGCATACCTGAAGTCCTTGTCGCAGTAGGCTCGAATTTGCATCCCGGAATGCGGGCATCGTTTTCGAATCCGCCCGCCATCGGAAAGTGGCGAGCCACCTTCCGCAATGCGCCGGCCTCCAACCCTGAGCACACGTGCAGTCTCTGCGACCTGCGGCAACGGACCCGCTTTGTTCTGACGTCCACCCCAACATGGCCAGGTGCTTTTCGAAGGTGAGCGGTGTTCGACGCCGCGCACGCCTGCTTCGTTCCAGACTTTGAACCGTAATGTCTTCGCCTACATGATTCCGCCCGCACGTGGTCCGTCAGAGAGGCGTCCGAGGACGTCGCGCAGGTATCCTGTTCCCCATCGGGCTGATGCTAGGCCTGCTTCTACTCCCTTTGCTTGGTGCATGGCTTATAGGCACCGCCTTTCTGCTGTCCGACAACGTCATCTATCTGTCATATTGTGAACTTCCCGAAAACTTAGCCGACGATAGACTCCCCGCCTGAACACCCCAAAGCGTGGCCAATGCTGGGCGACAGAGAAGGGGGGAGGGAATGGGGAGGCAAGGCGGTGTCAATGCGACAAGGGGGGCACTTCTTGCCCTGAAATGCGCGTTGCTGCTCGCAGTGATCCTCCTCACCAATCATGGCTTTATCGACCGCATCCGTTTGCTCATTGACGATCAGCGCCAGCTGACCTTGATGATCTTCAGCATCATCTGGGTCATCTCTGTGTTGGCAGTGTTGGCCGCTGCCTTTCATCCCAACTGGATCATTCGGCTCCTGTGGGCCGTCCCCCTCGCGATATCAAGCGCCGCAGCCTATGGCTATTACCTTGTCCAAGGGTCCGAGTTCTTCATCTTCGACGTTCTCAATTTCTGGACGGTCCGTCACGAGGCTCACAGGGCGTCCGAATTTTATCCCAACGCGATTTGGTGGTCGGTCGCTGTCGCGATATTGGGTGTTGTCGCAATCGCCATGCCCCCCTCCCTTCCGCCACTGGCGACACGCAAGACCAGATACTGGTCACCACTAGTGCCCATGTTGCCGATCGTCCTCATTGCGGGCGTGGTTATTTATCGAGAGGGCAAAGGTTCAGAAGCGTTGCCGAAGCAGTTCTCGCCGCTGTCCCTGGCAGCGATCGCAGCTTACAAGTTGAACAGTGGAACGTTCCCGGAGCGGGAAATCGTATCCATGACGCCGGAACGAAAACAGGCGCGGGCTATCGTGCTGCTGGTCGACGAAAGCATTCGGTCCGACTTCGTAAGTCTTGAGCCCCGTAACCCCGTCACTCCGCAACTGGCCGAACTCAGAAGCCGATTGATTGATTTTGGCCCCGCTGTGTCCGGCTCGAATTGTTCTCTTCAATCGAACGCATTGCTTCGCTTCATGGCCTATCCTCGAGATCTAGTCCAGTCAGTCAAGGCGAGCCCGACAGTTTGGCAGTATGCAAAGAGGGCAGGTTATCGCACCGTGTTCATAGACGCCCAGGCAGGTTTCGTCACCGTCTATGGCAAACTGCAAAACTACATGACGCCCGCCGAAGCGATTTCGATCGACCGATTCTACAAGTTGGACAATGCGATTCGAACGCATGATCTCGACGATGAACTCGTTAATATCGTGCTCAAGGAAATGAGCGTCGGCGATCCTGTTTTTATCTACGCGAACAAGAATGGCGCGCATTTCCCCTACAGTGACGGGTCGCCTGCGGAGTTTGCATCCGACGCCGGCACCTCAGGGACGCTTCAATCCTATGCAAACGCGGTGCGCTGGTCGACAGACCGCACTTTGTCCCGTTTGATCGATGGGGCCGACTGGAGGGACGCAACGATGATTTACACGTCGGACCATGGACAAAATTTCAGCGCCGGCCGTCTCACGCACTGCAGTTCATATACGAATGTAGACCCGAACGAAGCCATAGTTCCAATGTTGGTTTCAACCGGGGATGAGGAGCTTCGGGCGCGCTTTGAGAAAGTCGCCACGCAATATCCGAACATGGCCACTCATTTTGCGATAGCGCCAACGCTGTTGGAGTTGATGGGGTACCGACCATCCGAAATATCGGCTCGATACGAAAGCTCCCTCCTTCACGGCCTTACATCGCAGCTTCAGTTCGTAACAGACGATATCCTCGGATTGTTCTCCAATCGTCCCGCTTGGCACTCCGTCGATCCAACGATTCAAAAGGGTCGCCAGCGGCTTGACCTCCTGGTTACGCTGACGAACTCGCGTCCGAATATTTGCGAGGGCGGCATTGGCTGCGTCGCAGAACCAGAACCAATCTCGAGCGAATAGCAGGGGATGGCAGAGAAAAGGAAGATCGACAATGGCGAATGAACGCAAGTCGGCTGACGCGGCATTGAACGACAGCAAGAACACGCTATCGGATGGCCGCAAAACACATTCTCGACTTGTCCAGCAGATACCCAATGCCATAACAGCGCTGGCGCTTTGCTCGGGCTTGGCTTCCGTTCGCTTCTCGATCGAAAACGAGTTCGAATTCGCACTGTTGGCGATCGTCGTGGCAGCAGTGCTCGACGGTCTTGATGGCCGTCTGGCGAGGCGATTGCATGCGTCGTCACAGTTCGGAGCCGAATTTGACAGTCTTGCGGATTTTCTTAGCTTCGGCGTAGCGCCGATCGTCCTGCTTTTCTTTTGGGGCGAGGCATTGATGACCGGCCCGTTCAGCCTGTGCCTAATGGCATTCGCTCTTGCTTCGGCCGCGCGCCTGGCGCGCTTCAATGCGCAGTCAAATTCGGCAGCAGCGGCATGGCAGAAAGCGTATTTCACTGGGATGCCGACACCGGCCGCTGCCCTAACGGTTTTGTTGCCCATATCGCTGGCTCCGCCGACACCTGCAACTGTTCAGATTGCGGGGCTGCACGCAGCTCTGATCGCTTTCTTGATGGTTTCGACGATCCCGACTTTTTCCGGGAAGAAGTGGGCTTGCCAAGTCCCCAAGTGGATGATGATCGCGTTGTTCTTAGCAGTCGCAGGGTTAGTTGCGGCCGTCGTGCTCTACCCCAGCGAGTTTCTGGTTGTTCTGACTGTCCTTTATCTCGCCTCCATTCCGATCAGCTGGATCAGTTTCCGTCATGATGAGAAAATTCACGACGAAATCGATGTCGAAACCGCTCGGGTAGTGGAATGACATCTGGAAGCCTTGATGGCTGTCCAGGTCCCGGCTCGGGCAGGCAGCAACTACCTCGCGGCAACGGCCGCCTCCCACCTATGGCGACCTTCCGAACGTCTGCAACGAGCAGGGCCGCGCCGCTCTTCCCCGATCTGTGAGGACGGTCTCGGGCGGGTACCAAGCGTTCGATTCAATCCACTCTAGCCGGGTTTATGCACAGCGCTAACGTTTGGCGGCCTAGGTGTTGATCTTCCGAAGCGGAAGCAGCAGTCCTTTTCAGGGCCGTTCGCCGCAACTGGCGCATCTACTGCTTTTCGATCCCCGTGAACGGCAATGCCGGCGCTGACCGCGCAAACGCGGACGTGCTCGCCTGTGTGACGCATTCAGAAACCACGTTTCTAAGGTCATGCAAATTGCGCTGTCTAATCCAGCATCGCCCGGCGAGCTAGCTTTAGCGCTAGCCACCAGATTGCCAATGTCTCAGTCGGCCGGGAAGCTCCAGGCCGCTTGGGAAACCTGTTCGGGTGGAGCAACCCAGGAGAACCTTCCGGCCATGATCTCATTGAATATCAACGGGCGAGAGCACGAGGTTGACGTTGACCCCGAAACTCCGATCCTTTGGGTCCTGCGTGACACGCTCGGAATGAGCGGCACCAAATTCGGCTGCGGCGCAGCGCTCTGTGGCGCCTGTACGGTGCATCTGGATGGCGAGGCAATCCGCTCGTGCAGCACACCGGTTTCCGCCGTTGAAAGCGGCAAGATCACCACGATTGAAAAGACAACCGACGGCACCGACCGTGTCGGCGCGGCTGTCCACGCTGCATGGGTCAGGCACGACGTGGCACAATGCGGCTACTGCCAGAGCGGCCAGATCATGAGCGCGACGGCCTTGCTCGCGTCGCTGTCGCCCGGCGCGCAGCCGACCGCCGAAGAGATCGACTCCGCCATGGCCGGAAATATCTGCCGCTGTGGAACCTATGCCCGTATCCGCGCCGCTATAGCCGACGCCGCCAGCACCCTCGTCTGAAGGAGACGCATATGTTCCCCAACATGGATCACAAAGAGCTGCCGCGTGCGCTGCAACACATCATGGAACGGGGCCGTTCAACGACGGTCCAGGCGATGCCACGCCGCAGCTTTCTCAAGCTGGCGGGGACCCTCGGCCTGGCTGTCGGCATTTTCCCTGATTTGGCAGTCGCGCAGTCGTCCGAGGCCGATGCGGCGGCAGCCAGTCTGAAGCCGACCGAGCAGCCCTCTGCATTTGTCCACATCGCGCCCAATGGAGAGGTTACGGTCACGATCAACCGGCTGGAGTTCGGTCAAGGCGTCCAAACGGCATTGCCCATGATCCTTGCCGAAGAACTCGATGCGGACTGGAACCTGGTGCGCAGCCAACTCGGCACCAATGACATGGCCTATGTCGATCCGCTCTTCGGCATGCACCTTACCGGCGGTTCGAACACGATCAAGAACAGCTTTACGCAGTATCGCGAACTGGGTGCTCGTGTTCGCGCCATGCTGCTGGCGGCCGCGGCGACCCGCTGGAATGTGGAGGCGTCCACTCTGCGAACCGAGGCCGGCGCGGTTCTGGCCTCCGATGGCCGCAAGCTCGGTTATGGAGAGCTTGCCGAGGCGGCCATGGCCTTGCCAGTGCCGCAGAAGATTGCGCTGAAGGATCCCAAGTATTTCCGCATCATCGGCCAGCCCACCCGGCGTTTGGACGCTCAAGCCAAGAGCAGCGGCCAACAGAGTTTTGGCATCGACTTCAAGCTGCCGGGACAGTTGACGGCCGTGGTGGCTCGTCCTCCCGTCTTCGGAGCCAAGATAGCCACCCTGGACGACAGCGCAGCCCGGGCGGTCAAGGGCGTGAAGGCCGTCCTGCGCGTGCCGCTGGATCGCGGTGCCGAGGGCGTGGCCGTCGTGGCCGACGGATATTGGCAGGCGTCTCAGGGCCGCGATGCCCTCAAGGTGGAGTGGGACACATCTGCCGTTGAAAAGGTCGATAGCGAACGGCAACTCGCGCACTATCGCGAGATGGCCAGTCGGCCCGGCCCGCGCCAGTTCGATTCAGACACGGTGCCATTGGAAACGGCGCCGCTGAAGCTGGAAGCTGAGTTCGTGTTCCCGTATCTCGCCCACGCGGCGATGGAACCGCTGAACTGCACGGTACGGCTTGCCGATGATCGTGCCGAGATCTGGATGGGAAGCCAAAGTGCCGGACCCGATGCCGCCGCTGCCGCAGCCGCGCTCGGCCTCAAGCCGGAACAGGTCGTGCTTAACGTGCAGATGTCGGGCGGCGGCTTCGGTCGGCGCTTTTCCAGCACCTCCGACACCGTGGTCGAGGCCTGCGAAATAGCCAAGGCCGCCAGGTCGGCGGGGCTGAATGCACCGATCCGTACGCTTTGGAGCCGCGAGGACGATATGAGGGGCGGCTACTACCGTCCAATGCACCTGCACCACGCCCGCATCGGCTTTGACAAAAAGGGCAAGGTGCTGGCCTGGGATCACAGCATCGTCGGCCAGTCGATACTTACCGGAACCGTGTTCGAGCAGTTCATGGTGAAGAACGGCATCGACGCCGCCACGACGGAGGGCATGCGGGCTCCCTATCCGCTTCCAATGCGGCTGACCGTGCATCATCCCAAGGACAACGTGCCGGTTCTGTGGTGGCGCAGCGTCGGCTCCACCCATACGGCTTATGTGATGGAGACCCTGCTCGACGATATAGCGCGTGCAACCGACCAAGACCCTGTAGCCTACCGCATGCAGCTCTTCGGCGATCAGCACATCCGCCATCGTGACGCATTGCAACTGGCCGTTGACAAGAGCGGGTACGGCAAGACGCAATTGTCCGAGGGGCGGGCCTGGGGTGTGGCGGTGCACGAGTCCTTCAGCTCAGTGGTCGCTTACGTGGTGGAAGCCTCTGTTGCCGATGGACAGCCTAAACTGCATCGGGTCACGGCCGGGGTTCACTGCAATCTGGCCGTCAACCCTCTGACCGTGGAGGCGCAGGTACAGGGCGCGGCGATCATGGGCTTGTCGATGTGCCTGGCAGGCTCTGCAATTACGCTCAAGGACGGCGTCGTCGAGCAGAGCAACTTCAGTGACTATACGGTTGCGCGCATCACGGACGTGCCGGAATTCGACATCCACATCGTGCCTAGCGCCGAACCGCCCACGGGCATGGGCGAGCCCGGCTTGCCACCATTGGCGCCGGCATTTGCCAACGCAATAGCACGGCTCACGGGAAAACCGCTGCGTCAATTGCCGTTCAATCTGACGTAGCCGTTTTTACGCCAGACCGCTTCTGCTCGCTGCTTGTTGTTCCGGCAGCGAGCAAGGCAGATAACCGCCCTGTCGGCGCTCGGCTGCCATTGGGGCGTTCGGAATCCGCGCGGTTCCAGGCAGTCCCGAATGCTGGCCTGTGCCGGCGAGGCTGCGCCGAGCATAAAACATGTCGAGACAGGCATGCTGATTGTCCGCCATAATCCTCATGGATATAGAAATGAGGTTTATAGGTGAGAAAAGGCGACTTCAGCGAATGGGCTGTGTTTATCGCGGTTGCCGAGGAGGGGAGTTTTACACGCGCGGCCGCGAAGCTCGGCCTCTCCCAATCCGCGCTCAGCTATGCGGTGCGCATGCTCGAACAACGGATCGGTGTGCGGTTGATCTCGCGAACGACGCGCAGCCTGTCGCTGACCGAGGCAGGCGAAAGGCTGCTTATCAGCCTGCGGCCGGCATTCGACCATATCGACAGTGAAATTGCTGCGCTCACGGCGCTTCGCGACAAGCCTGCAGGCACGATCCGCATCACCACGTTCCGGCATGCCGCCCAAACTGTCCTGTGGCCCGTATTGTCGAAACTGCTGCAGAATTATCCCGACATCACGGTTGAGGTCCATGTCGATGAAGGTCTCACCGACATTGTCGCAGAGCGCTTCGACGCCGGTATCCGCATGGGCGAACAGGTGCAAAAGGACATGGTTGCGGTCAGGATCAGCCCAGACGTCAGGATGGCTGTCGTGGGATCCCCGGCCTACTTTGCCAATCGTCCCGCCCCGCAGACACCCCGCGACTTGAGCGAACACCGATGCGCAAGCTATCGCCAGAACACCGGGGGCGGCCTTTATGCCTGGGAGTTCGAACAGGACGGTGTCGAACTTGAGGTCCGGGTCAATGGACCGGTTATCTTCAACGACAACGAGATGCTCTTGCATGCCGCAGTCGATGGCTTGTGCTTGGTGTACACGTTCGAAAACCAGATATCCCAGCATGTTGCGGAGGGCCGCCTGGTCCGGGTGCTGGAAGACTGGTGCCCGCCATATTCGGGCTACCACCTCTATTATCCAAGCCGGCGGCAGCATACTGCCGCCTTCACGCTTCTGGTCGACGCCCTCCGATACAGGGGCTAAGGGCGGCCGACCATTGACGTCGGGTCCATGGCCCCATTCATGCCGACTTTGCCTTTGGTCGTGATGCGGACGGCATTCTGCCGGCAATTATTGCGTGATATGCAATAGAGTTTTGTGCTGGCCCCAGTTCATCCCACGACAAGATAGCTGCATAAATCCCACGCTGGCGGTTGAGGGGGACCGTGGCGCAAAGCGGAGAACCCGATTGCGCCAGTAGAGCGACAGTCAACAACGTGGAGGAGCAGATGAAAAACCTATCGTTTAAGGCGATGCTGTTGGCGAGTCTCGCCGCAACAGCCGCAATGGGCGTCGTACAGTCAGCAAGCGCTGCCGACGAGAAATACGTCCTTATCCACCATTCCCCTGACAGCGAGACGTTCTGGAACACCGTCAAGAACGGCGCCAGCCTGGCAGCAGAGGAAGTTGGTGCAACCGTCACGTTCCGCAATCCGCCGTCCGGCGACTTGGCGGACATGGTGCGCATTATCCAGCAGACGACCGCCGAGAAGCCCGACGGGATCATCGTTACGATCCCCGATCTCGAAACAGTGGGCGGCGCAATCGCGGACGCGGTTGCCCAAGGTATCCCTGTAGTGACGATGAACACGGGCACGGCAGAGGAATCCAAAAAACTCGGTGCTCTGCTCCACGTCGGTCAGCCTGAATATGAAGCCGGCAAGGGCGCCGGTGAACGAGCAAAAGCCGAAGGCATGAAGTCGTTCCTCTGCGTGAACAGCTTGTTCCCCAATGTGGCAGGGCAGCAGCGCTGTGAAGGCTTCGCGGAAGGTCTGGGCGTGCCTCTGGGCGAGCAGATGATCGACTCCGGCACCGACGCGGCGGAAATCGCCAACCGAGTGAAGGCTTACCTTTCGACCCATCAGGATACGGGCGCCGTTTTGACCCTCGGCCCCATGACCGCGATTCCGACGATCAAAGCGCTGAAGGACAACGGTATGGCGGGCGACATCTACTTCGCGACCTTCGATCTCAACCCCGACATTTCGCAGGCGATCAAAGATGGCGTCATCAACTTCGCCATCGACCAGCAGCCTTTCCTGCAGGGCTACCTGCCGGTCATCACGCTGACCAATGATCTCCGCTATGGGGTGCTGCAGGCCAATTCGGTGCTTTCAGGACCGGGGTTCGTCACGAAGGACAACCTTACTCTCGTCGAGTCGCTGGCCGGCAAGTACCGGTAAACGCCTCGCCTCCCGGGGGGCGGAAGCGACCTGCGCTTCCGCCCTTCCTTTCTTACAGATTCCTTTTGCGGGCAAGATCAGATGACGTCCACAACTAGCACCGACGAGCGCCTCAAGCGGAACTCACTCCTGCGTCGAGCGCTCGTTCGCCCGGAGCTTGGAGCAATTGGCGGCACGGCAGCCGTGTTCGCTTTCTTCCTCATTCTCGCCGGCGGCACCCAGATGTTCGCCCTGGACGGTGTCATTAACTGGGGCACCGTTTCGGCGCAGTTCATCGTGCTGGCCGTGGGCGTGTCGCTGCTGATGATCGCAGGCGAGTTCGATCTGTCGCTCGGGTCCATGGTGGGCTTTTCCGGCATGGTCTTCGGATTGCTGGTCGTCCACGTTGGCATTCCTGTCTGGCTGGCGATCCTGCTGACCTTTGTGGTCTGCGCCTTGATTGGCACCATCAACGGAGTCCTTGTCATTCGCACAGGTCTTCCGTCGTTTGTCGTGACGCTGGCCTTCATGTTCATCCTTCGCGGCGCGACGATCTGGAGTGCGATCACCTTCAACAAGCAGCCGGTTGTATCGGGGATCGGTGATGCTGCAGCGGGCGACCCCATCGCCTGGCTCTTCGGAGGTAAAGCGTTCACAGGCCTGTTCACATGGCTGGGTCAGCAAGGCATCATCGAAACGTACACCCGAGGTACGCGGGCAGGGCAACCGATCGTCGATGGCATTCCCATGCTGATACTTTGGGCCATCGGCCTGGTGATCGTCGGGCAGTGGGTTCTGACCCGTACCAAGTTCGGCAACTGGATTTACGCTGCCGGCGGTGACCCACAGGCTGCCCGCAACGTCGGCGTTCCCGTGGCTCGAGTGAAGGTACTGATGTTTATCGTTGCCGCAATATGCGCGGCGCTCCTCGGCATCTCCCAAGCGATCGAGTTCGGGTCGGCTGCGTCCGATCGCGGCATCATGAAGGAATTCGAGGCGATTATTTGTGTCGTCATCGGCGGTGCATTGCTGACCGGTGGCTACGGGTCTGTGGTGGGTGCCGCTCTGGGTGCCATTATTTTCGGTGTGGTCCAGCAGGGTCTGTTCTTCACCAACGTCGAGAGTTCACTCTTCCGAGTGTTCCTTGGCACAATCCTCCTCGGCGCAGTTGTGGCCAACACGTACATCCGCCGCTCAATCACAGGAGAAAGGTGATGACCACGCCAATCCTGGAAATGATCGACATCCAGAAGCACTTTGGCCGCATCATCGCCCTGTCCGGCGTGTCGTTCAGCGTCATGCCGGGTGAATGTCACTGCCTGCTCGGTGACAACGGTGCCGGTAAGTCGACGTTCATCAAGACGATGTCGGGAGCCCATACCCCGACTGGTGGCGAGATGAGGGTAGCGGGCGACACCGTTCATTTCACAAGCCCTCGCGAGGCGCTCGCTGCCGGTATCGCCACCGTCTATCAGGACCTTGCCATGATCCCGCTGATGAGCGTCAGCCGGAATTTCTGGCTCGGCCGCGAGCCAGAGGCCGGCTTCGGCCCCTTACGCTGGTTGGATTTCAAGAAGGCCGATGCCATCACACTCGAGCAGATGAAGCAAATGGGTATCAATTTGCGAGAGCCGGGACAGGCGGTTGGCACTCTTTCGGGAGGCGAGCGACAGACCGTCGCGATCGCGCGTGCCGTCTATTTCGGCGCCAAGGTGCTCATTCTCGATGAGCCGACCTCGGCGCTTGGCGTGCGCCAGACCGCCAATGTGCTGACGACAATCGACCGGGTACGCAAGAAGGGCATCGGCGTCGTGTTCATCACCCACAATGTCCGGCACGCGATGGCGGTCGGAGACCGGTTTACCGTTCTCAACCGCGGCAAGACGCTTGGCACGGCCGATCGTGGGCATATTTCATCAGAAGAACTGCAAAGTTTGATGGCCGGTGGGCAGGAACTCGCCCAGCTCGAAGCATCGCTCGGAAAAACGATCTAGGGATCGCGTCGGAGGGCGGCCCGAATTGGGAGCGCGACCGAGAGGAGGTCGAATTGTCAAAGTACCTGAATGAACAGAACTCGGTCGAAGCGGTCCTCGCGAGGATGGGCGATGGAACGAATGCTCGTCTTCGTACCGTTATGGAGTCGCTGATCAATCACCTCCATGGTTTCATTCGCGATGTCGAACTTACCGAGGCAGAGTGGGAGATTGCAATCGCGTTTCTGACCCGTACCGGGCAGATGTGCAGCGACACGCGGCAGGAATTTATCCTGCTCTCGGACGTGCTCGGTGTTTCGATGCTCGTGGACGCGATCAATCATCGGCGTCCCACCGGTGCCACGGAGAACACGGTGTTTGGACCATTCCACGTCGACGGGTCGCCCGAACGGCAGATGGGTGACAACATCAACCTCGATGGCAAAGGTGAGCTTTGTCTTTACGAGGGCCGCGTCCTCGACCTTGACGGCAATCCAATCGACAACGCCTATGTCGACGTTTGGTCAGACAACGACGAAGGCTTCTACGACGTTCAGCAGCCTGACATACAGCCGCCGTTCAACAACCGTGGCATCTTCAGAACTGGCGTTGACGGTCGATACAGCTTTGTCGGGATCAAGCCGACTTCATACCCCATTCCAAATGACGGACCCGTGGGGCAAATGCTCGAACAGCTCGAGCGTCATCCTTTCCGCCCCGCACACGTGCATTTCCTGGTTGGCGCGAACGGATACGATCGCCTCTGCACGCACATCTTCGTCGCGGGAGACCCGTACCTGGAGTCGGATTCCGTGTTTGGGGTGAAGGACACATTGATCGTCGCCTTCGAGCCGCTCGTCGACGTGCCGACCAAGTGGAAAGTTAAGTTCGACTTCGTCCTGAAGCGACTGTAGGATCGTCGTCAGCGGCTCATTCAGAGGGGCGGCAGTCGCGCAGCGGTGTCGACGACTGCGGGCCTGCGAGCTAAGCGCCCAGCTCGACCAAGATCTTCATTTTGGTCCCGCTCGGATCCAGCAACGGCTTGAATCCCTTCTCGACAATGTCGTCCAAGGCGATCGTGTCATCGATTAGGCGTTCGGCAGGCAAACGGCCGCTTTCGATCATTGCGTAAACACGCGGCCATAGTGTCGTCGGGTAGCAGAGCGACCCCTG
This sequence comes from Mesorhizobium sp. WSM4844, assembly GCF_055811775.1. Taxonomy (NCBI): domain Bacteria; kingdom Pseudomonadati; phylum Pseudomonadota; class Alphaproteobacteria; order Hyphomicrobiales; family Phyllobacteriaceae; genus Mesorhizobium; species Mesorhizobium sp. WSM4844. The sequence goes on along the minus strand of NZ_JBVVQB010000021.1, from coordinate 87,324 downwards.
CAGTCGAATATCGCGTGTAATCAGGTCAAAAGGTGAGAACTCAGCCTTGGCGTTGGTGAGGCCGACCAGTACCACCGTTGCCTGCGAGCGCACAGACCTGATGCAGTCGGCAATGGCTCGCGGGTTGCCCGCGCACTCGATAGCTGAATCGCATCCGAGGCGCTCGAATGTGTGCTCTCGAATGAAGTCTGCAAGCGGCGTCTTGGTAGGGTCGATCGTGATGACCGGAATGCCCAACGACTCGATGCGCTTGCGGCGGGCCGCATTGGGTTCGCTGAGGAAGATCTTGCCCGCGCCAGCGGCGTCGGCGGCCATGACCGTAAGCGCCCCGATTGGGCCGCCACCAGTGATCAGGATCGATCCGCCCGGTTCAAGCCCGCTGCGGTCGACTGCTGTCACCGCGACAGCCGCCGGCTCCACCATCGCTCCCTGTTCAAAAGTCAGGGTGTCAGGCATTTTGACGGTCGCGGAGGCCTTCATGACCGCGAAGTCCGCGAACCCGCCCCAATTCCATGTCAGGCCAGTCGCGGCCCCGCGGGTGCCAAGGAAATGCAGGCCGCGGACGCCGAAGTAACCATCGGCCGGGCCCATGTGCGGCTGGATCGCTACGCGGTCTCCCAGCTTCAGGTGGGACACGTCGCTCCCAACGGCCGCGATTTCACCGCTGAACTCGTGGCCGAGAATCTGCGGAATTGAGGCTCCCGAGAAAGGGTTGGGCTGAGAAGATATGAAGTGGGGTCCGTCGGCAAACTCGTGCAGATCGGTGCCGCAAATGCCGCACAACCTGTTGCGGACAAGAACTTCGTCCGGCTGCAGGTCGACCGGATCCGGAAGTTCCTCAACTCGGACGTCGCCTTTGGCGTAGAAGCGCGCAGCTCTCACTTTCGAACTCCTTTTGAACGTGACGGCACTTGTAGCGCCAGAAAAGTCAGATGCAGTGTCAGCGCAAGCAGGGGGCCCGAAGCGCCTGCAATCATAGCGCCATGCCAACCAAAGCTCTCAATCGCCCAGACGCCGACGCTGGCGCCAGTTGCCCCACCGACGAAGAAGGCTGCCATGAAGAGGCCGTTGAGGCGAGCCCGTTCGTTAGGGTGAGCGGAAAAGAGTTCACGCTGGCTCATCACCAGGGACACGGGGACGGCGCCGTCGAGAAGGAGGGCACCAACCAGCAGGGCCGCCAGCCCAACCACGCCACCCGATCCGCCCCAGCCGGCAACGATCCAGGATAGGACGCCGGCGCTGAGGGAGAGCGTCGTTCCCAAGGTGATCGCTCCGCGGTCAGCTACCCTCCCGGCCAGAGGTGACATGATCGCGCCTGCGGCTCCCGCCAGCGCCACGAGTGCGATCTGGACTTGGTCGAGGCTGTAGGGCGGCCTGCTCAGAAGCAGGGGCAGGGCCGTCCAGAAAAGAGTGTACGAATAGAACATCAAGAATTGGTAGGCGGCCCGACGCTGAAGCAGGCGGTTGCCCAAAGCGAGCGAACCCATGGACTTCAGCATCGCTCCGTAACGAAGCTTGCTCTCGGGGTGTCGCGCCGGCATCCGAGCGAGGATCAGCCCAGCGGCGCCCAGGCAGATGGCGGCAGAGGCGAAGAAGACCGACCGCCAGCCGAGGGGACCGGTGATCAGGCTCGACACAGGCCGAGACAGCATGATGCCAGTCAGGATGCCGGACATGACTCGCCCAACCATCAAGCCTTGGCGCTTAGGATCGGAAAGCGCGGCCGCATAGGGAAGCAGGATCTGGACGGACACTGACCCGACGCCGATTCCGAAGCACGCGATCAGGAAGAGCGTCGGCGAGGTTGTCAGTGCCATTGTGATCGAGGCGGCGAAGCCGACGACGAGCACTGCCAAAGCCAGGCGGCGGTTTTCGAGCGCGTCAGCGAGCGGCACTAAAAGTAGGAGGCCAAGACAATAGCCCAACTGGGCAAGCGTCACGATGATACCAGCACCTTCGGGCGCGAACCCAAGCGTGCCGGCAATTTCCCCGACGATGGGCTGTGCGAAATAGAGGTTCGCGACGATTGCGCCGCAAACGCAGGCGACGGCGAACTCGAAGCCAGCCGGCAGCCGATCATTGGGGACGGAGACATTCACGTCAGATGATGGATCGGATCGAGCCACCGTCGACGCCCCAGACCGAGGACGTAACGAACGAGGCCAGATCAGAGGCGAGGAACAGGATGACGTTCGCGACTTCGTCCGGCGTCCCGAGCCGCTGCAGCGGCAGCTGCCGAAGTTTCATTTCGTGCTCGACGGCCGCCTGCGGCTCCATCTTGTGGTACTTGCCCATCGTCTCGGCGAAGCCCCCGGGTTTCTCCCAAAAAGGCGACCAGATGGGGCCAGGAGCAACAGCGTTGACGCGGATCTTGGGAGCCTCGGCTCGGGCCAATGCCTTGGTGAGGGCGAGGATTGCGGCCTTCGATACCGAGTAGTCGACCGGCACCGGTTCTGGCTGTCGCGCCAGATCCGACGCATTGTTAACGATGACGCCGCCATTGGCCCGCAGGATTGGAAGCGCTTTGCGGATCGCTCGTACATAACTCATGAAGTTGAGCGAAAGCGTTGCATCCCACGCCGCGTCATCGACGTCGTCGAAGCTGCGGATTGCGCCGGAACCAACGTTGTTGACGAGCACGTCAACGCGGTTCCCGAAGGCCTTCAGAAGCTCGTCCATGCCGCGGGACACTCCAGCCGCTTCCGAGAGATCGGCGCCTGCGGAGTGAACCGTGACACCATGGTGACTGGCGACGGCCGCGACCTCTGCCAATCCTTTCTCGTCGATATCCAACAGTCCGAGGTCGGCGCCTTCCTTGGCGAAACCCAAGGCCGTGGCGCGGCCGATGCCATTGGCGGCGCCGGTGATGATTACGACCTTTCCCTTGAGACCAGTGTCCATATTGCTTCCTCCCAACGATCGTGAGTTTAGACGGACGCCCCTTCGGCGCCGGTTCGGAAATCGAAACCAGCAGTCAATCCACCATCGGCGATCACGTCTGCGCCAAGGAGTGCCGTTGCCCCATCTGACAATAGGAACAACGCTGCTTGCGCGACCTCGCTTGCCTCGAGGATGCGGCCTTGCGGCTGTCGATTTGCCCGGGTTGCCAGGAACCTGGAGCTGTCGGTGGCGCTCTCGACGTGTCGCTTGAAGAGGCCAGCCATCATGGGACCGGGACTCAGAACGTTGATCCGGATGCCTCGCCGTGCGTGGTCGAGTGCTGCGGTTCGAGCCAGCTGACGCACGGCTGCTTTCGATGCGTTGTAGATGGCCAGTTGCTGCTCGGCCAAGGTGGCGTTGACTGACGCAACCGCAACGATGGCGCCACCGCCCTTCGCCTCCATCCGAGGGATGATTATCGCCATCCCCAAGGCGGTGCCGGTCACGTTCACCGACATGGTGCGCTCGATGCGCTGGGGTGTCGCTTCAGGTACAGTGCCCACGTCGAGGATTGCGGCGCAGGTCACGAGCCCCAGCGTTGCGGACGCTTGGGCGTCGAGGAGATCGACCACCCTGTTCCAGGTACTTGTATCAGCGATCGAGCCGGTGACCTGTTGGTACCGGCCATCGGATTCGAGCGCAGATGGCGCCATATCGACGCCGACCACCTGACAGTTGCTCTGCAGCAGTTGCCTGGCCACTTCGAGCCCGAGACCTGACGCTGTCCCAGTCACAACGACGATGTCGGGCAGCCGCAATTCAAGCGAACCCATTCGATCACCTATTCAACCAGAGGGGGGAGGCCGGCGTAGGCGCGATGGAGGAGGCGCCCTATCAGATCTTCATCGAGCTGCCGTGGGTTCCGGTAGGGGTTAGACAGAGCCAATGCGCGGGCCTTACCAAGACCCTCTTCCGGCATGCCGATGTCCTTGAGGGCGCGCGCGGCTCCTACCTGGCCGGCGAGTTCGTAGAGCGCCAGGCTAGGGTCGTCGGTTTTCAGAACGCGCTTCAGGCGATCGATGGCATCCGGGACTGCCGGCGCATTGTAGGCGAGGGCATGAGGCAGCATGATGGTGTGCGTCTCTGCATGCGGGAGGTCGAACGTCCCGCCGAGCGTATGGCAAAGCTTGTGGTGCAGGGACATGCCCACGGCCCCCAGGCACGTTCCCGCCAGCCAAGCACCGTACAGGGCCAGGGATCGTGCTTCCTTGTCCCGCTGATCAAGCCTGATCGTGGGCAAGGCCTTGGCCAATGCACCGATGGCTTCGCCCGCCATCAGGTCGATAATCGGATTCCGGTCCTGAGCGTAGAGCGCCTCAACCGCGTGTGCGATAGCGTTGATGCCGCTGGTTCCTGAGAGGGCGACCGGTAGGGAAAGCGTCAGGTCGACATCGTAGATCACCACTTCAGGCAGGACCTTCGGCGAAGTGATCGTCTTCTTCTGACCGTTCGCCGTTTCACCGAGGATGGGCGTCATCTCAGAGCCGGCATAGGTGGTCGGGATGGCGATCTGCGGCAGATCGGTGCGCAGGGCCAAAGCTTTGCTCAGGCCAGTCGTCGAACCACCGCCAATGGCGATGAGCCCGTCGACATCCTTTTCCTGAATGTCTCGCATCGCTTGTTCGGTGACATTCACCGGAGTGTGCATCGCGGCGCCCGAGAACACCCCAACTGACTTCGCGGCGAGACGGGAGGCCACCGTCAGCGCAAAGTCCTCCTGCTGGGGTGTCGAGAGGACCAGAACCCGCTGTAGCCCCAGGCGGTCGACTTCTTCTCCGACCTTTCCAACCGATCCCGCGCCAAAGACCACTCGTGACGCATTGGCGCTGTAGACGAAACTCTCAGGCAGCCTTGCCATTTTGCTCACTCCCGATTGTCAACGCGCAGGTTGAATTGCTTGATGCTGATCTCGGCCCATACGCCCGACCGGTTGAAGGGGTCGGCAGCGTTGAATGCTTCAACCTCAGCCACACTGGAGGCCTCAAAGACGAACAGCGACCCAATCATTGTGGCGCCGTCGGCCGCTAACAGCGGTCCGGAGATCACGGTCCTCATCTTTCCCGCGGCCAGATAGGCCTTATGCTCATCGTAGTGAGCAAGACGAATATCGATCGCGTCTGGATGATCGATGCAGTGGACGGCAACCTTCATGGCGAGGGTTCCTCCGTTGACACGTAGTCGACCTGGTACCGCGCAATACGCACACCCTGGAGCTCGTCACGTATCTTCAGGTGGGCGGGATGGTTGGCATATGCCTCCAGAGCTTCGGCGCTCTCGAACTCTGAGTATAGCACCACGTCGCAGGCGTAATCGACGCCACTGAAATCCACGCCTACTTCAATGTGCAGAAGGCCCGGGATCGCTCCGAGTAATGCCTCAAAGCGCGATTTGACCGCTTCTACCGCAGCGGCTTTCTGGCCGTCGGCGCTTGGAAGGAGGTTCCACATGACGACATGTTTAACCCGCTCCCTTTGCCCCTTCTGTGCCGCCAGCTGATCCATCCGTTCCCTCTCAAGCCAAGTGACCGCGCGACTTTGACGGAAGTGATTGCATTTGCTTGGGAAGCGATGAAGACTGGCTTTCTCAAAACACCTTTCCGCCGGATGCAAAAAGTGGATCGTTGGACCGAGCTACAGGTGTTCCTCAAGATCGTTGAGGAACAGAGCATGACAAAGGCGGCGGATGCCCTTGACCTCTCGGTTTCCGGAGTTAGCCGCCACCTTGTGAATCTGGAGACGAGGCTCGGTGCCCGGCTGGTTCAACGATCCACTCGCCGGCTCAGCACGACCACCGAAGGCCAGCAGCTCTACTTGGACGCCCGAGACATCCTGGCGAACTGGGAGGAGGCCGAGGCAAACGTTACGGCCCGGGCTCATGCGCCAACCGGCAGGTTGAGGGTGGGGGCCTCTCTGTCGTTTTCGTTGCTGCATCTGATGCCGGTGGTTCAGCAGTTTAGGCAGCGCTACCCCAGTGTGCTGATCGAAGTGGTGGCATCCAACCGCTATTACGACATCATCGAAAATGGACTCGATCTTGCGATCCGCACGCGTCGCGTGGAGGCCGATAGCTCCATTACTATTCGAAAGCTGGCCGAGACGCGCCGGCTGTTGGCGGCGTCACCGGAGTACCTCGATCGCCGCGGCGTCCCGAAGCATCCCAGCGACCTCAAGGACCACGACCTGATCCTCTACACTCTGGCCGACAACTGGAATCACCTGAACTTCCGCAAGGGCGAGGATGCTGTAGCCGTCGAGGTCGATGGCATCATCAATGCCAATGACGGCCAGCTCATTTGCGCGGCCGCTCGCGACGGTCTTGGGATCCTGGCGCAACCAACGTACATCATCCACAAAGATCTCGAAGCCGGGCGCCTTGTCCGCGTCCTCGATGATTGGGATCTCCCGAGGCTGACAATGAATATCGCCTATCCGAGCAAATCCTTCATGCCTGCCCGGACCCGGCTGTTCCTCGACTTTCTCGTCGAGCAGTTCCGCGCAAACAACTACGAGGAACTGTGGACTCGGTAGGCCGATTTTTGCGCGCCACGCAACACAGTTTTCCCAGCGACCGGGTTTATTCTCGCACGGTAGAACGTTAGCCAAAACGGGTGCCGCGCTGTTCGCGGAGGCACGGTATGCATTCCCGCAAGGACATCGTGATGGCTGCAGACGTTGAACTCCTGATTTCCTACTTCGCCCTTTCTGGAGACGTCTTTCCGTTGGGCCCGACGGAAATCAGCCCCTTCCCGTTCAAGGACCGTGTCGAGGCCGCCGCCCGCGCCGGATTCAAGGGCTTTGGCCTCCATTCGGAGGATGTAGTTCATGTCAGGGATCAGATCGGCTACCGGGAAATGCGCCGGGTCGTGGAGGCGAACGGCATCAAGCACCTCGAGATCGAGTTCCTGACCAATTGGTTCCGCCGCGACAAGAAGCGTCAGGAGTCCGACAAGGTCCGCAAGCTTATGCTCGAGGTCGCGGCGGAATTGGGGCTAAAGGATATCAAGGTCGGTCCTGGCTTCGAGGATGCTCCCGCCGACGTGCCGCTGATGGCGGATGAACTGGGCAAGTTATGCGACGAGGCTGCGCCCTATGGCACCGACATCGTATTGGAAATCATGCCTTGGTCAAATGTGCGTACCATCGAAGCCGGGTTGGCGATCGTCTCCGGTGCAAATCGCAACAACGGTGGCCTGCTCATTGACATATGGCACATGGCCCGAGGCAACATTCCCTATAGCGAAATTCGCAAGATACCCGCTCGGTTCATCAAGGCTGTGGAAATTGACGACGCGCTGAAGGTGGCGCCGGTACCAGACATTTGGGAAGACACGATCGCTTATCGCGAGCTTTGCGGGGAAGGGGAACTCGATGTCCCGGCGTTTCTTCGCGAGGTACAGGCAGCCGGTTACCGCGGCGTGTACGGCACGGAGATCCTTTCGGCCAAACACCGCAAGCTAGGACTGGACGAAATGGCCGAGCGAGTTTTCAGGTCCTCCATGGCTCAGTTTGCCGATCTCTGATCGGACCAACGGCAGCGCGAGCTTTTTGGAGGGGTGATCAACGAGGATCGCCCCTTTCTTCTTTTCTCCACAACGAAGGTCAACGGCCATGGGCTACGCTATTGGTGAAGATGCCATGCTCGGCATCGCTTGCCTGGGAATTACGCACCCCCACACATCCGGCAGGGTAAAGGCGTTTCAGCGAATGTCGGGGGTGCGCCTGCTGGGTGCCCACGACGAAAGTCCGCTTCTGACGCCGTTTGTCGATGCGCTTGGGTTGGAGCCCCGAAGCAAGGACGAGATCCTGGCGGATGCCGATGTCCATGCGGTGCTTGTGCATCCCAAAAGCCACGCTATGGCGGATTTTGCCATCGAGGCGCTTGAAGCGGGAAAGGCCGTGCTTTGTGAAAAGCCGGCCGGCCGAGGGTCGGCCGACACCGCGCGTATCGTCGCCGCCGTCGACCAGACGGACGGCCTGTTTCAGGTTGGGTACTGTTGGCGTTTCGCGCCTTCCATCGGAAAGATGCAGGAGGTTCTGGCAAGCGGGCGATTGGGGAAAGTTCTCCAGGTCAGGGCGCATGCCGGCTGCTCTCATAATGAGGCAGCTACCGCCCACATGAATCAGCCTGGAGACATAGGTGGAGCGATGTTCGTAATCGCCTGCCACCTCATCGATCGCATCCTGCTCCATTTCGGCATGCCCGATACAGTCAACGCTAGAATTACCAAGTTTCCGCTGGTGTTCGGCGCCGAGTCTCGGGAAGACGCCGGTGGCGCGATCCTCAACTACCCCGGCAAGTTGGTCACCGTCGACTTCATGTCATGGGATCCGCTGTCGTGGACGGAGAGTTGGGACTTGTCGGCATACGGGACCGAGGGAATAATGCACTCGTGCCCTCTGCCGGCGTCGTACAAGATCTACGACAGTGGGAAGAACGGTCATCAGCAAGGATGGACGGAGTGGCGTGAGACGAGCTTCCCGGAAATCTGGGCGACCAAAAAGACGGTCTATTCTCCCGAGATCGCCGAGATCGGTAACCCGATCTATTTCGATCGCGAAGCAGCGGCGTTCGCTGCCTCACTGCGGTCGGGCTCGCCGTCGGTCGTGCCGGCAACGCAGGCCCACAACGTCAATCGGCTGCTCGAAGGCATGTTCAGGTCGTCCGAACTAGCGGGTGCTGAAGTTTCAGTCGCGTCGTAGGCTCACCTTTAACTTTCTAGCCCGGTGACCTCCAGGTTGTCGGGCTTTTTCGTGAGTCATTTTTGCAACAACCGCAACACTGTTTCCATGTTCGCGCGCTTTATCGCGCCAGCCGCCATGCGAGAATAACCCCATTGAGAGGACGGGCGCATTCGTAGGAGGAGCGCTCTTTAGGACAGCCGTCATCAGGAGGAGAAAATGGCTATCAACCGTCGACTATTCTTCGCTTCGGGTATCGCGCTCGCCACTGTCTTATCGGGTGCACGGGCACCAGCCCGCGCACCCGATTGATGCAGCGGCCTTCGCCGTGAAGGATGGTTTTATGGATAAGACGGTTCCCGATCTCGCCACAGCAGTAGCCGGGATCGAAGACGGGATGACGCTGATGATTGGTGGATTTGGCGGCTCAGGCGCCCCGATCGAACTCATCCACGCTCTGATCGATCGATTTCGCGCCACCGGCTTTCCCAAGGCACTCATCGTGATCAACAACAATGCCGGCAATGGCCGGATCGGCATCGCGGCGATGATCGACGCTGGAATGGTCGCGAAGATGGTTTGCTCGTTTCCGCGCTCGGCCGATCCGCGCGCCTTCACCGAGAAGTATCGTGTTGGCCAGATCGGGCTCGAACTCGTGCCGCAGGGAACGTTGGCCGAGCGTATCCGTGCCGGCGGCGCGGGCATTCCGGCCTTCTACACGCCGACCAGCTTCGGCACCGATTTGGCGGAGGGGAAGCCGGCCGCCGAGTTTGATGGTCGCATGTACGTGCAGGAACGTTGGCTCAAGTCGGACGCAGCCCTGATCAAGGCCGAACTGGCCGACACCATGGGTAATCTCACCTATCGCAAGGCGGCGCGTAACTTTTCGCCGCTAATGGCCGCCGCCGCCAGGCTGACCGTCGTGCAGGCCTCAAAGATCGTCCGGCCTGGTGGGATCGATCCGGAGCAGATCGTTACCCCGGGCATTTTCGTCGACCGCATCGTGGAAGTCGCGGGTGCCCAACAGGAAGAGGCCCTTATGCGGGCAGGAGTGGCCTACGGATGACCGAGAAACTCACCAACGCACAGATCGCCTGGCGGGCCGCTCAGGACATTGCCGACGGTGCTTATGTGAACTTGGGCATCGGATTCCCCGAGATGGTGGCCAAGTTCCAGCCACCCGGCCGGCAAGCGATCTTTCACACAGAGAACGGCGTGCTCAATTTCGGTGAAAGTCCCCCGGAGGGCGAGGAAGATTGGGACCTGATCAACGCCGGCAAAAAGGCTATAACGCTGAAGCCGGGCGCAGCCTTCTTCCACCATGCCGACAGCTTCGCCATGGTCCGCGGCGGCCATCTAGACGTCGCCATTCTGGGTGCCTACGAAGTGGCTGAAAATGGCGACCTCGCCAATTGGTCGACGGGCCCTAAGGGCGTGCCGGCCGTGGGCGGTGCCATGGATCTGGTGCATGGCGCCAAGCGCGTTGCTGTGGTCACCGACCACGTGACCAAGGACGGACGCCCCAAGTTGGTCAGGCGCTGCGGCCTGCCGCTGACCGGCGTTGGCTGCGTCACCCGCGTCTATACCAGCCTTGCCGTTGTCGACATCGAGAACCAGCGCTTCGTGCTGCGCGAGAAGCTTCCCAAGCTCAGCCTCGACGCCCTGCAAGCGGTAACTGGTGCCGAGCTTCTCGTCGACGGCACGGTCGGCGACCTAATTGTTCCGGAGGTTTAGGAATGAGCGAAGCCTTCATCTGCGCCTACAAGCGCACGCCCATCGGCCGCCTCGGCGGCGTCCTGTCCTCGGTCCGAGCGGACGACCTGGGTGCCGTTCCTCTCAGGGCCTTGATCGCGGAGAACTCAGGTGTCGATTGGGACGCAGTCGACGACGTGATTTTCGGATGTGCCAATCAAGCCGGCGAGGACAATCGGAACGTTGCTCGTATGAGCTCGCTTCTGGCCGGCCTGCCTGTGAGCATCCCCGGCACCACAATCAATCGCCTCTGTGGCTCCGGAATGGATGCTGTGATCACGGCAGCCCGCGCGGTCATGTCCGGTGAGGCGGAGTTGGTCATCGCCGGCGGCGTCGAGTCCATGAGTCGAGCCCCGTTCGTGCTGCCCAAGGCCGAGACGGCTTTCTCTCGCAATGCCGAGATCTACGACACGACCATCGGCTGGCGCTTTGTCAACCCGCGCATGAAGGAGCACTACGGCGTGGATTCCATGCCGGAAACCGGTGAGAACGTCGCTCGGGACTTTGGCGTGTCGCGCGAGGCGCAGGATGCCTTTGCGGTGCGCAGCCAAGACAAGGCCATCGCCGCGCAGAAGAGCGGCAGGCTTGCTCGGGAAATCGTCCCCGTAATGGTCCCTCAGAAAAAGGGCGGCGCAATCCCCGTCGAGCTGGACGAGCACCCTCGAGCCGGCACCACGATGGAAGCCCTGGCGAAGCTCAAGCCGCTGTTCTCTGGAGGGAGCGTCACCGCTGGCAATGCCTCAGGCGTGAACGACGGCGCTGCGGCACTCATCATCGCGTCGGAGGCAGCGGCCAAGCGCTACGGGCTTACGCCGATTGCCCGCATACTAGGTGGTGCGGTCGCCGCCGTGCCACCTCGGATTATGGGCTTTGGGCCGGCACCGGCCACCAAGAAGCTTTGCGCTCGCCTTGGGATTGCACCGGCGGAATTCGAGGTGATCGAACTCAACGAGGCTTTCGCGAGCCAGGCCATCGCAGTGCTTCGCGACTTGGGGATCCCTGAGGACGCAAGCCAAGTGAATTCCAACGGCGGCGCCATTGCCTTGGGGCACCCCTTGGGCATGAGCGGCGCGAGGATAGCTGGAACCGCAGCTCTCGAACTCGCCGCCTTTGGGAAAACATACGCCTTGGCGACGATGTGCATTGGCGTGGGTCAGGGGATCGCTATCGCACTGCAGCGGGTTTAGACGACTGGGCGACGGGCTGGAGCGACAGTGCGATTTCAGACGACCGCGATGTCGGCGCTGAAGGCAAGTTATCTTGCGCCCTCGCGCTTCATGGCTCTGTCATTGAGGCTAGGCACGGCTCGACTCGCGCATATTTCGGGGGCGGTGCGGCTCGTTATTGGTGAAGACGTTCGCGCCAAAACACCGCTTCCAATATGCCAAATGCTGCCCCAGTAGGATGGCCGAAAAGCCGTGAGGCGCCATCGAAACCAAGCATGGGGGCAGGCTCGAAATGTTTTTCCTTAACCGGCTTAAGCCGGAGTATTCGCCGCGATGCGGATGGCCGCATGCCAAGCGACAAATTTGTCGCGGCGTGCGCCCGACTGGTTAGCGGCTTCCCCGGCTAAGGTTAACGACGCAAGGGTTTGACGCGACCTTCCGGGCATCTCTCGCAATGTCCAAGAGGAGGCGCAAGGCTGTCGTCCAGTGGCAGCCTGGCAGTGGTCGCCTTAGATCAATTCTTCCCGTTCTCGAGCTGGAAGGTTTCGCCGGCCGAATCTATGTAGCGGCTCGTTTTGGCGCAATCGCGCCGGCTGTAGGTCTTTTCACGATGTGGCCGCCGAATTTACGATGAGGGCTTTTGCAGGCCTAGGCGAGGGGGAGGGCGCTACGCTAGGCTATCACTGACTTCGATCGGCATCTCTGCGTTTTGCGAGCCATTCCAGGAGAACGAATCGGATCGATGCGCAGAAAAAATCGCATGTCTGCGCGCAATATCGCGCCGTAGCGTAGAAAAGGCGTTGGCTCCCCGGGCCGGATTCGAACCAGCGACCAACCGGTTAACAGCCGGTTGCTCTACCACTGAGCTACCGGGGAACAGAGGCTCTCATGTGAGTGGCGCAGCCTATAGCAAACCCGTTTCGGCTTTGCAAAGAAGCATTTCGTATTTTTCGGCGCTTTTTCGCGCCACGATTTCTGGCAATCATGTGCGTGCGTCCTCATATGAGCCGTCTGGCGGGGTGCGCGGAACCGAAAAGGCGGTTGCGGCTTTCGTCAGCTGAAGCTTTTACTTTGCCCGAACGGACCACTGACCAGACATGAGCGCAGCAAGCCACAACCACCCACCGGCACGAAAAATATCGGTCTTCGGCCGTGAGTTCACCATGCCGCGCTCGCGCGGCCTCAGGATTGCAATCGGCGTCGTGCTGATCTTCGGCGGCATTCTCGGCTTTCTGCCGATCCTGGGCTTCTGGATGGTGCCGATCGGATTGCTGGTGCTCTCCTACGAGTTTGCCGTGGTGCGCCGCCACCGGCGCCGGCTCGTCGTGTGGTGGGAACGGCGGCGGCGGCCGAACTGACGGCTATACCGACTTCGCAAGCCGGCAAGCCCTGCGAAGGCGTCTTTCCGGCTCGACTCAGCTGGCTAAATGCCCGGACTGGCTGAGAGCCTTGTTTGGAAATTCTGCTCCGACGGCCAGATGATGGCGGTTCTGCGCTTACCTACGGCGCCGCGCGTCCAATTGGAGGCGCAGCGCTCTGACGTCCGCTGCGCTCCGGTTCTCGGAGCATGCGTGTCGTTGGCTCGGCGCGTGGCATCATGGCCGAGGGGAAACCGTCGGGAATGCACCATGGCCGCTTGACGGCATTTTCGCCGCAACCTATTGGAACCGGGTGGAACGCCGGGAGCAATGAGGCCTCGTGGCGGAGTGGTTACGCAGAGGACTGCAAATCCTTGCACCCCGGTTCGATTCCGGGCGAGGCCTCCAGTTGCCCAAGCTCCCGCGCACCAGCGCCAGGGGGCTTGAGTTCCAGTCGACATGAGCCGCGGTCTTGGCGCGGCAAGCGGATCGATCTTGGGCGGATTGATCTTGAACAGGTTGGTCTTGGGCGGATTGGTTGGAACATGAGCGCTGATTTTGCCGAACGTCGGGTAAAAATGGTCGACGGCCAGGTCCGCACCACCGACGTAACCAGCGCGCCGCTGCTCGAGGCGATGCTTGTCGTGCCGCGCGAGGCCTTTGTCGCCCCCGATCAGCGCGATCTGGCCTATATCGACGAGGACATCCGCATTGCCAATACCGCGGACGGCCCGCGTTATCTCATGGAGCCTTCGCCGCTGGCCAAGCTGATGCAACTGGCCGAGATCGGCCCTGGCGATTCGGCGCTCGATGTCGGCTGCGGCACCGGCTATGCGGCGGCGATCCTGTCGCGGCTGGCAAAGTCCGTCGTTGCGCTGGAAAGCGATCCGGATTTGGTCGAGACCGCGATGTCGACGCTTTCGGCGCTGGGCTGCGACAATGTCAGCGTGGTCAAGGGACCGCTGCCGGAAGGCCATGCCGCGGGAGCGCCCTACGACGTCATTTTCATCGGCGGCAGCGTCGAGAAAGTGCCGGAACCGCTGCTCGACCAGCTTGCGGAAGGCGGTCGGCTCGTCGCCGTCGAAGGGCAGGGGAATTCGGGCGTGGCCCGATTGTTCCTGAAAACAGGGGGGGTCGTAACCGGAAGAGGCGCCTTTAATGCGGCAATTAAGCCACTACCGGGATTCGATCGTATTCGTGCGTTCGAGTTCTGAGTGATTTTGGCTTGCAGCAAAGCCGTTGTCATGTTCGCTTGCGCTTGAACAATTGTTGCTGATCCGCACAACCGGGGTGTTCTTTTGGGGGCAGACAGCAGGGAACCTGAAACACACGGCGCCGGCTGCTCGAATGGGGGAAGCCGGCGCGGTGTGGTTCCCATGCAAAACGAATGAGGGAATAACGTGCCGTCTTTACGAAAGAGTCTTTTTGCCGCCGTCCTCTTCTCGGCGACCGCGCTTTCTCCGCTAGGCGCCTCGGCGGAAACCATTCTCGGTGCACTTTCAAAAGCCTATCAGAACAATTCCCAGCTCAATTCGGCCCGCGCCGGCGTCCGCGTCACCGATGAGGGCGTTGCCATCGCCAAGTCCGGCTGGCGCCCGACCATCACCGGTTCCGCGAACATCGACTTCTCCAGAAGCCATTTCGATCCCCGTAGCGGGCCGGGTCGAGACCTTTCGTTAACCACCGGCAACTTCGGCGTCCAGATCGACCAGACCCTGTTCGACGGCTTCCAGACCAGGAACAACGTCGCCGCCGCCGAAGCGCAGGTCCGCGCCTCGTTCGAGAGCCTGCGCAACACCGAAGAGAACATCCTGTTCAATGCGGCAAGCGCCTATATGGACGTGATTCGCGACCGCCAAGTGGCGGTGCTGACGGAGCAAAACCTGCAGTTCCTGACCGAGCAGGCGCGCGCCGCGCGTTCGCGCTTCGAGGTCGGCGAAGGCACCCGCACCGACGTTGCGCAGGCCGATGCCGAGCGCTCCTCCGCTGTGGCGGAACTGGCGGCCGCCCGCGCGCAGGCGCTGGCGAGCGCTGCGACCTATCGCCAGATCGTCGGCGACGAGCCAGGCAGGCTCAGGGCCGCTTCGCCGCTGGCGAAGCTGTTGCCGTCGAACCTCGATGCGGCTATCGCGATTGCATCCATCGAGCACCCGGCCATCCTCGCCACCCAGCACCTGGTCGACGCGGCGGCGTTTTCGGTGAAATCGGCCGAAGGCGCGCTGCTGCCGCAGCTTTCGGCTTCCGCCGGCGTTTCCAGCGCCTATCGCAGAACGGCTCCGGGCTCCGCCGATACGGGGCAGGACGGCACAACCAATTCGGCCAGCATCGGCGCCACCTTGACCATACCGATCTATTCGGGCGGGCGGACGTCGGCGATAGTACGTCAGAACAAGGAATCGCTCAGCCAGGCCCGGATCGAGGTCGATGTCAGCCGCGACACCGTGCGGCAGGCCGTGACCTCGGCGTGGACGCAATATACCGCCGCTCAGCAAACCGTGGTGGCCAACAGGCAGGTGATCGCCGCCGCGCAGCTTGCCCTGAGCGGCGTCATCGAGGAGCGCAACGTCGGCCAGCGCACCACGCTCGACGTTCTCAACGCGCAGGCCACGCTCATCACCGCCAAGATCAACCAGGCCAGCGCCGAACGCGATCTGGTGGTGGCGAGCTATGCCATCCTGTCGGCTATCGGTCATCTTTCGGTCGAGCGTCTCGCCCTTCAGGTCGTGAAATACAAGCCCGAAGAACATTACAATGCGGTCAAGGACAAGTGGTTCGGCCTGCGCACGCCAGACGGCCGCTGATCCCCTCACCAGTTTCAACTTCCGTCCAGTTTCAAGCTATTTAGAGCCTGCGCGTCCAAAAGGTCGCGCGGGCTCTAATCTGTTGAAATCCAACATGCCCTCAGATTGGGGATTCTCGTAAGGCGATCCGTGGGTTACGCTGTTGCCATGATTCGAATCCGGGCTTTGGCCGGACAGGAAATCTGCAACGAGTCACAAGGGCGGCGGATGTGACGATGGCGACGGCAAGCAGCGTACAGCGCGAACCTTCCATGGAGGAGATACTGGCTTCCATCAGGAGGATCATTGAGGACAACGACACCGGCCGCAAGCAGTCGGACGATACGGACGACCTGCTGCAGGATCTGACGTCGGTAGCCGTGCCGGCACCGGCGGTAGCCGTGTCGGCACCGGCGGCAGCTGTGCCGGCACCGGCGGCAGGCGGGGCGCCGCCGGAGGCAGGCGCGTTTCGCGCCGAGTTGCGTCCGGGATTCGACGCCAGGAGGCCGGCCACGCTGACCGAGGTGCAGGCGCAACCGTCGGCCGTCGAGCCTGTCATCGCGCGCGTCGAGCCGCCGGTGCGGTCCGATCCGGCTCCGGTCAAATCGCCCGTGACGCTTGCTGGTGACAGGGTCGCGGCCGAAGCGGCCCCGGCCGCCAAGCCGGAGCCGAATGCGCCTGCGACGGCAAGGGTTGCGGAGACGACCGACAGTATCGTTGCCGGGTGGCGGCGTGATATCGCCGCAATCAGCGAAGCGAAGACCGCGGCCAAGCCGGACAGGGCCCCAGACAGGACAGAGCTGCGACAGACGCCGGATGCCGAACCGAAGGCCGAAAATATCGAGGACGCGGCCGAACCTGCTTTCGAGCCGGCCCCGCCGCGAAGCGGGTTGGCGCGCCCGGCGACGAGCGAGGCACCGTCCGCTCGTCCGGCGATCCTTTCCGAACATACCGGCCGGCAAGTTGCCGCCGCCTTCGGCGAGCTTTCCGATGCGTTCGCCAGCCGCAGCAAGAAAACCTTCGACGAGATGGCCGAGGAGATGCTGAGGCCCATGCTGCAGGACTGGCTGGACAACAATCTGCCGACGCTGGTCGAGCGGCTGGTGCGCGAAGAAATTGAACGTGTAGCGCGCGGCGCGCAGTAACCGGCAAATCGCCGAAGTCGGCGCCGCCCCTCATCTGCCTGCCGGCATCTCTCCCCGTATAGTGACGGGCTGGCCGCAACCTTGGCGCACTTTCTGCAACGCTGGAAATTGGCGAAATCTTTTGCGATGTGTCTTTCTCCCCGTCACTATACGGGGAGAAATGCCCGGCAGGGCAATGAGGGGCAGCGCAAACCTCCAAGCGATTGCCCTGCGACGCCCACTTCTGCAAGTTGCCCCGATCTGCCCAGGCGCTATTTGCTGGCATGGCCGTCTGCCGCTTGCTTGCGGTTGACTTGGCCAAAACCTTCCGATTTACACCGGACCAGCAAAAACCCGACAGCCCGGACGCCTTCCCATGCTCGAAAAAACCTACGACGCAAAGATCGTCGAGCCGAAGATCGCCAAAGTCTGGGAGGAGGCCGACGCGTTTCGTGCCGGCGCAGGCGCCGAGGAGGGCGCGGAAGCCTTCACCATCGTCATCCCGCCACCGAACGTCACCGGCTCGCTGCATATGGGCCATGCGCTCAACAACACGCTGCAGGACATTCTGGTGCGCTTCGAGCGCATGCGCGGCAAGAACGTGCTGTGGCAGCCCGGCATGGACCACGCCGGCATCGCCACCCAGATGGTGGTCGAGCGCCAGCTTATGGAGAAGCAGATCCACCGACGCGACCTGACGCGCGATGAGTTCATCGAGAAGGTCTGGGAGTGGAAGGCCGAATCCGGCGGCGCGATCTTCAACCAGCTGAAGCGGCTGGGGGCCTCGGCCGACTGGAGCCGAGAGCGCTTCACCATGGACGAGGGGCTGTCCAGGGCGGTGCTCGAAGTGTTTGTCACCCTCTACAAGGAGGGCCTGATCTACAAGGACAAGCGCCTTGTGAACTGGGACCCGAAGCTGTTGACTGCGATTTCCGACCTCGAGGTCGAACAGCAGGAAGTCAACGGCAATCTCTGGCATTTCCGCTACCCCGTCGAGGGCGAGGTTTTCGATCCGGAAAATCCAAAAACCTTCATCACCGTGGCGACGACGCGGCCCGAGACGATGCTGGGCGATACGGCGGTGGCGGTGCATCCCGACGACGAGCGTTTTCGGCATCTGCTCGGCAGGAACCTCGTCCTGCCGATCGTCGGCCGCAAGATCCCGGTGGTGGCGGACCAATATTCCGATCCGGAGAAAGGCAGCGGCGCGGTCAAGATCACGCCGGCGCATGACTTCAACGATTTTGAGGTCGGCAGGCGCCACAAGTTGCCGGCCATCAATATCCTCACCGTCGAGGCGGCGGTCGCGCTCACCGACAATGACGACTTTCTCGCCGGGCTGGAGGTAACGCCCGAGCGTCAGGCCGTCTGGGATGAGCTTAACGGCCTCGATCGTTTCGTCGCGCGCAAGAAGATCGTCGAGCTGATGGAGGCGGGCGGCTTCCTCGAAAAGGTCGAGCCGCATCGCCATGCCGTGCCGCATGGCGATCGCGGCGGCGTGCCGATCGAACCGTTCCTGACCGAACAATGGTATGCGAACGCGGCGGAGCTCGCCAGGCCGGCAATCGCCTCGGTGCGCGAGGGCCGCACCAGGTTCGTGCCGAAAAACTGGGAGAAGACTTATTTCGACTGGATGGAGAACATCCAGCCCTGGTGCATTTCGCGCCAGCTCTGGTGGGGACACCAGATCCCGGCCTGGTACGGGCCGGACGGCCGCATCTTCGTCGAGAAGACCGAGGAGGAGGCGCTCGCCGCCGCAATCGAATATTATCTGGCGCTGGAAGGGCCGTGGAAGGCCTGGGTCGAGGACAAGCTCGAGAATTTCAAGCCGGGCGAGATCCTGATCCGCGACGAGGATGTGCTCGACACATGGTTTTCGTCGGCGCTGTGGCCGTTCTCGACGCTCGGCTGGCCGGACCAGACGCCGGAGCTGAAGACCCACTATCAGACCGACGTGCTGGTAACCGGCTTCGACATCATCTTCTTCTGGGTCGCTCGCATGATGATGATGGGCCTGCATTTCATGGGCGAGGAGCCGTTCCACACCGTCTATGTCCATGCGCTGGTGCGCGACAAGAACGGGCAGAAGATGTCGAAGTCGAAAGGCAACGTCATCGACCCGCTCGATCTCATCGACGAATATGGCGCCGACGCACTGCGCTTCACGCTGACGGTGATGGCCGCGCAAGGGCGTGACGTGAAGCTCGATCCGGCTCGTATCGCCGGCTACCGCAATTTTGGCACCAAGCTGTGGAACGCGACGCGTTTTGCCGAGATGAACGACGTCGCGAGAAACGACGATTTCTGGCTGAACGACGCCAAGCTGGCGGTCAACCGCTGGATCCTGACCGAACTGACACGCGTGGCGCGCGAAATCACCGACGGCATCACCTCATACCGGTTCAACGAGGCTGCGACTGCTGCCTACCGCTTCGTCTGGAACCTGTTCTGCGACTGGTACCTGGAACTGCTGAAGCCGGTCTTCATGGGTAAGGACGAGGCAGCCAAGGCCGAGAGCCGGGCTTGCGTCGCCTTCGTGCTCGACGAGATCTACAAGCTGCTGCATCCGATGATGCCGTTCATGACCGAAGAGCTGTGGGCTGAGACATCGGGTGAGGGCAAGCAACGGCCGTCGCTGCTTTGCCATGCCGCGTGGCCGTCGCCCGACTTCGAGGACGAGGCAGCGGCCGCCGACATCAACTGGCTGATCGACCTGGTCTCAGGCATCCGCTCCGTGCGTTCGGAAATGAACGTGCCGCCGGCGGCGATCGCGCCGCTGATGGTGATCGGCGCCAATACCGCAACCCGCGAAAGGCTTGAGCGTCAGGCATCGGCCGTCAAGCGACTGGCGCGGGTCGGCGACATCTCGCTTGTCGATACGGCGCCCAAGGGCTCCGCCCAGATCGTGCTCAACGAAGCCACCATCTGCCTGCCGCTCGGCAGCCTGATCGACCTTGCCGCCGAGGCGGCGCGGCTGCAGAAGGAATTGGTCAAGGTGACCGAAGAGATCGCCCGCCTGCACAAGAAGCTGTCCAACGACAAATTCGTCGCCAACGCGCCGGACGATGTCGTCGAAGCCGAGCGCGAAAAACTCGCCGAGTATCGCGAGGCGCAAGAGAAGCTTTCGGTGGCGCTGACACGCGTGCGCGACGCCGGTTGACCCATCTGTGGTATTTGAGAACCGAATTGGCGGAGGAGCGGATTTGCCAAACCGTCTTCCGCTTCTTGGGCGCCTGATGCTCAGGATTCGCGAGTCCTGCGACCGCGCTTTTCGGGCGGCTTGCTGCACGAAAAATAGGCATTCCGCAGCGTAAATCTTGACGTAAACGGAATGTTTTAGCCCCATTGTTGCCATAATGTAACAATGGGCTCAGTTGCCGCAAAACGGGCGGTTTTGGCGCCGTTCCATGTGCGTTTTTCCGAGTTTTTGCTCGATTTGCCGCCAAACAAGCCGTTTTCCGGCTTTGCTGTGGAGCTGTCACTTTGTCTGAAATGCGGTCGGCGAAGGCGTACATGTACGCATCGAGAATTCGTTGTTGCGCCGTTAACTCGAATTGGTTCTAGCTTAGTCCATTCGTACTAGGGGAGGGACATTCATGAACAATTTGCGTCGGAAAGCGCTGCTGGGGGCGGGGTGCTTTTCGCTGGCTTTGATCGGGACGGCGCATGCCGGCGGCCTTGAGCGCGGCGGCTACAACATCGACCTGCTTTTCGATCCGGCGCCTGTCGCCGGAGAGCTTTCGGGCACTTATGTGATGCCGGAACGGAAGATCAAGAATGCCGTAGACACGGATACAAGTAGCGCATTTCCACCGCCCGTTACTGGTCGTGGCGGTGGCGATTTGAACTCTCGGTCCGGTTCTGCCGATGATTCGGAGAGCTATTTTGTCCCCCGCATGGGAATTAAGGTCGGAGTCGGGGACCACCTCGATTGCATGGGCGATTATTCACAGCCTTGGGGGATCCATTCGGCCCCCGGTCTGAATTGGGCAGGTGCCAACAGCAATATCGAAACCAAGATCGAAAGCGAAAATTTTGCAGCCACCTGCTCCTACAAGATGGATGCGGGCAAAGGCCAGTTTCGCTTCATTGGCGGTGTGTTCTACCAGGATATCAGTGGCTTCAAGGAGCGGCTGGTCCAGGATTTTACCGGCTTTCCTGTACCCTTCACCGGCGTAGGTCGGATCGACCTCGAAGGCAACGGGGTTGGCTGGCGCATCGGCGCCGCTTATGAGATTCCGGAAATCGCGCTCCGTGCCAGCTTGGTCTACAACAGCGAAGTTGATTTGGGAGACGTGACCGGGGACGTCGATCTTACACAGGTCCCTGGCCGGGGTGTAATTCCTGTGATCGGTACGGCGAGCATGCCGCAGTCGGTCGAGTTCAAGGTCCAGTCGGGTATTGCTCCGGGCTGGCTTGCCTTCGGGTCGGTGAAGTGGGTCGACTGGAGTGTGCTGCAGATTGTCAATTTCTGCGCTGTCGGCGCTCCGGTTGGCTGCACCTTCGGAGGCCCGAGCTTCGTCACGTCTCTGGATCTGCTCTATCGCGACGGATGGACCGTATCCGGCGGTATCGGCCACAAGTTCAACGATCAGTGGAGCGCTGCAGCGACGCTTACCTGGGATCGCGGAACGACCACGGGCTTGAGCACCCAAACCGATACCTGGACGGTTGGTGCCGGCGCGTCTTTCTCGCCCACCAAAAACGTCGAACTCCGCTTTGGCGGTGCCATCGGCATCCTGACCAGTGGTTCGGTCGGAGTGGTCACTGACGAGGACGGAATTCCTCACGGCACAGACGTTTCATACGATTTCGGCGACGATCTCGTGACCGCCCTTTCAGCTTCCTTCAAGGTCAAGTGGTAGGTTACTCAAATTAAACGATAAAAAGGCCGGGCAATGCCCGGCCTTTTTGGTTGAGTGGGCCTTCTGGCCGGTGGTCCCAAGCTGATGGCATTGCTCCGTCATTGCAACGACCCCGCTTCCCTCTGCCTCACGCGATCGTGATGTTTTGGCAACAGTTTCTGAACAACCCTCGCGCCACAACCGCGCCCGCCGACATTGCCTACTTCCCGCCATAAACCCGGCGCACCTCGAATGCGTCCCAGGGCATGCCAAAGGGCTCGGCGTTGGGGCAGGTCGCACCGCAGGTCGCATCGCCCGGGGCAAGGGAAGAGAATGAACGCCAGAGTCATCTCCAAGGCCAAGCTGCCCAGCCGCTATGTGACCGTCGGTCCGGCGCGTGCGCCGCACCGCTCCTATCTCTATGCGATGGGCTTGTCGGCGGCCGAGATCGCGCAGCCGCTGGTCGGCGTCGCCAGCTGCTGGAACGAGGCGGCACCCTGCAACATCTCGCTGATGCGCCAGGCGCAGGTGGTCAAGAAGGGCGTTGCCGCGGCGAACGGCACGCCGCGCGAATTCTGCACCATCACCGTCACGGACGGCATCGCCATGGGTCACCAGGGCATGAAATCGTCACTGGTGTCGCGCGAGGTCATCGCCGATTCGGTCGAACTCACCATGCGCGGCCATTGCTACGATGCGCTGGTCGGCCTTGCCGGTTGCGACAAGTCGCTGCCCGGCATGATGATGGCCATGGTGCGGCTCAACGTGCCGTCGATCTTCATTTATGGCGGCTCGATCCTGCCCGGTTCCTACAAGGGCCGGCAGATCACCGTGCAGGATGTGTTCGAGGCCGTCGGCCAGCACTCGGCCGGCACGATCGGCGACGCCGAACTCCTCGAAATCGAGCAAGCCGCTTGTCCGTCGGCCGGCTCCTGCGGCGCCCAGTTCACCGCCAACACCATGGCCACCGTCGCCGAGGCGATCGGGCTGGCGCTGCCCTATTCCTGCGGGGCGCCGGCGCCCTATGAGATGCGCGACCGCTTCAATTTCGCCTCCGGCGAAAAGATCATGGAGCTGATCGCAAAAAATATCCGCCCGCGCGACATCGTCACTCTGGACGCGCTGGAGAATGCGGCGACCGTGGTCTCGGCCACCGGCGGCTCGACCAACGCGGCGCTGCATCTGCCGGCGATCGCGCATGAGGCGGGGATAAAGTTCGACCTGTTCGACGTCGCCAGGATCTTCGAGAAGACGCCTTATATCGCCGACCTGAAGCCGGGCGGCAAATATGTCGCCAAGGACATGTTCGAGGCCGGCGGCATTCCGCTCTTGATGAAGACGTTGCTCGACCACGGCTATCTGCATGGCGACTGCCTGACCGTGACCGGCCGCACTTTAGCCGAAAATATGGAGCACGTTGCCTGGAATGATAGCCAGGATGTGGTCCGTCCCGCCAACCGACCAATCACCCGAACGGGTGGCGTCGTGGGCTTGAAGGGAAACCTTGCCCCCGAAGGCGCGATCGTGAAGGTCGCGGGCATGTCGGAGCTTAAATTCTCTGGCCCGGCACGCTGCTTCGATTCGGAAGAGGAATGTTTCCAGGCGGTTACGGATCGCAGCTACAGCGAGGGCGAGGTCCTCGTGATCCGCTACGAGGGGCCGCGCGGCGGTCCGGGCATGCGCGAAATGCTATCGACGACGGCGGCTCTCTATGGCCAGGGCATGGGCGGCAAGGTGGCTCTCATCACCGACGGGCGTTTTTCGGGCGCGACACGCGGCTTCTGCATCGGCCATGTCGGGCCGGAAGCCGCCGTGGGTGGCCCGATCGGGCTGCTCAGGGATGGCGACTTGATTTCGATCGACGCGGTGAACGGCACCATCGAGGTGGCGCTGTCCGACACCGAACTGGCGACCAGGGCAAAGGCATGGAAGGCGCGCGCGACCGATTATCAGTCGGGCGCGATCTGGAAATATGCACAAACGGTAGGGCCTGCCCGCGACGGGGCGGTCACCCATCCCGGTGGTGCGAGAGAAACACATTGTTATGCGGATATCTGAGTTGCTGAGGCTGTCTGTCTTTTCGGCACTGGTCGCGATCGCCACTTTTGGCGCGACCTTGGGCGCCGCAGGCCAGGCCATGGCCTTCGATGACAAGGTGTTCGACGACAAGACCGGCGTGAAGCCGCAGTCGAGCCCGTGGGCGGTGTTCCAGTTCGGCTTCTCCGCCTACAAGAACGGCCGCAAGGAGCAGGCTGCTGAGGCTTATAAATACGCGGCCGAAAACGGCCAGATCGGCGCCACCTGGAAGCTTGCGCGCATGTATGCCGAGGGTGACGGCGTCGAGCGCGACGACTACGCGGCGTTCAAGTTCTTCAGCGAGATCGTCGACCAGGACGTCGAGCCCGGCTCGCCGGAAGAGAGCTATGTCTCGGACGCGCTCGTGGCGCTCGGCGACTATCTGAGGAAGGGCATCCCCGGCAGCCCGATCAAAGAGAACGAGGTGGCGGCCCAGGAGTACTACATGCGCGCCGCCGCCAACTACCGCAACCCGAATGCCCAGTTCGAGATGGGCCAGATCTTCCTGAATGGCAAGGGCGGCGTCAAGGCGAGCATCAAGCAGGCCGGACGCTGGTTCCAGCTCGCTGCGGAAAAGGGCCATGCCGGCGCGCAGGCGACGCTCGGCCACCTGCTCTTCCAGAGCGGCAAGATCGTTCGGGGGCTGGCGATGATGACCGCGGCGCTTGAACGGGCCGCGCCTTCCGACCAGCCATGGATACGCGGCATGCAGGAAGAGGCGTTTGCCGCTGCGGGCGAGGCCGACCGCCGCACCGCGATTTCGCTGGCCGACGACATCCTCACCAAGGGTGGCGGCGACCGGTAGTCGCGACGCCAACAGCCAAGAAAGGCTGGGTCAATAGTCAGGAAGAGTGGCGATCTCGAAAAAGTCGGGATCAATTCTCGGTCGGTTGCGTCGGAACGGGACCGGACTCCGGCGTTGAAATCGGCGTGGCCGGCGGCGCCAGCTTGGTTTTAGGACAATCGTTCCGGATCCTTGTCCATGACGTGTTGTTGAGCACCATGTCGCAGCGGGCGAGATGGCTCCGACCGGAAAGCGTCAGGCAGGCGACCTGGCCGATCTGGAATGATGTTCCGTTGGCCAGGCATGCAGGATTGGCAAACGCCGACGTCGCCGCGAGGGCGAGCGCGGCGGCACATGGGCAAATCGCAAACCTGATCGTCATCCTGAACCCCGGCCGAACCCGGATTGCAGCGGAAACCCCGATTGTGGCGATATGACGGTCCATCCACCGGCAATCCGGCGGTTCAGGCCCCGAAATGATCAGATTGGCGCAAAACCCAATTCGATGGCCACCGGCACGTGGTCCGAGGGTTTTTCCCAGGCGCGCACGTGCTTTTCGATTGAGGCCGAGGAAAAGCGATTGGCGGCCTCGGGCGAGAGCAGCAAGTGATCGATGCGGATGCCGTTGTTCTTCTGCCAGGCGCCGGCCTGATAGTCCCAGAACGTAAAAATGTCCGGCGAGTCGCTGACCGCGCGCACGGCTTCGGTGAAGCCGAGGTTCTTCAGCCGGCGGAACGCCTGCCTGGTCTGCGGCTGGAACAGCGCATCGCCGAGCCAGTTCTCCGGGAACTTCGCATCGATCGGTTCGGGGATGACATTGTAATCGCCGGCCAGCACCAACGCCTCTTCGAGCGCGAGTCTTTCCTCGGCCCAGCGCTCCAGCCGCGCCATCCAGGACAGCTTGTAGGAGAACTTCTTCTCGTCATCGATCGGATTGCCGTTCGGCAAATACAGCGAGGCAACGCGCAACGCGCCCTTGTCGGTCGAGAACACGCCCTCGATGAAACGCGCCTGATCGTCGGCATCGTCGCCCGGCAGGCCCCTGATGACCTCGTCGAAGCGCAGCTTCGACAGGATGGCGACGCCGTTGAATCCCTTTTGGCCATAGATTTCGACGTTGTAGCCAAGCGCCTCGATCTCGGCCCGCGGAAACTGCTCGTCGACCGTCTTGATCTCCTGCAGGCAGGCAATATCGGGCGCGCTTTCCGTCAGCCAGTGCGTCAAATTGCCGATGCGGGCCCGAACACCATTGATGTTCCAGGTGACGATTTTCATGACGGCCTCATTGCTGCTCGGGCGGATGGCGTTCGACGAGGCCGATCGTATTGCCTGCCGGATCCTTTAGAAAGGCCATCCATTCGCTTTCCCCCGCCGGCCCGAACAGGCCCTCGGTGTCGCGGTGGACGAGCATCGGCGGCGCGGTGAAGGGGACGCCGGCGGCTTTTGCCGAGGCGTGGAAATCGTCAAGGCCCGAAATGTCGAGATAGACGGTGCCGGCCGGCAGGCCATCGGTGAACAGCAGCCGGACATCGCCGGCCATGATGAAGGCGATGCCAGGCGGATCGAAGCGCACGTGCACGGCCATGCCAAGCACATCCTGCCAGAACGCCAGCGTTGCATCGAGATCGCGCCCGGCTGAAAGCGCGACCTGACGGACCGCGCTAATGGTAGGCATTCTCTAAATACTGAAGCTGGTGCCGCAGCCGCACGAGGCGACCGCATTCGGGTTCCTGATCTGGAACGACTGGCCCATCAGATCGTCGACGAAATCGATCACCGAGCCGCCCATATAGACCAGCGAGAGGTCATCGATCAGCACGGTGGCGCCGTCCTTCTCGATGGCGACGTCGTCATCGTTGCGGGTGTCGACCAGGTCGAACTTGTAGGAAAAGCCGGAACAGCCGCCGCCCTCGACCGAAACGCGCAGCGCCGTCTTGCCGGCTTCGCCAGACACAATCTTGGCAATCCGCCTGGCGGCGGCGTCGGTCATCTCAACTTTCATGGCGGTCTTGGCATCAGCGCCCATGGGCGTCACCTTGCTTTCGGTTTCACATGATAGGTATGAAGCGCGAGGGGGCAAGTCAACTGCGATGGAAATTGGCGGGGCTATGGAAATTGGTTGGGGTTATGGAAATCGGTTGGGGCGATGACAAATGAGTTGGGCGACATCGGATTTGGTTATCGGCCGCGCGCCGCCTATGCCTGCGATCCGGCAAAGTCGCGCGGGCGGCTGTTCGACGAGGTGGAGAGCCCGACCCGCACGCCATTCCAGCGCGACCGCGACCGCATCATCCATTCGACGGCCTTCCGCCGGCTGAAGCACAAGACGCAGGTGTTCGTCGCGCATGAGGGCGACCATTACCGCACCCGGCTGACGCATTCGATCGAGGTGGCGCAGATCGCGCGCGCCCTGGCGCGGGCGCTGCGCGGCGACGAGGACCTGGCAGAGGCGGTGGCGCTGGTGCACGATTTCGGCCACACGCCCTTCGGCCATACCGGCGAGGACGCGCTGAACCAGAAGATGGCGGCCTGGGGCGGCTTCGACCACAATGCACAGTCGCTGCGCGTGGTGACGCGGCTGGAGAGCCGCTATGCCGAATTCGACGGGCTGAACCTCACCTGGGAGACGCTGGAGGGACTGGTCAAGCACAACGGACCGCTGACCGACGCCAGCGGAAACGGGCTGAAGGGGCCGGTGCCGCAAGCGATCCGCGACTATTCGGAGCTGCACGACCTCGAGCTCGACCGCTTCGCCGGCATCGAGGCGCAGTGCGCGGCGATCGCCGACGACATCGCTTACAACAGCCATGACATCGATGACGGCCTGAGGTCGGGCCTTCTGAAGCTCGACATGCTGGAAAAGGTTTCGCTGCCCGGCTCGATCCTCGACGGCGTGCGTCAGCGCTATCCGGCGCTGGACGATGTGAGGACAGGGCACGAACTGATGCGCCGGCAGATCACGATGATGGTCGAGGATGTCATCGTCTCCACCACCGCCAATCTGGCCCGCATCAAGCCGGACAGCGCCGACGCGGTGAGGGCGGCAGGCGAGACGATGGTGACCTTTTCAGCCGAAATGGCCGCTTTCGAAGAGGAATTGAAAGCCTTTCTCTACAAGCATCTCTATCGACACAGCGAAGTCGTGCGCGTGCGCAACCAGGCCGAGCAGATCGTCAACGACCTGTTCGAGGTCTATTTCGCCGATCCGCGCGCCATGCCCGATGGCTGGCGCGAAGGGCTCGACCGGGCTGATGATCGCATCAAGGCGCGCAGCGTCGCCGATTTCCTGGCGGGCATGACGGATACCTACGCTTTGAAGGAACACCGCCGTTTGTTTGACCATACGCCTGAATTAAGCTAGGCGGGGCGCGATTTTGCCGGCCAATAGACCGGATTCCCGCAAAGCCGCCAGAGCCAGGGCCACACCAATGAACATCTTCGCCGATTTCAACGCGCGAATCATAAAGGCCGTCGAAGCGCTTGATTTGAAAGACAAAGACGGCGGTTCGCTGGACTTGTCGCGCGTCGCCGTCGAGCCGCCGCGCGACGCCAGCCATGGCGACCTGGCGACCAATGCGGCAATGGTGCTGGCCAAGCCGACCGGCCAGCCGCCGCGCGTACTGGCTGAAAGGCTGGCGCAAGCGCTGCGCGCCGACCCGGACATCGCCGCTGCAGACGTTGCCGGTCCGGGCTTCGTCAATCTCAGGCTCAAGGACGCGTTCTGGCAGGTGCATCTGACTGCGCTGCTCGGCGAAGGCCGCAATTACGGCCGCTCGACCGTTGGCGGCGGCAAGAAGGCCAATGTCGAATATGTCTCGGCCAACCCTACCGGACCGATGCATGTCGGCCATTGCCGCGGCGCGGTGGTGGGTGATGCGCTCGCCAATCTGATGGCCTTCGCCGGTTATGACGTGATCAAGGAATATGTCATCAACGACGCTGGTTCGCAGATCGACGTGCTCGGCCGCTCCGCCATGCTGCGTTACCGCGAGGCGCTCGGCGACGACATCGGCGAGATTCCTGCCGGGCTCTATCCAGGCGACTATCTCGTGCCGGTCGGCCAGGCTCTGGTAAGCGAATTTGGCCGTTCTTTGCTGCAGATGCCGGATGAGGAAGCGCTTGCCCTTGTCAAGGACAGGACGATCGACGCGATGATGGCAATGATCCGTGAGGATCTGGCGCTGCTCAATGTGCATCACGACGTCTTTTTCTCGGAGCGCACCCTGCACGCCGACAACGCCCGGAAAATCCGCTCGGCGATCAACGACCTGACCCTCAAGGGCCATATCTACAAGGGCAAGCTGCCGCCGCCCAAGGGCGAGAAGCCGGACGACTGGGAGGATCGCGAGCAGACGCTGTTCCGCTCGACAGCGGTCGGCGACGACATGGACCGGGCGCTGGTCAAGTCGGACGGCACCTTCACCTATTTTGCCGCTGATGTCGCCTATCTGAAGGACAAGGTCGATCGCGGTTTCGTCGAGCTGATCTATGTGCTTGGCGCCGATCATGGCGGTTATGTGAAGCGCCTGGAAGCGCTCGCCCGGGCGATTTCCGGCGACGAGGTGAAGCTCACCGTGCTGCTTTGCCAGTTGGTGAAGCTTTTTCGCGAGGGCGAGCCGGTGCGCATGTCGAAGCGGTCGGGCGATTTCGTAACGCTGCGCGAAGTGGTGGAGGAGGTCGGTCGCGACCCGATCCGCTTCATGATGCTCTACCGCAAGAACGATGCGGCGCTCGATTTCGACTTCGCCAAGGTGACCGAGCAGTCGAAGGACAATCCGGTGTTCTACGTCCAGTACGCCTCGGCGCGCTGCCATTCGGTGTTCCGGCAGGCGAGCGAACAGCTGGGCGAGGCCAATTTCGACCGCAATCGGCTGGCCGCCGCCACCGCTTCGCTGACCGACGAAGGCGAGATCGGCCTGATCAGGAAGCTTGCCGAATATCCGCGGCTGATCGAATCCGCGGCACTTGCGCTCGAGCCGCACCGGCTGGCATTCTACCTCTACGATCTCGCCTCCAGTTTCCACGGACATTGGAACCGCGGCACCGAAAATCCCGACTTACGTTTTGTTAAGGTTAACGACCGACAATTGACCCATGCCAGACTAGGGCTGGTGCAGGCTGTTTCGGACGTTTTGACGTCCGGCCTGACGCTGATCGGAGCCGATGCGCCCACCGAAATGCGTTAGGTTTGACTAAAAAACCTGTCACCTTTTGCCCACATTGCGCTGGTAAGGGCCAACCCTGCGCGACGTCAACGGCGTCCGAATGAGTGCGAGTTCGGGAACAATAATGGCAGACAGAACCCAGCTGAAAGCAGCCGCCCAAAACGATATCGCCAACGATGATCCGTTCGCGGAACTGACCAGGATCATGGGCTTCGACCCGCGCCAGCCGGTCAAGCCGCAGGCCCAGTCGACGGCGGCTGCAGCAAGTCAGCCAGCGGACGACGGCGATTTCGGCATCGACCTCGAGAAGGAGTTGATGGGCGAATTCGGCGGCGACGCCAATGACGGCGCAGCCGAGCTTCGCGAGCCGGCTTTCGACGCGGCTGCTACTGACCCAATCGACGACGAGCTTGTCGCGTCGCTCGAACAGGATCTCCTGCTCGACGACGATGCGGTAGACGAAACCGCCGTTGCCATTGCTGCCGACGATGTGCGCTCTGGCGTTGCCGGAACTCCCTCGGCTGCTGAAGCTGCTTTCGACGACGATTTCGACGAAGCGCTCGCCAGCTCGCTCGAAGACGTGTCGCTATTCGAAGACGATTTGCCGTTGGACGACAGGCTTGGGAACGACGAGCTTGGGAACGACGAGCTTGCCGCGTCGCTCGAACAGGATTTCCGGCTGGACGACGACACGGCGGACGAAACTGCCCATGCCGTTGCCGCCGCCGACCTGGGTTCCGGTGTTGCCGAAGTATCCGCGCCGGCTGTTGAAGCGGCGTTCGACGACGATTTTGACCATGCGATCGCCAGTTCGCTCGAAGACGTGTCGCCGTTCGAAGACGATTTGCCGGTAAACGACGAACTCTCTGCGTCGCTCGAACAGGATTTCCGGCTGGACGACGATGCGACGGACGAACAGAATACCGCCGCCGACATCTCCGCGCCGGCCGCTGACCCCGCCTTCGACGATGAATTCGACAACGCCGTCGCCAGCTCACTCGGAGACGAGCTGACGCTCGACGAGCACGTGCAGGTGGAGCAGGCTGCCGAAGCCGCCGACATCGCCGCGCCGGCCGCCGAACCCGCGTTCGACGATGAATTCGACAACGCCGTCGCAAGCTCGCTCGAAGACGAGCTGACGCTCGACGAGCATGAGCCGATCGAGGCCGCTGTCGAGGCTCCCGCTGCGGCTGTTTGGGCCGTTTCGGATGAGTCCGACGAGGACTTTGCCGACCACGACACTATGGCCGACGTCGCCATGGATGACGTCGACATGGATTTCGACATTCGCACGGCTGAGCCGGTCGAAGTCGACGAGCCAGAAATTGACGAGCCGGATTCTATCGCCGCCAACGACGACGAGCCTTCCGCCGCGACCCCGGAACATGCGTTCGACGACGATTTTGAATTGAGCTTCGACGACACGCTTGCCGATGAAGCCGAGGAGCCGGCTACTCGGGCCCCCGGCGTTGCAGCCGAACCGACGGCGCCAGCCGCCGTCGCTGAGGAGCGGAGCCTCGAAGACGAATTGAACGCGCTGTTGGGCACCATGAGCGCACGGGCTGCCCCGGTGGCAGCGTCCGCGGCCGCCATGGTCCAGCAACCTGTAGCCGCGGCTGGAGAAGCCGCCGACGAACCAGTGGATCCCACCGACGAACTGGCCGGGAGCCTTGACGAGCAAGACCTTTCGGAGCAGTCGAATGAAGACGCGGTCCAGGCCGCCGACGCCGACCTCGACACCGTTCTCCTCGACGGGCTCGTGGGCCATGATTTCGGCGCCGAAGACGCTGCCGGACCGGCTGATATCGATTTCGACGACGATGCATTGCACGCCGCCTTCGCCAAGGACATCGGTCTGGATCATGGCGATGACGCCGCTCCACAGCAGGATCCGAATGATTCGCTCAGCTGGATGGCGGCACCCTCCGCCGCGCCTGCGCCGGCCCGTTCGTGGAGCCGCGTAACGCCGGTGGCACAGCCGCAACCCGCCTTTGCAGCCCAGCCGACGGCTTCGGCGACCACAGAAACAACGACACCGCCAACCGCTGCGGCACCCTCCTATCAGGATGAGCCGGCCTATCAGGATGAGCCGGCCTATCAGGATGAGCCGGCCTATCAGGATGAGCCGGCCGAAGACGATGCCGCCAATGCGGCACCTGCGCCCGATCAAAGCGAACAAGCCTCTGCATATGACGAGATGCCCGATGTCGAGACAGTCGATGTGCCCGAGCGCGTCGTAGCGCTGGCGGACGACCTCGATATTCCGGAACTCGACGTCAATGAAGACGCACCGCCGGCGCCTGCCTATGACGATCTCGATACCGAGTTCGCCAACCTTCTCTCGGAAATGAATGCCGTGGACGTCGCTGCCGGCCCGGCGCGCAGCACGGCGTATGACGACGAATCCTACAAATCCGGATTCAAGCCGGGGGCCGGACCCCAACAGGGGGCAGGGTTCCAGTCAGCGGCCGGGTTCCAGTCAGGCCATGAGCCCGACCGCGTTGAAACGCGGACCTATGCGGCGAGACCGGCAGCAGCGCCCGTCAGTGCGTCTTACGCCGATGCCGCCAGCGGCTTTGATCTGGGCGACTTGCCCAGCGGCCGGCCGGTTTCGCAAGCGCAAGCCAACGATTTTGCCCTGGACGAACTCGACTACGACCCCGAACTGGATGAGGCCATGTCGGTTCCAGGCCTGGCCGAGCAGAATGCCGCGAGGCCCCGGAGCCGCGGCCTGCTGGTCGCCGCAGTCGTCGGCGCCGTGGCGATCGCCGGCGGTCTCGGCGCCTTCGCGCTGTCTTTCGGCGGCAACGGCGGCACCGATGCGCCGGTCATCGTCAAGGCGGACAACGCACCGATCAAGGTCAGGCCGGAAAACCCGGGCGGCACCGTCGTGCCGAACCAGGACAACAAGGTTTACGACGCCGTGGCCAAGGGGGGCGCGAGGCCTGCCGAACCGGTCCAGGAAAAACTGGTCACCAACACCGAAGAGCCGGTGGACGTGGCGGCCAAGGAACCGCCGCAGAGCCGTGTGGTCGATCTTTCGCCCGACGACATCGACACGGCTGAAGCCGCCGATGCGGCCGGCGGCACGCAAGCGGCCGGCGGCACGCAAGCGGCCGGGAATGCCGACGCCGCCGCGCCGGCACCCAAGTCCGAGGATCGTATCGCCCAGGTTCTGCAAGAGGCCGAGCAGGGCATCGAGCCGGATGTCGTCGCCGTTGCGCCACGCAAGGTGAGAACCATGGTCGTCAAATCAGATGGGTCATTGGTTGCGCGCGAGAATCCGGCGCCCGCGGCATCGCAGGTGGCTGCCGTCGAGCCTGTCGATCCGGCGCCGCAGCTTGTGGCCCCGGCGGGTCAGGCCGGCGACGCGGCGCAGACCGGTACCGTAGCGTCTGTTGCCGACCAGGCAAGTGGCGACCTGTTGGGCGGCGATCCGGTGGGCGACCCAGTGGCCGGCGACCGGGCCGAAACCGCCACGCCGGAAGCAGTCAATCTGGCCGCCGTGCCCACGGCTGAGGCTGAAGCTCAAACCAACCAGCCTGCCAACACGCCGGCCACGGTTCCGGTGGCGCCGCAGCGTCCGTCCGACCAGCCGGTCGACGTCGTCGGTGAAGTCAAGCCCGACCAGGTTGCATCCATCAGTCCGGCGGCGGCCTCGACCGGCGGTGGCTCGTGGTCGATGCAGATCGCCTCGCAGCCGACCGTCGAAAGCGCCCAGTCGACCTATCAGGATCTGCAGCGTCGCTATGGCAGCGTGCTTTCCGGCCACACGGCCAACATCGTCAAGGCCGAGATCGCCGGCAAGGGAACGTTCTATCGCGTTCGCGTCCCGGCGAAGTCGCGCAACGATGCGATCAGCCTGTGCACCAACTACAAGGCTGCCGGCGGCAACTGTTTCGTGTCGCGCTAACCATTTTCAAATCTCCCGCCCTTGGGCCGAAAGAACCGGGGGGGGGGGCCACCCCCCCCGGGTTTTTTTTTTTGTGGTGTTTGTTTTTTTTTTTGGTTTTTCGGGGGGGCGGGGGTGGGGGGGGGGGTTTACAT
>NZ_JBVVQB010000021.1:0-53600 GCF_055811775.1 Mesorhizobium sp. WSM4844 | reverse complement strand
CCCCCCCCCCCCGGCCCCCCCCCCCCCCCCGCCCCCCCCCCCACACCCCCCCCCCCCCCCCCCCCCCACCACCACACCCCCCCGCCCCCCCCCCCCCCCCCCCCGGTTTTCTATGGTGGAAGGAGTTCCTTGTGTGGAAGGGATTCCGGCTCGAGCGATGTGGCTCGATGCGATTCCCTTTGTCTGCGTGAAGCTCTAAACTCCCGCCCATGACCGAATCAAAATCTATGATCCTTGGCTGCGCCGGGAAATCGCTCACACGCGACGAAATCAGGTTCTATCGCAGCGAATGCCCGTGGGGATTCATCCTGTTTGCCCGCAACATCGGCGAGGCCGAGCAGATCCGCGATCTGGTCGCCGCGATGCGCGATTGTGTCGAGCGCCCGGACGCCCCGGTGTTCATCGACCAGGAAGGCGGCCGTGTGCAGCGCCTGCGGCCGCCGCTGGCACCGAATTATCCGGCCGGTGGCGCGCTCGGCGCCTTGTGGCGCAACGACCACGATGCCGGCAACCGCGCAGCATGGCTGATGGCGCGGCTGCATGCTTTCGACCTGCTGCGCTACGGCATCACGGCTGATTGCCTGCCGGTGCTCGACGTGCCGATCGAGGGCGCCAGCGACGTCATCGGCGCGCGCGCCTATGGCAAGGAGCCTCGTGCCGTCATCGAACTGGGCCGCGCCGCGGCGGAGGGCCTGATGTCGGGAGGCGTGCTGCCGGTGATGAAGCATATTCCCGGGCATGGACGGGCCTTTGCCGACACGCATTTCGAACTGCCGACCGTCGATGCCTCGATGAGCGACTTGCAGCGGCATGATTTCGCCCCGTTCAGGGAGCTCAATCATTTGCCGATGGCGATGACGGCGCATGTCGTCTACAGCGCGATCGACCCGAAGAACCCGGCCACCACCTCCGGCAAGGTCAT
The DNA here is from genome assembly GCF_055811775.1 of Mesorhizobium sp. WSM4844. Classification (NCBI taxonomy): domain Bacteria; kingdom Pseudomonadati; phylum Pseudomonadota; class Alphaproteobacteria; order Hyphomicrobiales; family Phyllobacteriaceae; genus Mesorhizobium; species Mesorhizobium sp. WSM4844. The sequence continues at coordinate 52,678 of NZ_JBVVQB010000021.1, read as the reverse complement.
CGACGAGATCATCCGCGGCGAAATCGGTTTCGACGGGCTGCTGATGAGCGACGACACCTCGATGAAGGCACTTTCTGGGGATTTCCCGACAAAGGCGGCGGCGATCCTTGCGGCGGGCTGCGATCTGGTCCTTCACTGCAACGGCGTTTTCGAGGAGATGGTCGGCATTGCGTCGCGCACAACGGGGCTTGAAGGCACGTCGCTGCAACGCGCGCAACGGGCGCTGACCTATATCAAGAACCGCGATCGGGCTGATGAAACCGAGATACGCGCCGAATTCGCCACCTATTTCGATGCGGTGGCCTAGACCATGATCCCGAACGGTGGGAGCCGGTTTTTCGGAACAGATCACGGTCAAACACGAAGTTAGAAGCAAAGGAAGCGACAGGACGTGGCGGAAACGTTGGACAGCAAGGCCGGCAAGGCCGCACCGATGGACCGTCTTTGGGCCGAGAACGACGATTCGCGGCTGACCGGCGATCCCGCGCTGGTCGTCGATGTCGACGGTTTCGAGGGCCCGCTCGATCTTCTGCTGCATCTTGCCCGCAACCAGAAGGTCGATCTGTCGCGCATCTCGATCCTGGCGCTGGCCGAGCAATATCTGGCCTTCGTCGAAAAGGTGAGGGCGCTCAGGCTGGAGCTTGCCGCCGACTATCTGGTGATGGCGGCGTGGCTGGCGTTTCTCAAGTCGAAGCTCTTGATCCCCAAGCAACCCGGCGACGACGGTGAAAGCGGCGAGGAACTGGCGGCGGTGCTGCAATTCCGGTTGAAGCGGCTGGAAGCGATGCGCGACGCGGCGGCACGCCTGGTCAATCGCAACCGGCTCGGGCGCGACGTGTTCGCCCGCGGCATGCCGGAAATGGTCATCGTCGAGAAACGCAACGCCTATTCGGCCTCGCTCTACGATCTGCTGACCGCCTATGCGGCGCAACGCCAGAAGCAGGCGATCACCAATGTGACGATCGCCAGGCGCGGTGTGTGGTCGCTTAAGGATGCGCGCGACATCCTGAACAGGCTGATCGGCACGCTTGCCGACTGGACGGCGCTGGACCGTTTCCTGGTCGAATATCTGACCGACCCGGACGAGCGGCGTACCGCGATTGCCAGTTCGTTTGCGGCGACGCTGGAACTGGTGCGCGAAGGCAAAATGGAAATGCGGCAGGACGACGTGTTCGCGCCGCTCTATCTGCGCGGTCGTGCGCAAGGCATCAGGGCAGTTGAGGTGGCATCATGAGCGAGCGCACCAACGCTTCGGTCATTCCGTTCAAGGTCGACGACGAGACCGAAGACGGCGTGCTCGCCGAGGTGCCAGCAGAAAGTCAGGCCCAGAACTTGTCCCAGAATCCCGGCGAGCGGCTGCATATGGCAGAGGCCGTGCGCATGGCCGAGGCGATCGTTTTCGCCAGCGCCGAACCGGTCAGCGAAAAGCAGCTTGCCGGGCGCCTGCCCGACGGCATCAATATTGCCGCGGCGATGGCTGAACTGCAGCAGATTTATGCCCGGCGCGGCGTCAATCTGGTGCGCGTTGGCGATGCCTGGGCGTTCCGCACCGCCGGCGATCTCGCTTTCCTGATGAGCCGCGACACGGTGCAGCAGAAGAAGCTGTCCCGTGCGGCGCTCGAAGTGCTGGCGATCATCGCCTACCACCAGCCGGTGACGCGCGCCGAGATCGAGGATATCAGAGGCGTCGAGACCTCGAAGGGCACGCTGGACACGCTGATGGAGACCGAATGGGTGAAGATGCGCGGCCGGCGCCGCACGCCCGGCCGTCCCGTCACCTACGGCACCACCGACATCTTCCTCGACCATTTCGCGTTGGAGGAGATCCGCGATCTCCCAGGCATGGAGGAATTGAAGGGTGCCGGGCTGCTTTCGGGCCGCATGCCGTCGAATTTTTCCATTCCGATGCCGCCGGCCGACCCGGACGTGCTGACCGATGACGAGGATCCGCTGACCGACATCGACCTTGAGGAACTCGGCCTGTTGACGCCGCGTGTCGAGGAAGATTGACCGCAAGCGACGTGCCGAAAGCGATGGTATTTACGACTGCGCCGATTGGTAGCGGGCTGAGGCGCCGAAACTGCGTGACTTCGGCCACTCATTTATAAACTCTGTCGCGGTTGTGTTTGAATCCCGGCGCGAAAGCGCATAGATCATCGTCAGAGAAAACTTTCGAGAGAGATTGTTATGGGTTCATTTTCGATTTGGCATTGGCTGATCGTGCTGGTGATCGTGCTGCTGGTGTTCGGTCGCGGCAAGATTCCCGAGCTGATGGGTGACATGGCCAAGGGTATCAAGAGCTTCAAGAAGGGCATCGCCGACGACGAGGTTGCCGAGGACAAGCGCACCGTCGAGCACCGTGCCGACGAAACCGTTTCGGCAGCGAAGGAAAAGGCCAGCAAGAGCTGAGCCCAAAACTTTAGTCGGAACGTATCGCCATGTTCGACATCGGCTGGACCGAGATGCTGGTGATCGCGATCGTCATGATCGTGGTCGTCGGGCCCAAGGATTTGCCCAAGATGCTGCGCACTTTTGGCCGCACGACGGCGAAGATGCGCGGCATGGCAGCCGACTTCCAGAAACAGTTCAACGATGCGCTGAAGGAGGCCGAGCTTGACGACGTCAAGAAGTCGGTCGATTCACTCAGAAGTCTCAACCCGGCCGCCGAGATCAGGAAACAGCTCAACCCGTTCGAGCAGGCGGCGGCCGACGTCCGTTCAGGCGTCGACGCGGTGATGAAGCCGAAGCCGGCCGCAGACCCGGTCGCGCCGGCTGCTTCGACGCCGCAGGATACCGAACTGAACAATGGCGCGACGGTGCTGCCGGGCGTCGATGCCCCGGAAGCGGCGCCGGCGGCGCCGACCTTTCCGGCGATGACCGATGGTTCGGTGACACCGCCTGTCGCGACGGCGGCGCCGGCCGCATCGCCAAAGGCCTCGGCGGCGAAGACGGAGGCCGCGCCAGCGAAAGCGATGCCGGCCTCCAAGGCCGCAGCGAAGCCAGCGGCAAAACCTGCTGTGACAAAGACCGCGGCTAAAAAGGCCGAGCCGAAGCCCGCACCGGCAACGGTGAAGAAGCCGGCCGCAGCCGCCAAAAAGACGGCGGGAGCCGCCAAGTGAGCATTTCGGAAAAGGACGAGATCGACAAGTCGGCGGCTCCGCTGATGGAGCATCTGATCGAGTTGCGCCGGCGGCTGATGTGGTCGATCGGCGGGTTCTTCGTCGCCTTCCTGTTCTGCTTCTTCTTCGCCAAGCAGTTGTTCAACCTGCTGGTCATCCCGTTCAAATGGGCGACGCAATGGGCAGGGCTCGACCCGCACAAGGTCGAGCTGATCTACACGGCGCCGCAGGAATTCTTCTTCACCCAGGTCAAGCTGGCGATGTTCGGCGGCATGGTGATCGCCTTTCCGCTGATCGCCACCCAGATCTACAAATTCATCGCGCCCGGTCTCTACAAGAATGAACGCAACGCCTTCCTGCCGTTCCTGATCGCTTCGCCGATCCTGTTCCTGATGGGCGCGTCGCTGGTCTATTTCTTCTTCACGCCGATGGTGATGTGGTTCTTCCTCGCCATGCAGCAGGCCGGCACCGACGACCAGGTGCAGATTTCGCTGCTGCCGAAGGTGTCGGAATATCTCAGCCTGATCATGACGCTGATCTTCTCCTTCGGGCTGGTGTTCCAGCTGCCGGTGGTAACCAGCCTGATGACGCGGGTGGGCATGCTGTCGTCCGAGGCGCTGGTCGAAAAGCGCAAATGGGCGATCGTCATCGCCTTCGTCGTCGCGGCTATTCTGACGCCGCCCGACCCGATAAGCCAGATCGGTCTGGCCGTTCCCACCATCCTTCTCTACGAGGTCTCGATCTGGTCGGCCCGGCTGATCGAGCGCAGCAAGGAACGGGAACGTCTGGCGCGCGAGAAGCAGGAGGCTGCGGAAGCGGCAGCCGAAAAGCCGGCGGACGCGTCGTCGACATAAATGGATCTGGCAGGTAGCCCTATCATCTAAATCTGCGGGACAGCGCCCACTCGGAGGGCGCGAAGGAACTCGGCCTTCACATCTTGCATCAATCGAAGATGCGGTTTACGCCCTCTGACCTAAAACACGATGCAGTTTTTGGTCTTTGTTTTTGGGCATATTGTTGTCCCAGGACCGCTGCGCTGCGACAAGCCCGCCGAGGAAATTATGCTTGACATCAAATGGATTCGCGACAATCCGATGGCCCTTGTCGAGGCGCTTCAGAAGCGCTCGTGGCCAGCTGCGGAGGCGCAGTCCACGGTCGATGATCTGATCGCCAGGGACGAGGCGCGGCGCGAACATCTGACCGAGCTGCAGACCCGGCAGGAGCGCCGCAACGCCGCCTCGAGAGAAATCGGCAACGCCATGCGCTCGGGCGACGCCGCCCTTGCCGAAAGACTGAAAGCCGAGGTTGGCGAGATCAAGGCCTTCATCCAGAACGGCGAGGCGCGCGAACGCGAGCTCGACAAGGCGCTGAACGACGCATTGGCGGTGCTGCCCAACGTGCCGCTCGACGATGTGCCGGTCGGCAAGGACGAGCACGACAATACCGTCAAGCGCATCGTCGGCGAGGTGCCGACGCGCCCGAACTGGGTGAAGGAGCACTTCGAGGTCGGCGAAGCGCTCGGGATGATGGATTTCGAACGGGCGGCGAAACTGTCCGGTTCGCGGTTCACGGTGCTCAAGGGCGGACTGGCACGGATGGAGCGCGCGCTCGGCCAGTTCATGCTGGACCTGCATACGACCGAGCATGGCTACGAGGAGATCCAGCCGCCGCTGATGGTAAAGAACGAAGCAATGTTCGGGACCGGGCAGTTGCCGAAGTTTGAATCGGATCTATTTGCGGCGACTCAGCTATTTTCGCACCAGCTAAAACTTGACCACTTTCGTGATTTGGTTGCCGAAACGAAGTTTGACTCTCCGCTGCATGATCTAGCGAAAAAGTTCGCAGCTGCGCTCGATATGTCTGATCCCTACGATAGGCGTTGGCTCATCCCGACCGCCGAAGTGCCACTGACCAACCTCGTGCGCGAAGAGATCACGCCGCATGAAAAATTGCCGCTGCGCTATACCGCGCTGACGCCGTGCTTCCGTTCGGAAGCGGGCTCGGCCGGGCGCGACACGCGCGGCATGCTGCGCCAGCACCAGTTCTACAAGGTCGAACTGGTGTCGATCACCGACCAGGACACCTCGCTTGCCGAGCACGAGCGGATGACCGAATGCGCCGAGGAAGTGCTGAAGCGGCTGGCCCTGCCGTTCCGCACAGTGACGCTGTGCACCGGCGACATGGGCTTTGGCGCCCGCAAGACCTATGACATCGAGGTCTGGCTGCCGGGCCAGAACGCTTATCGCGAGATTTCGTCCTGCTCGGTTTGTGGCGATTTCCAGGCGCGGCGCATGGATGCCCGCTACAAGGACAAGGACGGCAAGGGCAACCGCTTCGTCCACACGCTGAATGGTTCCGGCACCGCGGTCGGCCGCGCCCTTATTGCTGTCATCGAAAACTACCAGAATGAGGATGGCAGCGTAACCATTCCTGAAGCGCTTCGGCCTTACATGGGCGGTCTGGAAAAGATCGAATCGAAATAATGCGCATTCTCCTGACCAATGATGACGGCATCCATGCCGAGGGCCTTGCATCGCTTGAACGCATCGCCCGCACGCTGTCGGACGATGTCTGGGTGGTGGCGCCGGAGCAGGACCAGTCGGGCTATGCGCATTCGCTGTCGATCTCGGAGCCGCTGCGCCTGAGAAGGATCGGCGAAAAGCACTTTGCCGTGCGCGGCACGCCGACCGACTGCGTCATCATGGGCGTGAAAAAAATCCTGCCCGCAGCACCGGACCTGATCCTGTCCGGGGTCAATTCCGGCGCCAACATCGCCGACGACGTCACCTATTCGGGCACCGTTGCTGGCGCCATGGAAGGCGCGCTGCTCGGCGTGCGCTCGATCGCGCTCAGCCAGGCTTATTCCTATCTCGGCGAGGATCGCGTCGTTCCTTACGAGACCGCCGAGGCGCTGGCGCCGGCGCTGCTCAAAAAACTGGTCGCCATGCCGCTGCCGGATGGCGTGCTGCTCAACGTCAATTTTCCGAATTGCCTTCCCGAAGAGATCGCCGGCACGGTGGTCACCTCGCAAGGCAAGCTCGTCCACAGCCTGTGGGTCGACGAGCGCCGCGACGGCCGCGGGCTTCCCTATTATTGGCTGCGCTTCGGCCGCGAGCCGGTCGAGGGCAAGCAAGGCACTGATCTCCATGCCATGCGCAACCGGCTGGTGTCGGTGACGCCGCTGCAGCTCGATCTCACGGCGCATGAAATTCGCGATCAACTGACCAAGGCGCTCGCATGAACCTGAACCATGGTCCGACGGCCGATGACCGCGAAGGCTTCGCCGCTTTCCTGCTCCGCCTGCGCGGCAAGGGCGTGGTGCCGAAGGCGCTGATCGCCGCCTTCGAGGCGACGCCGCGGCGCGGCTTCCTTTCCGCACAGTTCCATCCGATCGCCTGGTCGGACCGCATGCTACCGATCGAATGCGGCGAGGCGATCGAGGGCGCCGACCTGCAGGCTGCGGTGATCGCAGCACTTGCCATCGAGCCGGGCAACCGGGTGCTCGAGATCGGCACCGGGTCGGGCTACACGGCGGCGGTGATGTCGCGGCTCGCCGCGCGCGTCGTCACAATCGATCGCTACAAGACGCTGGTCGAGCAGGCCAAACAGCGCTTCGAGGCGCTCGGCATCGGCAATGTCATCGTGCGCCAGGCGGACGGCTCCAACGGACTGGCCAATGAAGCGCCGTTCGACCGTATCGTCGCGTGGGCGGCCTTCGACAGCCTGCCGCGCTTCCTGCTCGATCAATTGTCGAGCGGCGGCATCGTCATCGCCCCGATCGGACCCGAGGAGGGCGAGCAGGTGCTGGCCAAGCTGACCAAGGTCGGCAGCCGCTTCGAACGCGAGGACATCGGTCTCGTACGCCTGCAGCCGATCCTGCGCAGCGTGGCCGCCGTCATCTAGGACCTGTCGATATTCAGGTGATGCCCGCAACTCACCTGTCTGGTCCGTCTCCGGCTTGCCTCAGCTCAATCAGGCCCGTCCAATGCAGCTTTAAATATTTTAAGAAAATTTGCGTCTGATTCTAGAGGTTTAACCGGCCGGTAACATTAACGCGCTTTAATCACGGTCAGTCTGTACCGGGTATCTGCGGGTAAATGCGATGCAATTCAGTATTTTGAAGGCAAACGGACGCAACCTGGCGCGGGGTATCGCCGTCCTGATGGTTGTGGGCACGACGGCGGGATGCAGTTCCCAGGTCTCGCGGTTCAACAGCGTCGACGATGTCTTCACGTCGTCGACAAACAACCAGCGCGCCATCATCGACAAGCAGGACGCCGCCCAGCCCTATCCCGGCGATGCCGCCGCGGTTTCGGCCGCGCCGCTCGACGGCAGCCACACCCAGTCGGTAAGCCGTTCAAGCCTCGAACCGGTCACAACGCAGCAATTGCCGCCGGTCGACCAGGCGCAGCCGGCTACCGCGTCGGCGCCCGCCGCCAGTCCGGCTCGCACCGCTTCGGCGCCAGCCGCTCCCCGGGTCGACCGGACTGCGACCGGAATCGTGGCAAAGCCGTTCAAAGAGTCACAGCCCGACGCTCCGCGCATGGCGACGGCGGGCGGCGAACCGCGTGCAGCCGAGATCATCGTCAAGGACGGCGAGACCATTTCCGGCCTGTCGCGGCGCTACGGCGTGCCCGCCGACGCCCTGATGAAGGTCAATGGGCTAAGCGCGACCAACGGGCTGAAGACCGGCCAAAAGATCGTCATCCCGGCCTATGCCTATTCGAGCAAGAAACCGGCGCCTAAGCTTGCCGGCGCCAAGCCTGCGAACGACACCAAACACGATGTGCCGGCCAAGGCGCCGGAGATGGTCGCCGTGCTGCCGCAACAGCCCAAGCTCAAGGAGGGCAAGTCCACCGCGCAGGTGGATGCATCGGCCGCAGCAAGCCAGCCGAAGGACGCCGCACCCAAGGCGGCTGGTGCCGGTGGCGCCTACACCGTGCAACAGGGTGATACGCTGTCGGCCATCGCCAGGAAGACCGGCGTCGGCGTGGTTGCGTTGAAGCAGGCGAACGGCATGCAGGACGGTCTGCTCAAGATCGGCCAGACATTGAAGGTGCCGGCCGGCGGAACCGCGACAGTTGCCAACGCCAAGCCGGCAAAGGTCGATCCGGTAACGACTGCCACCACCCCGCCTGCGGCGAAGACGACGCCGTCGGAAACGCTCGCCGCCTACACGCCGCCGAAGAAGGAAAAGGTCATCCAGCAGGCCGAGGACGACGACGCGGTCGCGCCGAACGCCACCGGTATCGGCAAGATGCGCTGGCCGGTGCGCGGCCGCGTGATCTCCAGTTTCGGCGGCGGCAAGGATGGTGTCGACATCGCCGTGCCGGAAGGAACGCCAGTCAAGGCGGCCGAGAATGGCGTCGTCATCTATGCCGGCGATGGCCTCAAGGAATTCGGCAATACGGTGCTGGTGCGCCACGAGAACGGTTTGGTCACAGTCTATGGTCACGCCCGTTCGATAGAGGTCCAGCGCGGCCAGAAGGTCAAGCGCGGCCAGGAAATCGCGCAGTCCGGCATGAGCGGCACCACCGACTCGCCGAAACTGCATTTCGAAGTGCGCAAGAATTCGGCGCCGGTCGATCCTTCGACCTATCTTGAATAAAGAAAGTCGATCCTTCGACCTATCTTGAATAGAACAAGAAAAGCGATTGCGGGCCGCCTGACCTCCAGTCCGGCCCGCCGGCTCAGCCCGCTCCGCAAGGGGCGGGCTTTTTCAGGGGCGTTTCCGGACCATGATCTTGTCCGAAAACCGGGCTCCACTTTTTGCTACGCTGACCTTCGGTTCGGGATCATGGTCTAATCCTGGAGCGACTTGCCGAGCCGGCCTGCCAGATCCTGGGTGTACTGCCAGGCCACGCGGCCCGAACGGCTGCCGCGCGTCGTCGCCCATTCCAGCGCCTCGGCGCGCAGCGTCTCGGGATCGATGGCAAGTCCGTGATGGCGGACATATCCATCGATCATGTCGAGATACTCGTCCTGCGAGCATTTGTGGAAGCCGAGCCAGAGGCCGAAACGGTCGGAGAGCGAGACTTTTTCCTCGACCGCTTCCGACGGGTTGATGGCGGTCGAGCGCTCGTTGTCGATCATGTCGCGCGGCAAAAGGTGGCGCCGGTTCGACGTGGCGTAGAAGATCACATTGGCCGGGCGGCCCTCGACTCCGCCTTCGAGCGCCGCCTTCAGCGACTTGTAGGACGTGTCGTCGTGGTCGAATGAGAGGTCGTCGCAAAACAGGATAAAACGGTAAGGCGCTGCCTTCAGCAGCGCCATCAGCTTCGGCAGCGTGTCGATGTCCTCGCGGTGGATCTCGATGAGCTTGAGTGGCAGGTCCAGCTTTGCCGATGCGTTGACCGCCGCATGCACGGCCTTGACCAGCGAGGATTTTCCCATGCCGCGGGCGCCCCACAACAGCACGTTGTTGGCTGCGTAACCGGAGGCGAAACGCTCGGTGTTGTCGACCAGTATGTCGCGGACGCGGTCGACGCCGCGGATCAAACCGATGTCGACGCGGTTGACCTTGCGCACCGGCTCCAGATAGCCAGGATCAGCCTGCCAGACAAAGCAGTCGGCCCCGCCGAGATCGGTTTCCGGCACCGGAGGCGGGGCGAGGCGGGCGACCGCCTCGATCAGGCGGTCGAGCTTCCTGTTCAGGGCTTCGATGGTGCTGTCGGTCATTCTTGTCTTTTGTTTTTGCATTCACGAAGCAACGGAACCTATTGATTCCGGCGGTTCCGGAACCGGCTCCAACCTTTTGTTAGGGCACGATCTTTTTCGAGAACCGCGCTCCATAATTCGGGACCATGCTCTAACACGGCTCAACCAGCCGGAAAAGCAGCTGAAATGCTCGGCCGCAGTTGCATTGGCAACTTTACCGACTATATTCCGGCCAAATTTCACGGGGCCGCCAAATTACCCGTTTGGCGGCTGTTTTTCAAAATTCAGGAGTACTTCGATGTTCGTGACACCGGCATATGCCCAAGGCGTCGGCACCTCCCCGGATATGTTCATCAGCATTTTGCCGTTTGTCCTGATTTTCGTGATCATGTATTTTCTGATCATCCGGCCGCAGCGCACGCAGTTGAAGAAGCGCGGCGAGATGCTGGCGGCGGTGCGCCGCGGCGATACGGTCGTCACTGGCGGCGGTTTCGTCGGCAAGGTGACCAAGGTCATCGATGACAACGAGCTCGAGATCGATCTCGGCGGTGGCACCAAGGTAACGGCGCTGCGCTCGACGATCGCCGATGTGCGCGTCAAGGGCGAGCCAGTGGCGAACCAGAACGCCAAGAAATAAACCGATTGTCGGCGAACGATCTGCGGAAACACCCAGACCGACAAACGCCATTTGCTGAATTTTCGCGCTTCAGGACGAACCTGATCTGGCTGGCCGCCGGTATCACGGGGCGCCAACGATCTCGTGATGCCATTGCGCGCTGCTCCCATGACGGCAAGATTGACAATAGTTGAAGAAAGCCCGATGGCAGCATCAAAGTGAACTGCCTTGTGCTCGACATCAACCTTTGTGCGGACCACGGCGAGCCAGTGGCGAACCAGAGCGCCTAGAAATAACCCAATTCCAGGCGGAACGATCCGCCCGAATGCCGTGACGGACGACGCCATATGCTCTATTTCTCGCGCTTCAAGATGATCCTGATCTGGCTGGCCGTGGCCGCCACAGTGATCCTGGCTGCGCCCAATCTTTTTTCGGCAAGCACGCTCGCCAAGCTTCCCGACTGGGTTCCGAAGCGCCAGATGACGCTCGGCCTCGATCTGCAGGGCGGCTCGCATATCCTGCTCAGGATGGATCCGAACGATCTGATCAAGGATCGGCTGGAGACGACGCGCGACGAAATCAGGACGCGGCTGCGCGATGCCAAGATCGGTTATACCGGCCTTGCCGGATCAGGCCGGGCCGTGCAGGTCCGCATCACAGATCCCGGTCAGGTCGAAGCCGCCAAGACGGCGCTGAAGACATTGACCGACCCGGTGGCCGCCGGCCTGTTCAGCGGCGGCTCCGTCCAGGAAATGTCGCTGGATGATACCGAGCCCGGCCTGCTCAAATTCGCCTTCACCGATGCCGGCATCAAGTATCGCACGTCGACGGCGCTGGCGCAGTCGCTCGAAGTCGTCGAGCGCCGCGTCAACGAACTCGGCACCACCGAGCCGATCGTGCAACGCCAAGGCGACGACCGCATTCTGGTCCAGGTGCCGGGCCTGCAGGATCCGCAACGGCTGAAGGACATTCTAGGCCAGACCGCCAAGCTGACCTTCCAGATGGTCGACCAGTCGATGCCGGTGCAGGACGCGCTCAACGGTCGTCCGCCGGCCGGATCCTCGGTGTTGTATTCGCAGGATGATCCGCCGGTTCCCTATCTGATCGAGAACCGCGTCATCGTTTCTGGCGAAAGTCTCGTCGATGCGCAGGCGACGTACAATTCCCAGACCAATGAGCCGGTGGTTTCGTTCACCTTCGATTCCAAGGGGGCGGCGCGTTTCGGCCAGGCCACCTCGCAGAATGTCGGCAAGCTGTTTGCCATCATCCTCGACAATCAGGTGATTTCGGCGCCGCAGATCCGCGAACCGATCCTTGGCGGCAGCGGCCAGATCTCAGGCAATTTCACCGCCGAGAGCGCCAACGATCTCGCCGTGCTGTTGCGTGCCGGCGCGCTGCCGGCGACGCTGACGGTGATCGAAGAGCGCACGGTAGGTCCTGGGCTCGGCGAAGATTCCATTCACGCCGGCAAGGTTGCCGGCGTGATCGGCTCCATCCTCGTCGTCGTGTTCATGTTCGTGGCCTATGGCTTTCTCGGCTTCATTGCCAACATCGCGCTGGCGGTGCATGTCGCGATGATCATCGGGTTGTTGTCATTGCTTGGCGCGACACTGACATTGCCCGGCATCGCCGGCATCGTGCTGACCATCGGCATGGCAGTCGATTCAAACGTTCTCATCTACGAGCGCATCCGCGAGGAGCGACGAAACGGTCGCTCGGTAATCCAGGCGATCGACACGGGTTTTTCCAAAGCGCTGGCGACCATCGTCGATTCGAACGTCACCTCGCTGATCGCGACCGTGGTGCTGTTCTGGCTCGGGACCGGCCCGGTGAAGGGCTTTGCCGTAACTTTCGCCATCGGCATTCTGACCACCGTCTTCACCGCCTTCACCTTCACCCGCCTGCTGGTGTCGATCTGGCTTCGCCGCGCCCGCCCGAAGGAATTGCCGCGCGCGCCGGTGACCTTCGTCCCGCCGGGCACGCGAATTCCGTTCATGGGCATCCGCCGCTGGACATTCGCGCTGTCCAGCGTGCTGTCGATCCTGGCGGTCGTGCTGTTCATGACCGTCGACATCAATTACGGCATCGACTTCAAGGGCGGGTCGCTGATCGAGGTCCAGGCCAAGGATGGCACCGCCGATATTGCCGACATCCGCGGCAGGCTTTCGGAACTCAATATCGGCGAAGTGCAGGTGCAGCAGTTCGGCGACCCGAACGACGTCTTGATTCGCGTCGGCACGCAGGAGGGCGGCGAGAACGCCGAACAGACCGTCATCGACAAGGTGCGTGGCGAGTTGCAGGACCATTACGATTTCCGCCGCGTCGAAGTGGTGGGACCGACGGTCTCCGGCGAGCTTGCCAAGCAAGGCACCATCGCCATGCTGATCGCGCTGCTCGGAATCCTGGTCTATGTCTGGTTCCGCTTCGAATGGCAGTTCGCGGTCGGCGCCATCATCGCCACGGTCCACGATGTGGTCATGACCATCGGCTTCTTTGTCATCACCGGTCTCGAATTCAACCAATCGTCGCTTGCGGCGATACTCACCATCATCGGCTACTCGCTCAATGACACGATCGTCGTCTATGACCGTGTTCGCGAAGACTTGCGAAAATACAAGAGGATGCCGCTGCCGCAATTGTTGAACAACGCCATCAACGAGACGCTGTCGCGAACGACGCTGACCTCGGTGACGACGATGCTCGCGCTGCTGGCGCTGGTGCTGTTCGGCGGCGAGGTGATCCGCTCGTTCACGCTGGCGATGCTGTTCGGCGTCGTCTTCGGAACCTATTCGTCGATCTTCATCGCCGCGCCATTGCTCATCCTGTTCAAGCTGCGGCCGGAAACCGCGACGGCCGATGTGGAGAAGCCGGTGAGCGGCGGCAAAGCCATAGCAACCTGACGGGCGGCCAGCGCGATGACCAAAGGCATTGTCATCCGTGAGGCGCATTTCCCCGGCCGTGCGCCGATCGAGGCCTACGGCAATGGCGGGTTTCGGTTCGCCGACATGTCGCATCGCGGCTCGCTCCTGTGCCTGCCGTCGGGCATCTATGGCTGGGAGCCGGCTGATCCCCTGGCGCTGACGGCGGCGGATTTCGCCAAGTTGCTCAACGAGGCTGACCAGGTCGAGATCCTGCTGGTCGGCGCCGGCAAGGATCTCAGGCCGTTGCCGGCGGCGCTGCGTGCTGCGCTGAAGGCGGCGGGCATTGCGGCCGATCCGATGTCGACTGGTGCTGCCGTGCGGACCTACAATGTTCTCCTGGCGGAAAACCGTGCGGTGGCCGCCGCGCTGATTGCCGTCGAGTGACGTGAGCGAAAACGCCAAAATCGTCATGGAAACGGTGCGCGCCGCCGATCATGATCGCTATGTTTGCGCGCTCTATGCGCCCGAGGACAAGCGTGACGCGCTATTTTCGCTCTATGCCTTCAATGCCGAGATATCAGGCATTCGCGACCGTATCCGCGAGGCACTGCCCGGCGAGGTGCGACTGCAATGGTGGCGCGATGTCATCGCCGCCGAGGACGCCGGGGTAGGCACAGGCCATCCCGTCGCCGACGCGTTGAAGGCGACGATTTCCGCCCATCACCTGCCGAAGCCCGCCTTCGAGAACATGCTCGAAGCCCGTATTTTCGATCTCTATGACGACCCCATGCCGTCACGCACCGATCTGGAAGGCTATTGCGGCGAGACAGCAGCGGCGCTCATCCAGCTTGCAGCAATGGTGCTCGATCCCGTCGAAGCGCCGCGTTTCGCCGAACTTGCGGGCAGGGCAGGTTGCGCACAAGCGATGACCGGCCTTTTGCTGCTGCTGCCATTGCATCGCAAGCGTGGGCAATGCTTTGTCCCGGCCGACATTCTGGCCGCGGCAGGATCATCTTCCGAGGAGTTCGTTGCGGGCGATGACGGGCCTGGAGCAAAACGCGCCGTCGCCGCGATGATCGCGCTGGCGCAAGAACATCTTGCAGCATTCGAGCAGGGCGCAGCGTCGTTGCCGGATTCGCTCAGACCAGCATTTTTGCCGCTGGCCTTGTCGCGCGCCTATCTCGGCAAGATGGAAAGTTCTCGTCAGTCACCTCTGAACGGGGTGGCGCGGCTCTCGGCCTGGCGCCGGCATTTTCTGTTGTTGCGCCGCGCGACGCGAGGCTGGCCGGACGCCTGAAGGCTGCCAAGGATGAAGGAATCCGGAAAGCTGGAACTATCACGGCAGCCGTAGACTTCTGTCACGATGGGTCGCTCGATCCGCCATCGCGCATCAGCGCCTCATAGTCGCGACCGCCATAGAAGATGTTGACGATGCGGACGAGTTCGTCATCGACAACGTAAGCGATGATGGCAGAGTGCTCGAACGGCACTGTCCGCAAGCCCGGCGCAATGTCATCGCCCGACCGGCCACCACGAGGCGCATTGCCGATGCTCTGGCAGCGTTGTTTAATCTAATCCGATCGACAAAACCATTTGCGATGCTTTCGCTGCCGCTGCTCTCAAGGATGTAGGCAGCCATCGCTTCGAGATCGGCAATAGCTTCTTCGCTAAGAGCGACGGCGAGACGCTGTATCATCATTGTCTCGCTCGCGTTGTGAAATCCGGCTCTTTACCCTGTCGATTGCTTCTTCGAGCGAAACAGCGGGCCTTGTATCCTCGATCGATGCCTTTACCGCTCGGCATGCTCTTCCTCCTCGCGCTGGAAGGCACGAAGTGCTGCGCGGATCACCTCGCTCGCCGAACCAAAGGTACCATCCTCGACTTTTTCGCGGATCATGCGCGCCATGGCGGGCGTGACGGTGACGGACAGTTTCTCGGCGGGCTCCATGGAATTGCTCCCTGTGGCGAGGTAGGATAATATCCTACCTCCGATCAACTGATCGACAAGACCGGAAAAGGCTACTCCGCTGCTTCCGCCCGCGAAGGCAGCCCTAGCCATTGCCGGCAATCATCCAACGCACGCGATGTAACAGCACGCCGCTTGGCGACGATCTTGTCCTTGCCGCGCAGGCGTTTTCCCTCGGCTTTCGTCGCTTCCACCGGAGGGAACAAGCCGAAATTGATGTTCATCGGCTGGAATGAGCGCTTTCCTGGCTCGTCGTCGGAAACGATGTGACCGCCGGTAATATGGTTGAGCAGCGCGCCAAAGGCTGTGGTCATCGGCGGCAGCGCCGGCGCGTGGCCCAACCGCTCGGCGGCGGCAAAGCGCCCGGCAAGCAGGCCGATGGCGGCACTTTCGACATAGCCCTCGCAGCCGGTGATCTGGCCGGCGAAGCGCAGGCCGGGCCGTGATTTCAACTGCAGCGATCGGTCAAGCAACGTCGGCGAATTGATATAGGTGTTGCGGTGCAGGCCGCCGAGGCGGGCAAACTCGGCGTTTTCGAGGCCCGGGATGGTGCGGAACACGCGCACCTGCTCGGCGTGCTTCAGCTTGGTCTGGAAACCGACCATGTTGTAGAGCGTGCCCAGCGCATTGTCCTGGCGAAGCTGCACGACGGCATAGGCCTTTACCGACGGATTGTGCGCATTGGTCAGCCCCATCGGCTTCATCGGCCCATGGCGCAGCGTCTCGACGCCGCGCTCGGCCATGATCTCGATCGGCAGGCAGCCGTCGAAATAGGGCGTGCCTTCCCATTGCTTGAATTCGGTCTTTTGGCCGTCGACAAGCGCCTGCACGAAGGCAAGATATTGCTCCTTGTCCATCGGACAGTTGATGTAATCCTTGCCGGTGCCGCCAGGTCCGACCTTGTCGTAGCGCGACTGGAACCAGCAGATGTCCATGTCGATCGTGTCGAAATGGACGATCGGCGCGATGGCGTCGAAGAAGGCGAGCGCATCGGCCCCGGTCACCTCCGCGATCGATTGGGCGAGCCCAGGTGCGGTCAGCGGGCCGGTGGCGATGATCGCCTGGTCCCAATCCGCCGGCGGCAGGCCTGGAACTTCCTCGCGCTGGATGGTGATGAGCGGGTGCGCTTCGAGCTTTTTTGTCACCGCTCCGGAAAACCCGTCGCGGTCGACAGCCAGCGCACCGCCGGCCGGCACCTGGTGCGCGTCGCCGGCGCTCATGATCAGCGAACCGGCCAGCCGCATTTCGGCGTGCAGCAGGCCGACGGCGTTGGTCTGCGCATCGTCGGAGCGGAAGGAATTGGAACAGACGAGTTCGGCCAATCCATCCGTCTTGTGCGCATCGGTGCCGCGGATGGGGCGCATTTCATGCAGCACGACGGGAACGCCGGCTTCGGCCGCCTGCCAAGCGGCTTCAGAACCGGCCAGGCCACCGCCGACGACGTGAATGGGATTCTTGTTCATGAGCGCCGAAATAATCCTTTGTAGCTGCGATTGCAATTACGCGAGCCGGCCGCGTTGTTGCCGCCAAGCGCGGCAATCGTCTACTGTCGGAGAATGGACGGGATGCTTGGGATCTTTGCCAGAGCGACATTTCTGACAGTCGTGATCGCCGTGGGCGGATCAGCCGCCGCCGGCGAACTGGCTGCGACGGCTTCCAAGCGGATCCCCATCTGCCACGGCTACAGTTGCAACTATCGCACGATGCTGGCGCTTGGCCCCGGTGACGGCGCGCGTTTCCGCTCTATCCTGCGTGCCGGCGCCGGTTCGCCCCAAGCCGAGCGAGCCGCCATTTCGAAGGCTGTTCGCTATTTCGAGCAGCGCATTTTCCGGGCCACCGGTATTCGCGATCTGCCGCAGTCGGAATTCGGCGCATCGCGCATCAGGGGCCAGATGGATTGTGTCGACGAATCGACCAATACCCATGCGCTGCTGGCCTATCTTGCCGAGCGAAAATTGCTCAGGTTCCACAAGGTCGAGGACAAGGCCTCGCGAGGCTTGTTTGTCGACGGGCGCTATCCCCATTGGACGGCGGTGATCAGCGACCGCAGGGGCACCGAGTGGGTGGTGGATTCCTGGTATGCGCCGATGGGTGGCGCACCGGACATTTTTCCGCTGAGCCAGTGGAAGAAGCGAGGTGTGCTGGAAAGCGGTGCGCTCGACTGACGACAGGGACTTCCCCGCCAGGACGAATTCCCAGAACGATTCTCAGAGTGTGCGTCGAGCCTGAAAAACAACAACACCCGCCGGGGGAGGATCCGGCGGGTGTCGTTTTGCTGGTCGATCCTCGGGAGGAGGTGAAGATCGACCGTATTCGCCATCGCCGGGGAGGAGGTCGGCTTTGACGAAATTCCTTTCGCCTGATGGAAGGGGGCGAAACCCTTTTGGACGAAATCGCTTCGCCCTGGGGGAAACAGCGCCCGCCGCGGGAGGAGGTGCGGCGGGCGCCGTTTTTGTGGTCAACCCTCGGGAGGAGGTGAAGGCTGACCGTATCCGTCAGGGTCGGGGAGGAGGTCGACCCTGGCGAAATTCTGACTAGATCGCCTTGCGGGCGATGCTCTTGATCTCTTCGCGGACGATGCCGAGATCATGCAGCTGGCGGTTCGAAAGGCGACCCAGCTCGGTAACCGTCGAGCGATAAACGCGCCAGTTACGATAGTTGCGGATCAGGTTCATTATCGTTCTCTTTTCAAGTCAAACTGGTTCGGACCATTTGCGGTCCGAAGAGGATTAGACCGCCTTGCGGGCGACGTAGTGGATGTCGCTGCGGCTGATGCCGAGGTCGGTCAGTTCACGGGTGCTCAGGCGGCTCAGCTCGGAAACAGTGTCCCGGTAGCGGCGCCAGTTGCGGTAGTTGCGGATCAGGTTCATGGTATTCTCGTTTCGTCTTTCTTCCGGATCATTCCGTCTTTGTGTACGACCAGAAGATAGGTCGGGTCATATCGATTTAAAAGCGCTATTGGTGCATGGCAGCAATGCAAATTGTGCAATGCACAATCACCGGCAATTCTCGTCTTCGACATAGATTGGCCCGAATCGGAAAATGCCGTAGCGTCAACGGCTTGTCCGGGTCGGCTGAAGAAACGACCAAGCTGGAGGAGAAAGGCATGGCGAGCTATTCGTCGCGGGTCAGGGCCGATATCGCACGATGGCTGCAGGCCGGCCTGATCGACGCCTCGACGGCCGACGCGCTGACGCGCGACGTCGACGCCAATGGGCGCAATTCACTGAGCTTCGGTTCGATCTTGGCGATGATGGCGGCGCTGCTTTTTGGTGCGGCCGTGCTGATCTTCGTCGCCGCCAACTGGGAAGCGATCCCGCGGCTGGCGCGGGTGGCTGGGCTCTTCGCCATCATCTTCGCCGGCTATGTCGGCGGCGCCGTGCTGAAGACACGCGACCATGCTGCAATCGGCGAGGCATTCTGGATCGTCGCCGCAGCGGCATTTGGCGGATCGATCGCGCTGATCGGCCAGATGTACCATTTGTCCGGTGATGAAGCGTCGGCCTTGATCACCTGGGGCGCGGGCACCGCCCTGGCGGCAGTTGCGCTGCGCTCGAACCCGCTGACCGTCGCTTCTGTCGGCATTGCCGACGCGTGGCTGTTCCTGAGAGGCTTCGACTATTTCAGGCGCTCGGAATTTCCGCACCTGTTCGTCGCCATGGCGATCGTGTTGTTCGCCATTTCGTTCTGGACCCGCAGCCAGGCGGCGCGGCATCTGATCGTCCTGTCGGTCATCTTTTATCTCGTGCTGTTGTTTACGGAATACGAAACGCTGCAGGTCGCCATCCCGCTCATTGTCGTGTCGGCGCTGCTTTTCGCGGCTGCCATCTTCGCTGCCGAGCCCGTCGACCGGATATTGCAGCTTGGCGGCCGTCTGCCCTTGCATGCGCTGATTGGGTTTCTCACCGGCCTGGCGATGATCCAGTTCGAACTGGCTGGTGAAAGCAATAACAGCGGCTTCGGCATTGCCTCGGCCATTGCGCTTGCCGGCATTGTCGCGGCAATCGTGCTGGGCGGCCGCGAGAGCAGGGGCTTGCGCTGGGTTGCCTATGCCGGCTTCGCCTTCGAACTCGCCATCATCTATGTGGTGATGCTGCAGTCGATGCTCGACACGGCAGGCTTCTTCCTTGCAGCCGCTATGCTTCTTGGCCTGCTTGCCCTTGTCATCCTCCGCGTGGAGAAGCGCATGAGGCTCCCGAGCGTAGAAGGAGCAGCGGCATGATGACCGGCAAAAAACTGATCATTTCAGCGCTGGTGCTGGCACTCGTCCAGATCGGCTTCCTGATGTGGATCATCGCCGGCCGGGCGGCGATCCTGCGCGACGGCGAGCAGGTGCTGCTGAGGGTCGAACCGATCGACCCGCGCGATCTGCTGCGCGGCGACTACATTATACTCAGCTATGATATTTCGCGCCTGCCGGTGAAGCTGATCGCCAACATTCCGACCGGCAAGCTGACGAGCGACGATACGCCGATCGTGGTCAGGCTGAGACGGGGCTCCGACGGCTATTGGGGCGCGACCACGGCCTGGTTCGGGCAAGCGCCGGCACCGGCAGCATCCGATGAAGTCGATATCGTCGGGCATGTGTCAGAAGGGTGGGATCTCAGCGCAGCTACGACGATCGCGCCGAATTACGGCATCGAGCGCCTCTATCTGCCGGAAGGCGAGGGGATGGCGATCCAGAACGACATGCGGGTGCGGCCGTTCGGCGTCCGCGTCGCAATCGCAACCGATGGCGCCGCGCAGATCAAGGCGCTGATGGACGGCGACAAGACGCTGTTCGAGGAACCGCTCTATTAGTATTGGCCCGGATTAGAATTGGGAAAGCGCCACCGCGACCCCCAACGCCTTCCGGTACTGGAACCTTGATCCACTGTTCGAGGGGAGCAGTGGTGCGGGTAGAGGGACTCGAACCCCCACGCTCTCACGCCAGAACCTAAATCTGGTGCGTCTACCAATTCCGCCATACCCGCTGGCTTCGTTCACCGTGACATGTCTATGTCACAACCCATGTCACAAGTTCAACACTTAGATTTTCGAGGGTTTTGGGCCTCGCGTTGGCGTTCGGGGCCACGGCGCGGACTTTCTGTCCACAGTAGGCGACGGCGGCGCAAACGAACTGTCGGCGGCCGGGTCTTCCTGCCCAAGGATGTATTCAAATTCTTTCAAATTGATTCGGAATATTTTTCTACCCGTAAGTCACGACCGCAAACATTGTTTCGTGTGAGCGATTCAAACACTCTCTGGGTTCGTTATTGCTAAAGTAGCAAAATTGAAACTGCTGCTGTGGGGTAATTACCAAAGGAGAGTGTCATGGCAAACGTCGTTAACAGTTTCGCCGCAGCTTTGGCCTGTGGTGCACTTGTTTTATCTCTTTCTTTTCCCTCCAGCGCAGGCGGCATTAGCGTCGGCGCCGGCGCATCGGTTGGCGGCCGAGGCGGTGTAAACGCCGGTCTCGGCGCCTCGATCGGCGGCAGTGGCGGCGTCAATGCGGGAGTCGGCGCTTCGATCGGCGGTAGCAGCGGGGTAAATACGGGAGCCGGCGCATCGATAGGCGGCAAGAAACGCATTATCGCGGGTGTCGGCGCTTCGATCGGCGGCCGAAGCGGGGTGAATGCCGGCGCCGGTGCATCGATCGGCGGCAGCAGGGGCATTAGCGCTGGTGCCGGCGCCAATGTCGGCGGCACTCGTGGCGTCACGGCTGGCCTGGGCGCCAATGTCGGCGGCACTCGTGGGGTCACGGCTGGCCTGGGTGCCAATCTCGGCGGCACTCGTGGCGTCACGGCCGGGCTGGGCGCCAATGCCGGCGGCACCGGCGGTATCACTGCTGGCGCAGGCGCAAATGTAGGCGGCACCGGCCTCGTTGCAGCGGGTGTGAGTGCCAATGTTGGTGGGACGACCGGGGTCGGCGTCGGTGTAGGCGTCGGCGGCGGGACCCTTGCT
Source organism: Mesorhizobium sp. WSM4844 (assembly GCF_055811775.1). Taxonomy (NCBI): domain Bacteria; kingdom Pseudomonadati; phylum Pseudomonadota; class Alphaproteobacteria; order Hyphomicrobiales; family Phyllobacteriaceae; genus Mesorhizobium; species Mesorhizobium sp. WSM4844. The sequence goes on along the minus strand of NZ_JBVVQB010000021.1, from coordinate 31,516 downwards.
GGCACACCCGCGACTCCTGGAACACCCGGGACTCCTGGCGTGAGCGTTGTCGCGCAGATGTCCAGCACCCAGTTGATACGGATGAAGAAGCGCTGCGTCGACGTGCTCGGGAGCGGCGGCACATACGATCGCGACCTGCGCGAGCTTTGCTTGCTGATCGCACGCCGCTGAGAAGACTGTTGCGCAAACGGGAGTGTCGCATCGGCCGTACAGGCTTTCGCGGCCGGCCCGCCACTCGGAAGGTGGCGGGCTTCTCTGCGTCAGGACCGCTGCGCCAAGCGGCTGACGACTTCGGGGTAGCTACACCAGCGGGAGCCAAGTCGGAGTGGAGCCTAAATCCAGCGCGTCCAGCAATTCCGCCGCATCCGCGTTGCCCGCAGGCAGCCATCATTCTGTCAATGTCGCGGTCAAAATAGCGGCCGTTCGCAGGCGCATGATCCCGAAAAACGAAAAATCGTATTTTTGGGGATCATGCGCCAAAATCAAGGTGCTCCAGCTTCCTGTGCGCGTCCAAGATGACGCGCGGCGCTGTAGACGCGAAGATGGTTGAAAATCGGCCGCGCCTGTGACAAAAGGCGTGTCGAATGTGACGGGATGCGACGATCCACTTCTGCAGAATGTGATAAGAAGTCGGAAAAACAAAGACTTATTCACATTTTGGAGCGTGTTTCTGGACGATTTTGAGCCGCGTTGAGTGGACAGATCGCCAAGTCCCGCACCAAAAGCCATTCCCGGCAAGATCATACCGGCAGGCTGTAAACGGCAAGAGCCGTTTGGCTGCGGAAACGAAGGTTCTATGATGCAGGTCACCGAAACGCTCAACTCCGGTCTCAAGCGCGAGATCAAGATCACCGTGCCGGCCGGTGACATGGAAGCCAAGCTGATGGCGCGGCTTTCAGATGCCAGGAGCAAGGTCCGCATCAACGGCTTTCGCCCCGGCAAGGTGCCGGTGCAGCACCTGCGCAAGGTCTATGGCAAGTCGTTCATGGCCGAAGTGGTCAACGAGATCCTCAACGATTCGACCCGTTCGATCATTACCGGCCGTGGCGAAAAGGCTGCCATGCAGCCCGAAGTGATCATGACCGAGGACGAGAAAGAGGCCGAGAAGATCCTGGCCGGCGGCGCCGACTTCGAATTCCGCCTGAACTACGAGATCATTCCGCCGATCGAGATCAAGGATTTCTCCGACATCAAGGTGACGCGTCAGGTGTTCGACGTGCCGGATTCGGAAATCGACGAGCAGGTCAAGCGTGTCGCCGAATCGGCGCGCACCTACGAACCGAAGACCGGCAAGGCCGCCGAGGGCGACCGCGTGACGATCGACTATGTCGGCAAGATCGATGGCGAAGCCTTCAGCGGCGGCGCCGGCACCGACCAGCCGCTGGTGCTCGGCTCCAAGGAATTCATTCCCGGCTTTGAGGATCAGCTCATCGGCAGCAATGCCGGCGACGAGAGGCAGGTCACGGTCACGTTCCCGGAAAACTACCAGGCGGCGCATCTTGCCGGCAAGGAAGCCACCTTCGACGTCACCGTCAAGGAAGTGTCCCAGCCCGGTGCGTTGGAGATCAACGACGAAATGGCCAAGAATCTCGGCCTGGAGTCGCTGGAGCGTCTGCGTGAGGTGGTGCGCGGCCAGATCGAGAACCAGTTCGGCTCGATGACGCGCCAGAAGATCAAGCGCCAGCTGCTCGACCAGCTCGATGCCGCCTACTCGTTCGAGGCGCCGTCGAAGCTTGTCGAGGCCGAGTTCAACAACATCTGGAACCAGGTCAACCGCGATCTGGAAGCCGCCGGCCGCACCTTCGCTGACGAGGAGACGACGGAAGAAGAGGCGCGCGCCGAATATATGCGGCTTGCCGAGCGCCGTGTGCGTCTCGGCCTGGTTCTCGCCGAAATCGGCGAGAAGGCCGGCGTCACCGTGTCGGACGAGGAATTGCAGCGCGGCCTGCTCGAGCAGGTGCGCCGCTATCCGGCCAACCAGCAGCAGGAAGCCTTCGAATTCTACCGCAGCAATCCTGAAGCGCTGAACACGTTGCGCGCGCCGCTGTTCGAGGAGAAGGTGGTCGACCATCTGCTCAGCCAGATTTCGGTCACCGACGTCAAGGTCAGCAAGGAAGAGCTGATGGCCGACGACGAGGACAGCGAGACGGCCAAGTCGAAGCCGGCGAAGAAAGCCGCAGCAAAGAAGGCCGACGCCAACAAGGCCGACGATGCGGAAGAGCCCAAGAAGAAGCCCGCGCCGAAGAAGAAAGCTGCCAAGGACGCCGAATAACACGGCATTCTGCTGGATGTGAAAGGCCGCCCTCGAGGCGGCCTTTTTTTCGCCGCGCCGCATTACTCGTGAGGCAGTTGGCTGACGAGGATACGCATCACGGTTACTCGCTTGGGCAGCTCAACGAGAAACTCTTCGTCACGCGGCAGGTGATGGATCTTGTGCGGGTCACCGCCGGTGAAGCTCGCCATTGCTTCGACATCAGGCCAGTACGAGATCGTCACGAACTCTGTTTCTTCTTCGCGATCCTCGCGAAACAACTGCACGCCAAGTGCCTTCTCCTGAAGCGGCGGAATGCCTTCGCGGCGTAGATATGGCTCGTAGGCGTCCGCCAAGTCACGGCGTGTCGTTCCCCGCCAGATCCGGGCGATTGTGGCGTTGTCGATCATGGAGTGCGCTCCTCTCGATGGGTGGTCAGCAATGGCGGAATCCGCTGCGGCGTTGTGCGGGCGATTAATGCAGGACCTTGCCCAGAAACCGTCGCACAAGTGGCAGGGCGACCTCGAAGTGTGTCTCCAGCAGCCAGTGCCCTGCGTCGTCCAGCAAATGCAGCTCGGCCTCGGGGAGATCGCGCAGATAGGCGCGCGCTGCCGGCTCGGGCATGTATTCGTCCTTCGGTCCCCAAAGGATCATTGCCGGTGGCCGGTGCACGCGCAGGTATGCCTGGTAACGAGGGAACCAGTCGAGATTAGCCTTGAGCTTCTCCATCAGTCCGACTGAAAGCGCACGGCGCACAGGCGTATCCATCAGCGGCCAATGCAACTTCCACAGATCGGGCGGGACACGTCGAGCGACGTCGTCATCGACTTCGCCTACGAACTCGGCGCGAAAGCCGTCTTCGCTCACCGCCTGTTCGAGCGGTGTACGGTTGGCTGGCGAAGGATCACGCCAGAAGCGCCGGATCGTTTCGTATTTCGGGCCAAGAGCATCGGCGTAGATGTCGCCATTCTGGATGATCAGGGCCCTGATCCGGGATGGGTGCGCTATGGCGTGGCGCAGGCCGATCTGCGAGCCGTAGTCGTGCAGCCATAACGCGTAGCTGTCGAGCTCCAGCGCGTCGGTGAACCGCTCCAGGAACGTTGCATAGGCATCAAAATCATAACCGAACCGTGCCGGATCGCCACTGTAGCCAAAGCCGGGGAAATCCGGCGCGACCGTCCGCCACCGATCGGCGAGCGCCGGCATCAGCCGGCGATATTGGAAGGATGAGCAGGGATAGCCATGCGGAAGCAGCAACACCGGCGCGGTTTCAGGACCTGCTTGTCTGTAAAAGACGGTGTCGCCGTCGATCGTGCGGGTGCCGTGGCGCACCTCCAGGTCGCTCCTGTCGTTCATACACTTCTCTGATCTTTTGATCTTCCAGACGTTTAACCGTAGCTGGTCTAACGCCATTACCCGGTATGCGTTCCGGTTACGCTCGACGCCGATCGGCCTGCCTCGTCGCTTCGGCGCCAATCTTGCTGGTCGACTTCTTCTATCTGCCGGCCAGATTTTGTGGTATGTAGATGCCGCAATTCCATGCGGGAGACGCGGATATTCCGCTCTGTCGTGCAAGGGGCGCATGCCGTGTCGGCAGGCGCAGATCGTCCAAGGCAGATTTGGCGATCGGGGAGGAAATGCCATGCGTGCAATCGCGTTTTTCGCAGTCGTGTCCGTTGCGACCTTTGTCACGAGCCAATCCCAGGCACAGGATGCGGCCGCCGGTGAGAAGGTCTTCGCCAAATGCAAGGTTTGTCACGTCGTTGACAAGGACCAGAACAAGGTCGGTCCGTCGCTGAGCGGCGTCATCGGCCGGACGGCCGGCACGCATCCGGGCTTCAAGTATTCTAAAGCCATGACCGAGGCGGGTAAATCCGGCGTCAAATGGGACGACGCCACGCTGACGAATTATCTTCGCGATCCCAAGGCCATGATCAAAGGTGGGAAGATGGCGTTTCCCGGCCTCAAGAAGGACGAGGATCTCGCCAACGTCATCGCCTATCTGAAGCAATTCTCCAAATGACCCGGTTCTTCCGCCAGGAAGTAACCCGGTTCTTCCGCCAGGAAGTAACCCGGTTCTTCCGCCAGGAAGTAACCCGGTTCTTCCGTCGGCCGATGGGCCGGCCAGATTGCGTGTGCCAATCGGTAGTCGCCTGAAATGTCGGCTCGGGAAAGCGGCCTCAAGGATACCGGTATCCAGATCTCTGAAGCGACGGTCAGTGATTTCTTCGCGCTTTTGAAACCACGCGTCATGGCGCTTGCTGTCTTTACCGCTTTCGTCGGCCTGATGGTGGCGCCCGGGGCGATGAACCCGGTCATCGCCGTGATTGCAATCGGTGCAATTGCGGTTGGAGCGGGAGCGGCCGGGGCACTCAACATGTGGTACGATGCCGATATTGACGCGTTGATGTCGCGCACCTCAAAGCGGCCGGTCCCGTCAGGCCGGGTCACGCCAGGCGAAGCGCTCGGCTTCGGCATGGTGCTTTCCGTGCTTTCGATCATGACGCTCGGCGTGCTGGTGGGGTGGCTCGCCGCATCGCTGCTGGCCTTCACCATCTTCTTCTACGTCGTCATCTACACGATGTGGCTGAAACGCTCGACGCCGCAGAACATCGTCATAGGTGGCGCCGCGGGTGCGCTTCCTCCGGTCATCGGGTGGGCGGCCGCCACTGGCGCCGTCGGGGTTGAAAGTCTCGTCCTGTTTCTGATCATTTTCCTCTGGACGCCGCCGCATTTCTGGGCGCTCGCGCTGTTCAAGATCGGCGACTATGCCGCGGCCGGCATTCCGATGATGCCGAACGTGGCCGGCCAGGTTTCGACCAGAAAGCAAATCTTCGTCTATTCGCTGATCCTGGCGCCAATCGGCGTGCTCCCTTGGGCTGTCGGATTCGCGAGCGGATGGTACGGGATTGTTTCGGCCGCATTGGGCGCGGGTTTCATCTGGCATGCCTGGAAGCTTCTGGTCGACAAAAGATTGGCTGAAGGGTGGGAGATGAAACGCGCAAAGGCGCTGTTTGCCTATTCGATTCTCTATCTTTTCGCGATCTTTGCCGTGCTGCTTGCCGATACCGTTGCAATGCGTGTCGTCATGTCAGCCGGAAATTGACGGCATGACCTGCGTCATGGCTGCATTGAATCCCGATGTTCTCGGATTGTTGTCGGGTCGGCGATTGCTGAACGAGGTGCGTCCGAACCTGCTCAAACCTCACGTTGGCACTGCGCAGAATCCCAGCACCAGCAGAATAACTATGCCAAGGCCGAGTATAAGAACGGTCTTTCCATCCATGACCTTCACCCTTCAACCCAGCTTTGAGACTAGCGAAGAAAGGCCGTTAGAGCCAGCGGGATCACCGGAGCCGTGCCCGCAGACAAAGGGCGGCGACAAATGCCATGCAAGAGCGTATGTTGATCATGGTGCAGGTCGCGGTTTTGCGTGGCCAGTCACGCTGAACGACAGCACCGTGAAATCGCGACCTTTACCGGACCTGGTCTGGAGGAATGGTCATGGCAAGTTTTCATGTGATTGCAGGCGCCAGCGAGACGCTGGAGCACACCAGAATTCGAAAGATAGGCGTTTCCGACCTTTTCGACGCGCTCAAGCGTGGCGTCGACGATTTCATGGTCAAACCGTCGCACATCGTTTTCCTTTGCCTGATTTATCCGCTTGTCGGCGTCGTGCTCGCTGTCTGGACGTCGGGCAACAACACGTTGCCGCTGTTGTTTCCGCTGGTGTCTGGTTTTGCGCTGATCGGCCCGTTCGCGGCGCTCGGCCTGTATGAGATCAGCCGGAGGCGGGAGGCCGGGCTCGACGCCTCATGGAGCCACGCTTTCGAGGTCAGGAATTCTCCAGCGCTGCCGGCCATCGCGGCGGTCGGGATCATGCTGCTTGCGATCTTCGTCGCCTGGCTGTTGACCGCGCAGATATTTTATCAGCAGGTGTTCGGTCCAGCCCCGCCGGAATCACTGTCCAGCTTCATCAGTGAAATATTCGCCACCGGGCGCGGCTGGACGCTGATTATCGTTGGCCACGCGATCGGCTTCGTCTTCGCCGCGGTCGTGTTGTGCACCACGGTCGTCGCGTTCCCGTTGTTGCTCGACCGCGACGTCGGCGCCTACGAAGCCATCCATACCTCGGTGCGGGTGGTCCTGGCGAACCCGATCGTGATGGCTGTCTGGGGCCTGATTGTCGCCGTCGCCCTGATCATAGGCTCGCTGCCGGTGTTCGCCGGGCTGGCGGTGGTGCTGCCGATCCTCGGTCACGCCACCTGGCACGTCTATCGGAAAGTCGTGGAATCGCCGGCCTCCACCAGACCGGCGGACTGAAAAAATCCTGCCCTGCCGCACCGGCGAGAGGCCGCTGCGGCAGGTTGGCAAGAGCGTTTTAGTAAGCCGGGTAGCTAAAGCGGGCTTGCTGTGCGTCGCTGGTCAGGTTGCGGAAATCCTTGCCGCTGACATGCACGAGCGTCCTGTGGTCGCCACCCTCGAAATAGATATCGCCGGCATTGCCGAGGCTTTCATCGACAATCACCGGCACATCGTAGGCCGCGCCGATCGGCGGGATGGCGCCGGTGTCGCAATCCTCGAACAGCGAAACCACCTCGTCCTCGGAGGCGAGCCCAATGCGCTGGTGCATGACGTCCTGCAATGTGCCGAGCTCGATCCTGTGCGTGCTCGGGACCACGGCCAGCGCATAGCCACCGTCGTGGTGAACCACCACCGATTTGGCCATTATGCTGCCGGGCACATGTGCCGCTAAGGCGGACTGCCTGCTTGTCGACGTGCGGTGGTGCTCGACGGTATCGTAGGAAATTCCTTTCTCGTCGATAAAGTCCTTCAATCTGTTTGCGATCGTCATCTTGAGCCTCCCTTCCTGGAGTTCACGACGGAGAACCGACGAAAATCGTTCTCCTTCTGTCGTTTTCCGGTGGTGACAAAAATGGGCCAGCTGTCGACCGTTTCAAGGCAACGCAGAGCGGGCCGTGAACAGCCCCTCCGGCCCTCGACGGGAAATGCTGCCCGAACCCGGATTGCGCGTCAGGGCTCGGCCCCAAAAAACAGCATCCGGGTGAGAAGCGTGTACTCCGATTCGAAGACCATCATTGCCACGAACACCAGCACCAGGATCGGCGGCAATATGATCGCATAGGTCAGCGCCAGCCGCTCCCAGGCCATGTGCATGAAGACCGCGACGATCAGCCCGGCCTTGAGCATCATGAAGATCAGGATCAGCGACCATCTGAGATAGCCGTGGAGGCCGACATAGTCGACCAGATAGGAGCAGGCGCTGAGGATGAACAGCCATGCCCAGACCACCAGATAGAGCCTGATCGGGTGCTCCTGATGGACCTCCGCAGGGGCAATGCCTGCTGCTGCCGGATCATGCGCTTGCGTTCCGTGCAGCGTATGTTGCCCCAGACCGTTTGCGGTTGCTTCAGCCATATCTGCCTCTCACCAAAGCCATGTCTGCCTCTCACCAAAGATAGAAGAATGCGAAAATGAACACCCAGACCAGGTCGACGAAATGCCAGTAGAGTCCCATGATCTCGACGTGCTCGTAGCTGCCCCTGCGGCTGGTGAAGAACCCGGGCCGGCCGGTTTCGTAATCTCCGCGCCAGACCTTTCGCGCCACGATGATCAGGAAGATCACCCCGAATGTCACATGGGTGCCGTGAAAGCCGGTGATCATGAAGAAGGATGACCCGAACTGCGCCGCACCCCACGGATTGCCCCAGGGCCGTACCCCCTCGGAGATCAGCTTGGTCCATTCGAAGGCCTGCATGCCGACGAAGGTTGCGCCGAGCGCTGCGGTCAAAAGCATCAGGATCGCCGTCTTGCGGCGGTCGTGGCGGTAGCCGAAATTCACCGCCATGGCCATCGTTCCGCTGCTCGAAATCAGCACGAAGGTCATGATGGCGATAAGGATCAGTGGAATATTCGAGCCGCCGATATGAAGGGCAAAGACCTCGCTCGGATTGGGCCACGGCACTCGGGTGGACATGCGCGCGGTCATGTAGGAGAGCAGGAAGCAGCCGAAGACGAAGGTGTCGCTGAGCAGGAAGATCCACATCATGGCCTTGCCCCAGGACACGTTCTTGAACGCGCGCTGATCCGAGGACCAGTCGGCGGCGACGCCTTGCAAGCCAGCCGGCCGCGCCTGTGCTTGGCCGGTATGCGTCACTGTCGTGTCTGCCATCCGTCCGGCCCTCCTAGGTCAGCAGCTGTCGGCAAATCTCGATAAAAGTAGCGGCCCAGCCGGCCAGAAGTGCAAAAATGGCGAGCCAGACGAAAAGCAGGAAATGCCAGTACATGGCGCACAGTTCGACACTGAGGCGAAGCCGCTCCGGCCGTGCTCCGTTCCAGGCGCCGGCAGTTGTTCTGCCCAGGCCCACCAGCCCGCCCAATATGTGCAGCCCATGCATCCCGGTTATCAGGTAGAAAAAACTGTTGGCCGGATTGGCGGTCAGCAGGTAGCCGTCGGCGGTCAGTTCCCGCCAGGCCGCAAGCTGTCCGACCAGGAAGGCAAGCGCGGTGAGCCCAGCCGTGACGAGGCCGAGCCTGACCGCGTCGATATCGCCCCGGCGCGCAGCGACCGAGGCGCAGTGCAGCGCGATGCTGCTCAGGACCAGCACGCCGGTGTTGAACCAGAGCACGCGCGGCAGCGGCAGCGCCTGCCAGTCCGACAGCGCCATGCGCATGAAGTAGGCGCTGGTGAAAAGCGCAAACAGGCAGCCGACGACGGCGAGGAAGACGCCGAGCCCGATCTTGGCGGTCGGCAGCGCCGATCCTTCCGGGCCTATAATATCCCCGATCAAACCTTGCTCGAGCCATGGCTTGGCCATCAGCCGCTGATGGGAAAGCCACCATCCGACAAAGCCGACGATGACGAGGAGGAAGACCAGAATGACGCTCATGCCGGCTCCCTGGAGGATCCGAAAGAGCCCGGCATGTTTTGCGGGATAAAGTCCTCCTTGGCGCCCGGGACGCTGTAGTCATAGGCCCAGCGATAGACGATCGGCAGTTCCTTGCCGAAATTGCCATGGGCGGGCGGTGTTTCCGACGTCTGCCATTCGAGCGTCGTGGCGCGCCATGGATTGCCGCCGGCCTCGCGGCCATGGCGGATGCTCCAGATCAGATTGAACAGGAACACGATTTGGGCAAAGCCGACGAGGAACGCCATGATGCTGATGAACGCGTTCAGATCGTGGGCCGACTCGGTCATCACCGTCGTGGCGGTCAGTTCGTTGTAGCGGCGCGGCACGCCCATCAGGCCGATGTAGTGCATGGGAAAGAAAATCAGATAGGCCCCGAGGAAGGTGACCCAGAAATGGAACTGGCCCATGGCCTCGTTCAGCATCCGGCCAGTGACCTTCGGGTACCAGTGATAGATCGCCCCCAAGATCACGAGGATCGGGGCAACGCCCATGACCATATGGAAATGGGCAACGACGAACATCGTGTCCGATAGCGGAACATCGACGACGACGTTGCCGAGAAACAGTCCGGTCAGCCCGCCATTGACGAAGGTGACGATGAAGGCCAGCGCAAAAAGCATTGGCACGGTGAGGTGGATATCGCCGCGCCACAATGTCAGCACCCAATTGTAGACCTTGATCGCGGTCGGGACGGCAATGATCAATGTCGTGGTGGCGAAGAAGAAGCCGAAATAGGGATGCATGCCGCTGACATACATGTGGTGCGCCCAGACCACGAAGCTCAGCGCGCCGATGCCGACGATGGCCCAGACCATCATCCGGTAGCCGAAGATGTTCTTGCGCGCATGGGTGCTGATCAGGTCGGACACGATGCCGAAGGCCGGCAGCGCCACTATGTAGACCTCGGGGTGGCCGAAGAACCAGAACAGATGCTGGAACAGGATCGGGCTGCCGCCGCCGTGCTGCAGTTGTTCGCCCATCTCGACGATGGCCGGCATGAAGAAGCTGGTGCCGAGCGCACGGTCGAACAGCATCATCACGCAGGCGACAAACAGCGCCGGGAAGGCGAGCAGCGCCATGACTGTCGCGGTGAAGATACCCCAGACGGTCAGCGGCAGGCGCATCAGCGTCATGCCGCGTGTGCGGGCCTGCAGCACCGTCACGACGTAGTTCAAGCCGCCCATGGTGAAGCCGATGATGAACAGGATCAGCGAGACGAGCATCAGGATGATGCCCCAGTCCTGGCCGCCTGGTGTGCCGGTCATGATCGCCTGCGGCGGATAAAGCGTCCAGCCGGCGCCGGTCGGTCCGCCGGGCGCAAAGAAGCTCGACACCAAAACCAGCACGGCGAGCAGGTAGATCCAGTAGCTCAGCATGTTGACATAGGGAAAGACCATGTCGCGCGCGCCGACCATCAGCGGGATCAGGTAGTTGCCGAATCCGCCCAGGAACAGTGCCGTGAGCAGGTAGATCACCATGATCATGCCGTGCATGGTGATGAACTGGTAGTAGGCTTCCGGGGTGATGAAGTCGAAGGTGCCGGGGAAGCCGAGCTGCAGCCGCATCATCCAGGACAGCACCAGCGCCACCATGCCGATTGCCGTCGCCGTCGCCGAATACTGGATGGCGATGACCTTGGCGTCCTGCGAAAAGACGTACTTCGTCCACCAGCTGTGCGGATGGTAGAGTTCCATCTCCGCGACTTCGGCCGGCGGTACCCCATCTGCAGGTGTGACATCGACCATATAGGAACACCTCCGTGTCCTTTTCGGCCAGGCTCGACAGTTTCGAGCCGTGCCGCAATTTCAACCCAAATCGCCGTCTTTGCCGGCGTCTACTCTGCCGAGCCCACCTGCTGGGGGGCCGACAATTGCGCAAAAGTCTGCTGTTCGCCGAGCCACGCCAGATAGTCTTCCGGCGTGTCGACCATCACCACGCCATTCATCAACGGGTGCCCCTGGCCACAAAGCTCAGCACACAGGACCTGAAAAGTTCCGGTCTTGGTCGGGGTGAACCAGAAATAGGTGACCGAGCCCGGGATCATGTCCATCTTGGCGCGGAATTCCGGCACGTAGAAATCGTGCAGCACATCGATCGAGCGGAGCAGCATCTTGACCGGCTTGCCGACCGGCAGATGCAGATCGGCGGCTTCGACGACGACATCGTCCTGGCCGTTGGCGTCACTGGAGTCTACGCCGAGGGGATTTTCAGGGCTGACGTTGCGGGTGTCGGACGTGCCGAGCTTGCCGTCCTTGCCGGGCAAGCGGAAACTCCACTGCCATTGCTGGCCGACGACTTCGACCTCGGTTGCGTCGCTTGGGACGCTGACGAACTGGTTCCAGACGAACAGGCCGGGAACCAGCATGGCGGTGACGCCGATTGCGGTGACGATCGTCAGCCACCATTCGAGCCGCTTGTTCTCGGGTTCGTATGCAGCCTGGTTGCCCTCCCGGTGACGGAAGCGGAAGACGCAATAAGCCATGAACAGGACGACGGCGGCAAAGACGACGCCGGTGATCCAGAAGGTGATGATGATGGTGTTGTCGATATAGTCCCAATTAGAGGCAATCGGCGTCCACCACCATGGGCTCAGGAAGTGGAACAACACTGAGCCCACAACTACCAAAACGAGTACAAGCGCTATGGCCATATCCCGTTCCTCCCGGCATTCCAAGGGCGCGAAGCCGTCCCAGGAAATGCCAAATGCATCATAGCTCGATTTCCGGTCGAAATTCTAGTGCGGTCTTCCCGTCAGACGAAAACGCAATGGCGATGATGTGGAAGAACCCAAGAAGAAGAAGGCTGCGGCGAAGAAAAAACCTGCTGGGGCGCCGAACAACACGGCGTCCTGCCGGATCGTGAAAGGCCGCCGGCTAGCGGGGGAGGAGGCTGGTTCGGGATTGTGCCGACGAGATCAGGCGATTGGTTTCCGCCAGACCGGCTCCTGCTGTCCTGGCGATTCGGCTGCTGTCGGGGCGAGGCGAGGCCGTTTTCGACCTAACCGGGTTCAGCGAGGCGGTCGGTCGGAATCGCCGGCACCTGCAACATAGAGTTGCAGTGATCGAATCAGCAACGCTCCCTTGACCGTTGCGCTTTAAGAGATCCAGTGAGTTTTTCCGGCGCAAACGTCTCGAACGCAGCCGCGCAGCCACCGGTGCGCCGGATCGGCATCCAGCCGCGGGTGCCACAAAAGTGAGACCGCGATTTCCGGCAGGGGAACCGGCAGAGGGAACCAGAACATTCCATCGCGCAGGTTTCCCGTATAGCGTTCGGGAACGCTGGCGATCAGGTCTGAGGCACGCGCCAGAGCCAGAGCTTCCGAAAAGCCGCTGACGACCGTCACGATCTCCCGTTTCAACCCTAACGGCGCAAGGGCATCGTCCATCGGTCCCCTGTCGAGTCCGCGACGGGAGATGAGGATGTGCCGGCCGGCTGCGTAGCGGGCAGGGGTCATCGTGACCTCGCACAATGGATGTCCCATCCGCACGACGCCGACGAAACGATCACGGAACAGCGCTTGCGCGCGCATCTCCGGTCCCGTGGCCTTTCCGACAACGCCGGTTTCCAGGTCTACGCTACCGTCGCGCAGAGGCGTGCTGTCCTTGTCCGGCTTCAGCACAAAACGCAGCCGCACGCCCGGTGCTTGTTCGCCGACGCGCGCAATGAGATCCGGCCCGAAATTCTCGACAAAGCCATCCCTGTTTCTAAGCGTGAAGGTCCGCTCAAGCCGTTTCAGGTCGAGCATCTCAACAGGACGCAAAACGGCTTCGGCGTTCTGCACAAGCTGACCGACGCGCTCGCGGAGTTCGAGGGCCCGAGGTGTCGGAACGAGGCCGCGTCCGGCCCTGACCAGCAGCGGATCGCCCGTCGTCTCACGCAATCGCGCCAGCGCCCGGCTCATCGCCGACGGGCTCAGCCGCAGCCTTCTGGCGGCGCGCGCCACGCTGCCTTCCGTCAACAACACGTCAAGCGTGACAAGCAGATTGAGGTCGGGATGCGACATATGATGATCGTAGCATGGCCGGAACGATCTGACATGTCGTCAAACGCAATGATTACGTGCAAATGATGCGCCTTCCGCCATCTCAAGCAAAGGACTACCTGTCTGCCAGCTCCGTTTCGGGAGTCGCGCCAGAAAACGGAGTTCATGTTGAAGCCAATCGATGCAGGACGGGCAGTCGCCGAAAATCCAGAACGGGCACCTGCGGTTCGGTGGGTGCTCGCCGGCCTTTCGCTATCGATGTTGCTGTCCTCGCTCGGCATCAGCATCGCCAATGTCGCCTTGCCGACGTTGACGCAGGCGTTCGACGCCTCGTTCCAGGAGGTCCAGTGGATCGTGCTGGCTTACCTCCTCGCCATCACCACCCTGATCGTCAGCGTCGGGCGACTAGGTGACATCACCGGTCGCCGGCGGCTGTTGCTGGCCGGGCTGTTCCTGTTCACGGTGGCCTCGGTCCTGTGTGGCGTCGCGCCGACGCTCTGGCTGCTGATTGCAGCTCGGGCGGCCCAGGGCTTGGCGGCGGCCATCATGATGACCCTGACCATGGCTTTTGTCGGTGAGACGGTGCCGAAGGCAAGGACCGGCAGCGCCATGGGGCTGCTCGGAACAATGTCGGCGATCGGCACCGCTCTCGGTCCCTCGCTCGGCGGTCTGCTGATTGCCGGAGCCGGTTGGCGGGCGATCTTCCTCGTCAACGTGCCACTGGGCTTGCTGGCATTTTGTCTCGCCTACCGCTATCTGCCGGCTGATCGCCGGGAGCCGAAGACGGATCGGGCCGGCTTCGACGTTGTCGGCACGCTGCTGCTTGCCCTGACGCTTGGCGCCTATGCGCTCGCGATGACGATCGGGCGTGGCAGTTTTGGTCAGCTCAACCTGGCTCTATTCGTGGCTGCAGTCTTCGCGGCCGGGTTGTTTGTGCTTGTCGAGGCGAGAGTGGCGTCGCCTTTGATCCGATTGGCCGCTTTCGGCAATACGACGTTGAGCGCGAGCCTCGCCACGAGCGCGCTCGTTGCGACGGTGATGATGGCGACACTGGTGGTCGGGCCGTTCTATCTGTCTCGTGCGCTCGGGCTCGACGCCGCTGTTGTTGGCATCGTCATGTCGGTCGGTCCGCTTGTCGCGGCGCTGACCGGTGTGCCGGCTGGTCGCATAGCCGACCGTTTTGGCGCGGGGCGCATGACCGTCATTGGGCTTATCGCGATAGCCGCCGGTTGCTTCATTCTATCCGTGATGCCGGCAATATCGGGCATCCCTGGCTACATCGCCCCGATCGCCGTCATCACATCTGGCTATGCGCTGTTTCAAACGGCAAACAACACCGCTGTCATGTCGGATATCCGCCCGGACCAGCGGGGCGTCATTTCCGGCTTGCTCAATTTGTCGCGCAATCTTGGGCTCATCACCGGCGCATCCGTCATGGGCGCTGTGTTCGCATTCGCCTCAGAGGCCATCGACATCGCAACGGCGCGGCCCGACGCCATCGCGACCGGTATGCGGATCACGTTTGCAGTCGCGGCAATACTGATCATCGTCGCGCTCGTCGTTGCGGTCGGAGACCGCGTTCTCGCGGCACGCCCGTCGCTGCCTGGCGTGTCATGACACGAGACCGGACGCTTTGGGGCCGATGCTTGTCCAAACAGGGCGTCAGATCAGCAGCAGGCCCTTCATGCTGGCATGACCCTTCTTGCCGATGATGATGTGATCGTGGACGGCGATGCCGAGCGGTTTGGCCGTCTCGATGACCAGCTTGGTCATCTCGATGTCGGCGCGCGACGGCGTCGGGTCGCCTGACGGATGATTATGCGCCAGAATGATCGCCGTGGCGGAGAGTTCGAGCGCCCGCTTGACCACTTCGCGCGGATAGACCGGCGTGTGGTCGACGGTGCCGACCTGCTGCACCTCGTCGGCGATCAGCGCGTTCTTCTTGTCGAGAAACAGGATACGGAACTGCTCGCGCTCCTCGAAGGCCATGACCGACCGGCAGTATCCGAGAACCTGCGTCCAGGACGACAGGACCTCGCGGCCCTTGATCTCGCTACGCGCCGCGCGTTGGGCGGCCGCGGCAACGATCTTCAGATCGAGTGCCACTGCCGGACCGATACCGCTGACCTCCTCAAGCCGTGCGACGGGGGCGCCAAGCACCTCGGCCAGCGTGCCGAAGCGTGCCAGCAATGCCTTGGCGACGGGCTTGGTGTCGGCGCGGGGGATCAGGCGAAACAGCAAGAGCTCCAGCAATTCGTAGTCGGGGAGGGCGTCGGAACCGGCCGCAAACCGTTGGCGCAAGCGGTCGCGATGGCCGAGATAGTGCGGCTTTTCGGGCGACTTATCGACCGAATTGGCTTTCGCGAGCGGTTTTATCGGTGTTTCGGGAAAGAAGATCCGTTCGTCATCGTCGCTGGTCTTTCCCATAGGCCGCCCGCATTTTCTTGACCGGGAAGATCCGGCCCTCGCGCAAACACTATGCTGGCAGGCCGGGGCGGTCGAGGTTTTTTGGCGACAGCGTGAAAATCTCGCATCCGGTCTCGGTGACGCCGATCGTGTGCTCGTACTGCGCCGACAGCGAGCGGTCGCGTGTCACCGCCGTCCAGCCATCCGACAGCACTTTTACGTGCGGCCGGCCGAGATTGATCATCGGTTCGACGGTGAAGATCATGCCCGGCCGCATCTCGACGCCCTCGCTGGCGCCGCCATAGTGCAGGATGTTCGGCGCATCGTGAAAGAGCTGGCCGACGCCGTGGCCGCAGAAATCGCGCACCACCGAGCAGCGCTCGGCTTCGGCATAGGTCTGGATGGCGGCGCCGATGGCGCCGGTGCGGGCGCCGGGCCTGATCGCGGCGATGCCGCGCATCAGGCATTCATGCGTGACCTCGAGCAGGCGCTCGGCGGCGCGCTTGATCGTGCCCACCGGATACATGCGCGAGGAATCGCCATGCCAGCCATCGAGGATGTAAGTGACATCGATGTTGACGATGTCGCCGTCCTTCAACGGCTTGCTGTCGGGGATGCCATGGCAGACGACGTGGTTGATCGAGGTGCAGGACGACTTGGTGTAGCCGCGATAGTTGAGCGTCGCCGGCAATGCGCCGTGATCCATGCCGAACTCGAAGACGAAGCGGTCGATGGTTTCGGTGGTGACGCCCGGCGCGACGATCGACACCAGTTCGTCGAGGCAGCGCGCGGTGAGATCGCAGGCCTTGCGCATGCCGGCAAAGCCTTCTTCGCCATAGAGGCGGATCTGGCCGGTGTTTCTGAGCGGTGCCGTGGCGGCGTCGAGATAGGTGACCATTGTGTCCGTCTTGCCGGGTAAAAGAGCTTCTGTTGAGCCCGCGAGAAAAGTCCCCCAGATTTGGCACTGGACGGCGCCAGGTTCAAGGACGAACTGCCGGCGATTGGGCTCAAGCCGGCGATATTCATGCTTTGCGGCTTCATCTTGTGCGTGTCCGGCCCCATGCCGGGCCGTTCGTCCGCACTGACGACATATTTTGTGAGCAAGTAGTTTCTGGGCAAGAAGCGGAGCCTGAGCGGAAAGCTGGTCAAAGCAACTTTTTGCGGCGAGCGGCGTTGCTGCGCGTTCTGGAGAGACAGGAATGGACAGATTGCAATTCGAGGTGCCGGTGCGCATCACGACCGCGCCTGGCCTGCCGGTCGAGGAAATATACAGCGTCGAACAGGCGCTGGATTTCCTGCAAGGCTGGCCGGTTCGCCGCCAGGGTCCAGTCTATCAGGCCGCGTTCAACGCCTGCTTCGGCGCCACCGTCGACCTGGTCGAGACCGAGGAGGCTTGCCGGGCGTTCATGGCATTCTGCCGGGTGAGCCGCCTGCTGGCCAGGGATATGATGGTCCCGCGCAAGCGCGGAGGCGAGGCGAGGGGGCTGAGGGCTTAACGGCTGAATGGGCAAGTCCCAGCAAATTGCTTGATGCATGGCTCCGTGTGTTGACGAGTGGCAAATCTGCCCTCGGTGGCAACGCCTGTCGGTGATGCTGTGCCAACCAGCCACGAATCGGCTATGCCTGCGGCATGCAGGAAACGTCTCTCTACATCCCGGTGAAGCGGTTTCTTGAGAGTCTGGACTTCACTGTCAAAGGCGAGGTTGGCGGCTGCGATGTCGTGGGACTGCGTGACGGCGAGCCGCCCGTGCTCGTCATCTGCGAATTGAAGCTGCAGTTCAACCTCGAGCTCATTCTTCAAGGTGTTGACCGTGCTGCGTCATGCGATGAGGTCTGGCTCGCGGCGAGGATGTCAAGTCGAGGCAAGGGCCGCGAGCACGATCGCCGGTTCCGTGCGCTGTGCCGGCGGCTCGGCTTCGGCCTTCTCGGGGTTGGCTCCGCCGGCAACGTCGAATTGCTGCTCAGTCCGGCCGCCTTGCCGCCCCGGCGAGACCCGAGGCGAAGATCGCGCCTGGTGGACGAGCATCGGCGCCGGCGCGGCGACCCTGTAGTCGGCGGCGGCTCCCGTACGCCGGTCATGACCGCTTACCGGCAGGACGCGCTGGCCTGCGCCGCTGCCATGGTCGACGGCCCAAAACGCCCGCGCGATCTGAAAACCATTTCGCCACGCGCCGCCAATATCCTGCTTCACAATGTCTATGGCTGGTTCGCCAGGGCCGAGCGCGGCGTTTATGCGCTTACCGACGTTGGCCGTGCTGCGCTACAGCGCTGGCCTCAATCGGCTTCCGACGAGGCGGCACGAGTCGTTTGAGCGACTTGCAGCGGCAGGCAGACAACGAAGCCCCCGTCAAGTGACAGAAGAGGTGGAGCGGCTTACGGTTGCCGGCCGCGCAACCGTGAGCAGAGTGGTCAGCCCCAGCGGCAGCGACGGCTGGATGACGGGCTTCTCGCGCTCAGGTTTCTTTAGAATGTAGAGCGGCTTGGCTGTCCTCAGCTGCTGCAATTGTCGCCGGGCCTTGGCGCGCAGGGCGGTTTCCGCGGGGGCGGGCGATCCATTCTCAAGGACCAGCGTGAAAGCCTGGGCCGCCTCATCCGTCCGCTGCAGGGCGAGAAGGCTGCGGCCCAAGGCATAACGCGCCAGAATGAGGTCTGGGTTGAGGTCCGTTGCTCGCCTAAACGACTCGATGGCTGCGGAGTGGTCGTTTAGCGACTGCTGCGCAATGCCCAGGCAAAGCCAGGCGTTTACAGATTGCGGCGACATGGCTGCAAGCGCGCCGAAGCATTCGGCAGCCTGACGGTGATCGCCCTTGGTGCCCAGAACGTGACCGAGTCCGTACAGAGCCTGATCATGCGTCGGCTCGGTGTTCAGGATCTGGCGATAGATGTTTTCGGCCTGGATGATCCAACCCTTCTTGTGGAGGCCGGCCGCCTGCTGCAACGCGCCGACCAAGGATCGCCTGTCCAGCCGGTCGCCAAGGTTCCGGCCGGTTTTGGTTCGTATCAATGTGCAGTTGAGGACGGTGTCGTGGGTACCGAAGGAATATTTGTAAGGTTCGTTGCCGCGCAGGAAATCATATGTCCGGAAACCGTTCTCGATCGCGCGGCGGATGCAATAACCGTGCAGGACCAGTCCCGACGGCAGCATGTCGGCCGTCTCGTCGCGCCCGACCATGTGGAACAGCATGCTCTTCTTGACCGGATCGAGGAAGATCGCGAGAGCGCTCAAGGGCCGGTCGCCGTGCCAAAGCACAGGCACAAACAGCGTGCCCTGTTCGAAAGCTTGCCTGAACAGCCGTCGGTTGCTCTTGACCAGGCCGGGAACGAGATTCCCCTTTCGCGGCGTCCACTTGATGCGCCAGAACTCGAGCAGGATGTCGATATCGCGCTCGATGGTAGAGGCGTCGGCATGCGTTATGCGAAACTCGTCAGAGTTCTCCAGCTTCCGGAGAAATCTCCGCATCTTTTGGCGGGTGTTAGCGCTGAGATTGTGCAGAAGATAATCTTCCCATGAGGACGGGAGGTCGATCGCCGGGCATATGCAGTTGTCAACATTGTCAACCTGGTTGACGCGCCTCATCCTGCGCATCGTCAGCCGATTGTCGGAAAGCTGCTCCATCAGCCAGCCTATCCTGCGTTCCGACATCCGCAGGTTTTCCAGATGCAGGCTGGCCCAATGCATCGTCTTCAGATGCTTCGCGAAAACCGCGATTGCCCGGTAGGCGTATTCCGGCGCGCAGAGGATGCCGGTATAATCGGCTGCAAGGTTTCCCCCCATATACACTTCATGGTAGATTTCGCCGGTTTTTTTCCTCATGCTGGTGCGCAGCCGGAGCGGCAGAAGCGCGACATAGCGAGAGCCCGGCGGCCCCTTGCGTGCCGCCAAAATGAACCATTCACCGTCGAAGCGTCGAAGATAGTGGGAAAGAAAGTCCCACGAGACGAAGAAATGCGCGTCGGGATCCCTGGCGTAGAGGTCGTCCCAGTTGTCGCGAAGCCCGTTCAGTTCTTCCGGGCGTGTCAAGACGTCGATCTGCATACTTACCCCCCGCCTCTACGGTCAGCGCTCATTAAATGCCCTAGCCATGCTGTCCTTGATCGGCTTGGACAGGTAGCTGAAAAAGGTCCGCTCCGCCGTCTGGATGAGAATTTCAGCGGGCATGCCTGGCGTCGGAACAAATCCAGGCACTCGAGCCAGTTCGCTGACTGGGAGGTTGACGCGCGCCAGATAAACCTCCTTTGCGGTCGGGCCGGAGGCGTCGGGGAGCGAGTCGGCCGAGACGTAGTAGACTTCGCCGTTCAGAACCGGCGTCGTGCGCGCGTTGAGCGCGACCAGCCGTACCGTCGCCTTTTGTCCGACCTTGACATTGTCGATCTCGGTGCGAGGCACCTGCGCTTCTATGATAAGCGGCACATTCGCCGGCAAGATCTCCATGATGCTCTTGCCGCTCTCGATGACGCCGCCGGACGTGTGGTAGAACAGCCGCACGACAGTGCCCGAAACCGGCGCATTGATCGTCGCTCGGCGCAGCACGTTTTGCGCCTCGCGGGACTGTTCGCGGATGCTGTCCAGTTCGGTTTCAACGCCCTCGAGCTCGTCGAGCGCCGCCTGGCGGTAGGCGTTTTCTGTCTGCCGCATCTCCTGTTCGTGCTTGATGACCTGGGCGCCGGTCTCGGATATCTCGGCTGAGAGCCGCCCCATCTGCCCTTCGGCATCTGCTATGGCGCGCTGAATCGCCTTGATCTCGGTCGCGCGGATCAATCCTTGGTCGAGCAGGGTCTTCTTGCCGGTATACTCCTCGCGTAGCAGACCGAGCTGTATCGTGACCGCTTTCAGCAACTGCTCATAACCGCCCGCCCGGAATTTCAGGGCGCCGATGTTCTGGTCGAGCAATCGGATCTCGCTGCTCATTTTGGTGCGCGAGCCCTCGAAGTTGAGACGCTGGCTATGCACGATCGAAGCAATTTCCGGGTCGTCGCGATTTTCGGTTATTGTGGCCGGGAACGTAATCGTCTCCGCCCCGTGCACCTCGGCGGTCAAGCGCGCCACAATCGCTTCAAGGCGCGCCTGGCGGAAGAACAACTGCCGTTCCTTTGCCCGCGCGGCCGTTTCGTCGAGCAGCACCAAAGGCTGATTGGTTACGACATGGTCGCCTTCGCTAACCAGAAGCTGCTTGATGATACCCCCTTCGAGGTGCTGGATGATCTTGTTCTGCCCAGTGGCCACGAAGCTTCCTTGCGCGACGATCGCGGCTGCGAGCGGTGCCGTGAATGCCCAGGTGCCAAATCCGCCGAAGGTGACGGCCATCAGCAGCAATCCGGCGGTCGTCTGCTTCCAAATGGAACGCGGAACGGCGCCATACCATTGGGCGTCTTCGATCTTGGCTATTTCCTTCACGGCCGCTCTCTCTCTCATTTGACCTGAATATTGGCAAAATGGCCGCCATCGAGGCTCATGCCGCGCGCCGCCAAAGCCTGGAGCACGTCCTGACGCAACCCGAAAAGAGCCACGGTGCCGTTGACGAGCACCAGGATCTTATCCACGGTCTGCAGCAAAGCAGGCCGCTGCGTGATCGTCACCATCGTGATCTTTTGCTCTTTGGCTTGCTGTAGAGCGCGCGACAAAGCCAACTCGCCAGCGGTGTCGAGGTTCGAATTCGGCTCGTCGAGGACCACCAGTTTCGGGCTGCCGAAAAAGGCGCGCGCCAAAGCGATCCGCTGCTTCTGCCCGCCAGAAAGCGGCGCGCCATCGGCGGCGACAAAGGTCTCGTAGCCATGCGGGAGCGAGGCGATCAGTTCGTGCACGTCGGCCAGCTTGGCGGCTTCGTAAATTGCGCCATCGTCGACGTCTTCGCGCATTCTGGCGATGTTCGCCTTGATCGACCCCGGGAAAAGCTGCACGTCCTGGGGAAGGTAGCCGATGCTTTCACCAAATTGCCGCTGATCCCAGTTCCGCAGGTCCATCAGGTCGAGCCGCACGCTTCCCGAAGTTGGAAGGATCGAGCCGACGAGCATTTTGCCCAAGGTCGTTTTACCGGCGCCCGAATTGCCGATGATCGCCAGCGAGTCTCCGGCCTCCAGCCCAAAGCCGATGCCATTGAGCACGACACGTTTGGTTCCTTGCGGCACGAACAGCAGCCGCTCGACATCGAGGCGCCCTTCCGGACGCGGCAGCTTCAGGCGTTCGAAGTTCAGCGGGGATTCCTTCAGCAGCGCACTGATGCGGCCAAAGGCGGCGCGTGACTGCACAACCTGGTTCCACCCTTCAATCGCACCCTCGATCGGGCCAAGTGCGCGACCGGCAATGATTGACGCGGCGATGACCATGCCGCCCGTGACCGAGCCTTCGATGGCCAGATAGGCGCCCCAGCCGAGCATTATGACCTGGGTCAGCAGCCGGACGCCCTTGGAAAGAGAAGCAAAGGCTATGTTTCGGTCCTGAGCTATGACCTGCCATCTGAGCGAGTTGCCGGTATCCTTGCCCCAGATCCACACGGCTTCCGGGATCATCGCGAGCGCGTTGATGATCTGCGAGTTGCGCGACATCGAATCGACGTGGAGGTTGGCTTTGGTTTGGCTTGTGTTGGCCTCGCCGAACGGCTTGGCGGTTGCGCGCTGGTTGGCGAGCGTGATGGCCAGCAGCAGCAGCGCCGTCGCCACGACGATGAACCCGAGGTCGGGGTGGATCAGGAATATGGCCAGCATGAACAACGGGGCCATCGGCGCATCGAGAAGAGACAGCAACGTGGCGGACACCAGAAACGTGCGCAGCTGCTGAAGATCCCCCAGCGTCTGATATTCGCGCCCATTGCTGTGCAGTGAAGCCCTGGCGGCTGCGCTGAGGATTGGTCCGCCCAGTTGGGCGGCGACCTCGACCGCTGTGCGCATGAGGATAAAGCGCCGGATGGCGTCAAAAACCGACTGCAGGATGACTGCGCCGACGATCACGATCGTCAGCATCACCAGGGTGTCGACCGAGCGGCTCGTCAGCACGCGATCCGAAATCTGGAAGAGGTAGACAGGTATCGCCAGCACCAGCACGTTGGTCGCGATCGTGAAGATCATCACTGCGATGAGGTTCTTCTTGACCGCGCGAAGGCCGGCCGTGAGGCTTGCCGAGAGATCGACCGGGCCGAGACGCTTGTGGAATGCGCCGCCGCCGCCGCCATTGCCGCCGCCACCGCCGCCCCCCTTGCCGGTTCCGGTCGGGCCGCCGCCGCCAGGCACTTCCCGGGCAAGCAAGGGACCGCGGTCGCCCTCGATTGTCACGCCGGGCAGAACCGGCTTGTTCTTCATCTCCTGCGTGGGCGGCTCTACTCGCGCGCTCGGCTCGTGCTGCTTGCCGGGCGCGTCCTTCGGTGCGTTGGGCGTCTTGCGTTCCAATATTTCCGGCTCCGGCTTGCGCGCCGGTTCTTCCTTTGGCGGTAAGGCGCGCTGGGCCGGCTCGGAGATCCGAGGCCCCGGTGGCCGGATCTCCTGCGTGGGCGGCCCTACTCGCGCGCTCGGCTGGTCCTGCTTGCCGGGCGCGTCCTTCGGCGCGTTCGGCATCTTCCGTTCCAGCATTTCCGGCTCGGGCTTGCGCGCCGGCTCTTCCTTTGGTGATACGTCGCGCTGGGCCGGCTCGGAAATCCGAGGGCTCGGTGGCCGCATCTCCTGCGTGGGCGGCTCGCCTCCTCGCGCGCTCGGCTGGTCCTGCTTGCCGGGCGCGTCCTTCGGTGCGTTCGGCGTCTTGCGTTCCAATATTTCCGGCTCGGGCCTGCGCGCCGGCTCTTCCTTTGGTGATACGGCGCGCTGGGCCGGTTCGGAAATCCGAGGGCTCGGTGGCCGGATCTCCTGCGTGGGCGGCTCGCCTACTCGCGCGCTCGGCTGGTCCTGATTGCCAAGTGCGTCCTTCGGTGCGTTCGGCGTCTTGCGTTCCAGCATTTCCGGCTCGGGCTTGCGCGCCGGCTCTTCCTTTGGTGCTACGGCACGCTGAGCCGGCTCGGAGATCCGAGGGCTCGGTGGCCGGATGGGGTCGAGGCCTCTTATGCTGTCTGCGACTGGAGCAGCGGGCGTGGCCGGCGGCGGAGCCGAAGGCGCTTTTGCTTGCGGGGAGGGTGGCTGCACCTCGCGTTGCGGAGCGCTTCTATCACCAGGTAAAGGCGCGGTTGAAGGGCGCGCTTGTTCGGTAACCTTGGCTTGTTCGGTGACCTTGGCTGGCGTCGCGTCGCGAAGCGATGTCGGCGTTTCGGCCGGCCGGGCGTCCACTATGCGCCACAATTCGGCAACGACATCGTCCAGTTTTTCCACCGAACGATCGACCGCCCTGCTGTGACGAAACCAAGTCTGTGCGATCGGCTCGGCGGCGCTTCGCCCGACTGCGTCGCCGCCGTCATCCGGCCGATCCCATTCTGGTTCCTGGGCGAAAGCGCGCCCGGTTTGATCGCGATCTTCGGTCATTGCTGCCACCCCGGTTCGAAAATCACGCGAGAACGCTTTGCATCGGATCGGAATAGGTCTCAGGCACGAGCGAGGGATACGCCACGTTTTGAGAGGCTTCCGGCGCCAGCATGTCGTCATCGAGGAAAGCGACCGCCTCATTCACCAGCACGTCGGGATTCTGGCCGCCAAGATCGGGGCCGGTGGAAATCAGCTCCGCCTGGATGAGGATCTCGTCCGAATAGATGCCGCCGCCGACATAGGTCTTGCCGGTGGAATCCACGTCGGCGATGTAGGCATAATTGACCAGCGAATTCGTTCCCGTCGAAATTGTCCAGTCCGCCTCCGGATGCGCCAGCGCATTCATGGCCAGGGCCACCTGATCGCTGTCGCCAAGAATGGTGGTCTGTTTGATGTATTGCAGATTGAGGATGTCGCCGGAGATGTAGAGCACGCGAATCGCCCCGATGCCCGCGAATGCGCCGTCGCCCAGTATGTCGGAAAGGTCAGCTTTGCCGTTCTGCAGGCTTTCACACGCCTTGCGATAAGCTTCAGACATCGCCTCGAAGCGATCGCCGGCGCCGTAATTGACGATGTTGGCCTGGTTCCAAAGCAGATTGTCGCTGGTGGAGGCCGCGCCTTGGCCGGTTGTCTGGAAACCATCGACCGCGCCGATCAGGTCGTTGTCCAGGAGCACGTTCAACTGATGGATGATGTTGGCGTCATAAATGTTTCCGCCGACGACGATCAGGTCGTAGTTGAAGCCCAGTTCGTCCAGCGAAATGTCGTTAGCCGCCGTGTTGGCGCCGGCCGTCACCAGCGTCTTGACTCCCGATGACGACAGGACGGAAACGTCATTGTCCATCAT
The DNA here is from genome assembly GCF_055811775.1 of Mesorhizobium sp. WSM4844. Lineage (NCBI taxonomy): Bacteria > Pseudomonadati > Pseudomonadota > Alphaproteobacteria > Hyphomicrobiales > Phyllobacteriaceae > Mesorhizobium > Mesorhizobium sp. WSM4844. The sequence goes on along the minus strand of NZ_JBVVQB010000021.1, from coordinate 6,662 downwards.
GAAGGTGTATTGCTGGATCCAGTTCATGATGAGCAGGTCGCCTTCGACCTCGGTGACAACCCAGTGCTTGGGAAAGTCACCCTGCTTGGCCTGCGACGCCGCAGCTTCCGCCGACGGATCGATGCGCTTGAACATCGCGATATTGAAGCCTTGGGTCGGATCGGTGGCGTTCAGGCCCCAACCGTTGATGGAGGAACTGACGAGGTCGCTGTCGCACGAGACATTGATCTGAATGATCGCGTTGAGCTCGACATGGTCGCCCATCACTGCGCAAACCGGCGACTGCAGCCAGTTGTTGGCCATCGCCACGCTGTTGACGAGGAGATTGCCGCCGGCTTCCAGTTCGACCGAAACATCGATGTCGATGCTTCCGGACCCAGGCGTGTAGGAGGGTTGCTCGGCCTCTTCTTCCTCGTCCTCGTCCTCCTCGTCGGCTCGACGGTGCTTCTCCGGGAGGTGATCGTCGAGCTTGGGCGCTTCGTCCACGGATTGCCCATTGACGTAAGTGCCTTCGATGACGTCGGCCTTGACGACGAAAACATCGGCTTCGCCATCCGTTTCCTCCGGATAGCCGTTGAGCCGTTCGCCGGCTGTCTTGATGACAGCCACTATCTCCTCGGACGAACCCGGCATTTCCAGATCGTCGATCGGCGACAGATCCGCCGCCGCGCCCAGCAAGGTTGCCATTTCGGCAGCATGGTCCGCTGCTGCGGGAGAGAATTTCAGGCCATGTCCGCCAGCGCCTGTATAGTCGTTGTCGGAGAGCCGAACCTCCTGATTGATAAGGACCGCCACCGAGCCAGGGGGCTCGATATGGGGCAGGATCAGGCGTGAGGGCGCACTCCCCATCGGGTACGCTTCGTGGGGAAGCAGGAAACCTGGATAGGCGACGTCCGGCTGCGGGATCGCGGGGATGTCTGGAGGAACGAATTGGAAATCCGACCAGGGTGTCGACAGGACAAGTTTTGGTGGAACTGGCGAATACTCGATGGAGGGAACGAAATCCTTCAGAGTGTATCCTGCGTCGACGTTGACCGTCTGACTGGCAAGCTCCGGCGTTTCTTCCTCGACCGCCTGGGCCGCCTTGAATTCGTCATAGGCTTTCCTGAGACGGGTTTGCTCCAGCGTGATTTCAAAGAGTCCCACAAAGTGGCTGATCGCCTCGGTGATCTTGTCCATATACACGGAAGTTTCCTCCGGTTTTCGAGATCATCCGCGCCCTTGCCGGGTCGCGCTTCTCTTCTCTGGTTCGAAAGACTGCGCGGGGTTTTCCCCCGCGCAGTCCCTTTTTTGCAGGTCCCGCCGTTGCGAGACCTGCCATGCCAGTTATGTGGCGTCGTCTTCGCCAACCAGCGAGCTGGTGAGGTTGCCGCCCACTACGGTCATGTCGACCGAGTGGCCTTGCAGGTTGGCGCCCATGACGATCTGCTGGTTGAAGCCGTTCATGTCGATGGTGCCATTGGCGTTGGCCTGGCTGATGGCTTCAATGTGCTGGTCGTGGCCGATATTCGACCCCCAGCTGCCGCCGTCGCCGCCAGCGCCAGCCGCGCCGCCGGTCGCAGTCGCTGCGCCGCCGTTGCCGCCAGCGCCGCCCGTGGCGTCGCCGCTCCAGGCATAGCCACCGTCCGCACCGTCAGCCCAAGCGCCGCTGAGAGCAACCGCGCCCGTTCCACCGGTCGCCGTCGAAGCGCCGCCAGTAGCATCGCCGCCAGTCGCGTCGCCGTTCGTGGCCGCACCGCTGGCAGCTGCGCCACCGGTGTTGACGTTGCTTGCCAAGCCGCTGCCGGCTCCGCCGCTGCCGGCACCGCCGGTTGCGTCGCCGCTCGTGCCAGCCCCACCCGCGCCGCTGGTCCCACTGCCGCCGGCGCCGCCGACGCCAGAGCCAGAACCAGTGCCGGAGCCGGAGCCTGAGCCAGCGCCGCCGGTCGAGTCTGCCGCGCCGCCAGTCGAGGTTGCAGCACCGCCATCGACATCGGCGAAGTTGCCGGCATTCGCGCCGCCGCCGCCGCCGCCGCCGCCACCGCCGCCGCCGCCGCCGGTGTTGCCGGCATCGGTGTCGCCATTCGCGGCGATCGGGATAGCTACGGCGACGTTGTCATCCTTGGAGAACCAGGCATCGCTGTCGCTGCCAGCTTCGGCATCGTCCATCAGCGCCAGGGCAACCGGCACCGCGGTCGAGTTGCCGCCGTTGCCGCCATTGCCGCCGTTGCCGCCGTCGCCAGCCTTGGCGTCGGCAAAGCCAAGCGCGCCAGCGTCGCCGCCCTTGGCGTCGGAATTGCCGCCGTCGGCCTTGGAGTCGCCGCCGACGCCGACGCCCAGGCCGAGGCCCAGACCGAGCCCGACGCCGTCGCCGCCGTCGCCGCCCTTGGCGTCGCCGCTGTCGCCGCCATCGGCTTCGCCGCTGTCGCCGTAGCCGCCCTTGCCGTCACCGCCGAGGCCTGCACCGACTGCCACGCCGTTCGCGTCGCCGCCCTTGGCGTCGCCGCTAACCGCGATCGGCACGGCGTCGCCGCCATTGGCGTTGCCGCCGTCGGACTTGGCGTCAGCGGAGCCGACGACAATCGGCACGCTCACGGCCACACCGCCGCCCTTGGCGTCGCCAGCCTTGGCGTCGCCGCTATCGGCATCGCCGCCCTTGGCGCCGAAGCCACCAAAAGCGACCGAATCGCCAGCATGGCCGCCGTCGCCGCCGGCATCAATGCCTTCCTCGGACTTGGCGTAGCCACCCTTGGCGTCGCCCTTGTTGCCGAAGTAGCCATCATTCTTGACCGTCGCGCTGCCGAGATAGTCGTTGTCCTTCATGTCGCCGGTCTGGTTGATGATGGTGGCGCTGTGGCCATTGCCAGCCCCGGCAAACGCGCCGTTCAGGACATCCGAGAAGCTGACGTCGTCGCCCGGATCGAAGCTGATGTCGCCATCGCGGCTGAACATCATGACGCCGCCGAGGCCGACAGCCACGTGGTCGAGGTCAGCGAAATCGTCGTCCGACTTTCCGTCCGACGACGCGTGGGCGCTAACACTGGCTTTAACGTCGGTGTGGTTGGTGTTGGAGTTGGAGTTGTTGTTGTTGTTGTTGCTATTGTTGCTGTTGTTGTTGCTGCTCGAATTGCTATTGTTGTTGTTGTTGTTGCTGGTCGAATTGGCCGTAGCGTCAGCGTCGCCAATGCCGATGCCAGCTCCGATACCTACGCCTACGCCGACGCCGACACCGGTGGAGTCAGCGTCGCTCTTGGAGTCAGCGTCGGATTTTGCGTCGGCATCGGATTTGGCGTCGGCGCTGGCGTCGCTCTTGGCGTCGGCGTCGGCGTCGCTCTTGGCGTCAGCGTCGGATTTTGCATCGGCATCGGCATCGGCGACGTCGCCGATGAACTGCCAACCGGTGTTGGAAGTATTGTTGTTGCGAGTAGTCATTGTCGTTCCCTTGGTTAGGGGCCGCGACAACCGAACCACATTCATTCTGACGTGGTCTTGGGCTCATCGCGGCCGTTAAGTTTTCATGTGGTTGGTTTTGGATCGCCTGCGCCTAGGGGACTAAGGCCGGAGATCCGGTCATCGTCTGTTTGTACGGCGTCACCTCCCTTTGACGGGGGAGCGAGGCAGCCAGGTTGCGCACGAGTTTCCGCCTGCGCCGCCCAACGGTGCGGTCGCTCGCTGCTCTCGTGACTCTCTGGATGTTCCCCAAGCTCCCAATTCGGAACATTGGAAGTTTGTGACCGTCAGCCGTAAATTGTAAGCTGATAGTTGGAGCTAGCCCGTTTGGGACGAGCTGCTCGCCATGAAGGGTTAAATCCTGGGGGGAAGACCAGGTCGGCAGCAATCGTGAATCGCGGACAGTTGCGCGCCGCGCCGCTGCCAGCACGGGTTGTCCCAGCAATTGCCTAGCTCGTCAGGACTATATTTTTTCGCCTATTTTTGAGTTAGGAAGTCGTTAACGTGTGTCGTCCGGGTAGGGGTTCCCGGCCTTTAGCGAGTGCAAGTAAACGGGTGGGTCATGAATGGGGTGGATGGGGTGGAGGCGAGCGGACGCGGTCGAGCTGATACAGCCGATAGAGAATCCTGGGCCCGACGAACCTTGCTGTTCATCGCCCCTGACGACACGATCTCCGATAGCCTGGTGCATGCCGTCGAAAGGGAATTCCCGTGGATCGGGGCTGAGCGCGTTCGCGACCTGTCCGCCACCTGGGCTGCGTTCGATCCTTCGGTTTCCCTTATTCTGATCGATGCGGTGTTTCTGAGCGAGATCGATTCCTGTTCCGCCCAGCTGGCCCGCTTCCACCCGGCAGCCATGACCGCTGTGATGCAGGACGACGGCAGGAGGCCGCTTTCCCCCGATGAGGTCTTTGCGTCGCGAGTGGTGCGCGGCGTGCTTCCCATGAACCTGAAGCTGGATGTGTGGCTTTCCGTGATCAGGCTCATGCTGCGCGGAGGCGAGTATTTTCCCTTGGCCATGTTTCAGCCGTACCTGAACAACGGCATGCCCCATAGCGACGCGAAGGAGGCGAAGCCCGCCATCAAACGGCAGGCCGCACTCGAGGAGTCAGGCCAGCTGACATGTCGGGAGAGTCAGATCCTGGAGATGGCGTCGCAGGGACTGCAGAACAAAACCATAGCCGCCGCGCTTCGCCTTTCCGAACACACCGTCAAAATTCACATGCACAACATCATCAACAAGCTGGGCGCCCACAACAGGACGGAAGCCGCAGCCCTTTTTCATGCCCGACGGGTTGCGGCCGCTGGAATGGTTCCCGGTGCGGATCGCCCGGTGATCTCAACTCTCACGTGAGCAGGTCGATGCCACGCTTTCAGGAGATTTTACTGCTTGTTGGTCAATTGAACTACACATGGACCAACACAGAAAGCTTGCTGATTTACCTGATTGCCGGTCTGGCGAAAGTAGACAAGGAGACTGCGATCGTCATTTTCCTGACGCTGAACACCACGCGTGCACGGATCGAGCTGGTCGAGCGGTTGGCGAAGATGGCGGGAACACCGGTTGAATGCCGACGCCAGGTCCTGGAGATCGCCAGCCAGCTTACCCGGCAGGGAAAGCTGCGCAACAAATACAGCCACTGCATCTATTCGTTCGACGAAACGGGAACGCATGCGAGCACGCAACTCATGCGCATCTTCGACAGCAAGGATGCAATCAAATATGGGAAGATCGAGGAGCTCGACGATTCCGAGATGAAGCGGATCAGCGCCTCCATCCAGGCGATCAGCGCAATCAACAAGGATATTTGGCGGGTCGTCGAAAGCAATTCCTTCCCGCATTGAATTGCTTGCCCTGTGATGCCGTGCATCGAGGTTGACGTGGGCCACGATCAGGCCGCCGTGACCTCTGCCTGCACGCATTATCGCGCAGAGCCGGTGACGGTAGCACCCAACCCCCGGGCTGAGGACGCCAGATCGAAGATAGATCTGGTTTGCGCCCCGGGAAATCGGCGAGTGAAATCGGCGCGGGGCGATCAAGGCACGGTGTCAGGTTCTTATCCGCGTCCACTTGCCGTTTTCGGACTGGGACTGCCGAGCGAAATAACGGTACGAGGTCCGTGACCAATTCCTGATCGCGCCCGTCCTGTTGTCCAGCACCAGATCGCCCTGGTTCGTCCGCACCGTCAGGACCGTATGACCTGCGCCGCCAAGCGTCGCAACGGTCAGCAACATGGCGGATGCGGGCCACCCGCGTTTCAACAACTCGGCTTTCTTGAGGATGGCGAAATCCTCGCAATCGCCTTCGCCGGTCGGCAAGCCCCAGACGTCGGCTCGGCCTGCGGAGTCTCTGTCGCCTCTCTCCTTGATGCGGCGATTGACCGACTTGTTCACGCTCGCAAGTTCCGCTTCCAGGCTCGGCGTGAGTTCGACCGCTTTGACCTTGCCGCGGGTGCTGCAGAGCGCCGGATCGCTGGCGCAGAATTTGTAGAAGGCGGCCGGTGCAAAGGCGTAGCCTTGCGTGGCCATCTTCGTTGCTGTTCCGGTTGTTTGATTGCTGCAGCCGGCCAACAAAATGGCCGCCGCGAGAAGCGCCGCTGAACGAATCACTGAGTGTCCCCTTTTGGTGGGTCGGCATAATCCTTATGGGGATTGGTAAATCAACCCTGAGAATCGCGATTGCGCAGGAACAAATTGTTTGCCATACTTAACAAAGTGTTACCGATGGTCGGTAATATTGACCCTTTCGCGCAACCAAGGGGACGGGAGCGCCTTTTTTTCCCTCAAGGAGGAAGAAAATGCACCTGTACCCTGACGTCTCAAGCACGATTCTAAGAATACTGCTCCTTTCATCCGCTGCCTTCACGGTGGCAATGATCACACCGGCAACCGCACAGCAGAGTCAACGTCCTCGGCTTGCGGCTGCACAGTGCCAACCTCTCACTGAAGCCAATTTCGCGCTTTGCTGTATTGCAGCCAACCGCACCAGCATTCTTTCCGCCGCGCAAATCGACATGTGCCCGCCGGTTACCACGGCCCTCATCACCGCCGCCTTGAACGATGGCGGCGATGGTGACGGCGGCAATGGCGGCGGCAGCGGCGGCGGCGGCAATGGCGGCGACGGCGATGGTGACGGCGACGGCGATGGTGACGGCGACGGCGATGGTGACGGCGACGGCGACGGCGATGGCGATGGCGACGGCGGCAATGGCGGTGGCGGCGGCGGTGGTGGC
>NZ_JBVVQB010000020.1:0-107702 GCF_055811775.1 Mesorhizobium sp. WSM4844 | reverse complement strand
GTGTTCCTGGCGTATGTCGACCAGGTGCTGGTTCCCACACTCGAACCCGGCGACGTCGTCGTGATGGACAACCTGCCTGCCCACAAGGCCGCCGGCGTCCGCGACGCGATCGAGACGGCGGGGGCGAGCCTGCTCTATCTCCCGCCCTATAGCCCAGACTTCAATCCCATCGAAAACGCCTTCGCCAAGCTCAAGGCGCTGATGCGGGCAAAGGCCGAGCGGACAATCAGCGCACTGTGGGACGCAGTCGGCGCGATCCTCGAACGCTTCACCCCAGCCGAATGCGCCAACTACTTCAAGGCAGCTGGATACGACCCAGATTAAACAGGACGCGCTCTAGCATTGGAAAGCTGATTGGAGTGACGCCATCATTCTGCACCACCATTCCCCACGACTGTTTCCAGCCGTGGGGTGGAGCGAAGTGTTCGCCCCGCGGTCAAATGTTGGCGAGCAATTCGTTGATGCGGCTTTCCATGTCGGCCAGTGCGGCATCGACGTCCTTCTGGCCACTGATTGCAGCGCTCATCTCTTCGCCGATAATGTCCTGGATCGCAAATTGGCGCTGTACGGCGGAGGGCAGCGGCTTGCCGAGATCGGCGACCGCGGCGATCGCGTTGCGATGCGGCAGGGCCTTGAAGGCGTCAGAGGCGATGACGGCCTTGTATGCCGGCAAATGACCGGTGCGTGACCATTCAAAATCGTTGTCCGCGAAGAACTTCAGGAATTTGCCGATTGCTGCCGTCTGTTCAGGCGTGCGGTCCTTCTGCGAGACTGCCCAGGTATGGCCGTCGGCATATTGCGCGTGAGCGCCGCCAAACAGCTGTGGATACGGATAAACCGCATAGCCGCCCTTGTTGAGCGCCGTACCCTTGGTTTCTGACTGGGCGTTGTAGTCGCCGACGACCCAGGTGCCGTTAAGGTGGACGCCACCCTCGCCAGCAAGGAAGGCGTTGATTGAGCCGCCATAGTCGAGGTCCTTGGTGGTGTAGTCCTTGTCGAAGATCGCCTTGTACATCTCGATGACCTTCTTGGTCTCCGGCGTATTCAACTTCACATGCTTCGGATCGGCAAAGAAGTCGGAGTCCTGTTGGAAAAGATAGGTGTAGAGGTTGCGCGTGTAGAGTGCCGTCTCATTGGCCAGGTTCTGGACGAAATAGGGCTTGCCCGTCTTCTGTTTGAACTGTTCGGCCTGGGCAAGCAGTTCCTCGGGCGACTTCGGCAGGATCGGCGTGCCGTCGGCGTTGACGAGCCCGACTTGTTTGAAAAGATCCATGTTGATGTGATAGAGCATGGTCCAGCTGTCGATCGGCAGGCCGTAGATCTTGCCGTCTTTGGTCGCGCCATTGCTCGCCGCATCGGTGAAGGCGTCGGGTGTCACACCGACCGACTTCAAGAGATCGTCCAGCGGCATCAACAGGCCCTTCGACTGGTAGTCCGAAAGCACGGACTCGTGGATCGTGACGATGTCCGGAGCGTCGCCTGAAGCAAACTGCGCGGTCAGCTGATCATAGCCAGGCCACTCCACGGTGGTGACGTTGACGTGCACATCGGGATTGTCGGCGTTGAACTTGTTGATCAGCGACGTGATGATGCCACATTCGCCAACCGCCTTGGTGGGATCGGTGTTGGTGCCGAAATCGGCATCGCAGGCGCCGAAAAAGCGCTGCACGTTCAGTTCGGTCGCGGCAAAACTTGGGCTTGCGAGCGCCATCGCGCCCGCAGAAACGGCGGCAAACAGTATTTTCTTCAGTTTCATATCAGTTCCTCCTACTACTGAGTTTCCGCCGCTCCACCCTGGATTGGCCTTCGTGCTTCAATCGCTGCGCATTCCCCCGGCCATCAGGCATTTTCGTTATTTCACCGCGGCGCCGGAGACCGCCGTGACGATGTATTTCTGGAAAAACAGGTAGACGATCAGGATCGGCGCACCGGCGAACACCGCCTGCGCCATCAGGAAGCCGATGCCTTCGGACTGCGCGAAATTGGTCTGCGTCGAGGCCATGCCGACCGTCAGCGTGAACATGTCCTTCTTTGTTGCCGAAATCAGCGGCCAGAAGTAATCGTTCCACGCGCCGAGAAACGTGAAGATACCGAGCGTTGCCTGTGCAGGCAGCGTGAGCGGCAGAAGCACCTTCCAGAAAATCCTGAAGCGGCCGGCATTGTCCAGCATGGCGGCTTCGTCCAGTTCCTTCGGAATGGCCTTGAAATATTGTGTCATCAGGAAGACGCCAAACGGAGCCGACAGGCCGGGAAGAATGAGCCCTTGATAGGTGTTGTGGAATTTCAGCACGCTGAAGATCTGGTGGCGGGCGACAAGCACTGCCTGTTCCGGAACGGCCAGGCCGAACAGCACAATGACGAACAGCACGTCCCGGCCGGGAAAATTCAGTCGTGCAAAGCCGTAGCCGGCAAGCGACGACAGGATCAAGGTGCCGAGCGTCAATCCACCGGAGACGATGATGCTGTTGCGCACCCAGATGAACACCGACGACGTGCCGACGGTGTTGATGTAGTTTTTTAGCGTATAGGGCGCGTGAAACACCGAATTCGGATCGGCCATCAGTTCGGCATTGTCCTTGAGCGACAGGCCGATGACCCACAGAACCGGTGCGATCATGACGATTGACAGTAGGATGACAAGGGCCAGCAACACATGGTCGCCGAATGCCCGTCCCTTGATCGAAACGGCTGGAGCGCTCATGTCTGGTCTCCTCTGCTGCGCGTCACCAGGTACTGGGCCATCGCCGCGATCAGGATGAGGATGAACAGGATTTCCGATGCCGCGGCGCCCAGGCCCAGATCCCAGCGACGGAACGCGGTGTCGTAGATGTAGAGCACGATCGGCTTGGTCAGGTTGTTGGGGCCGCCGCGCGTCATCAGCCAGGCCTGGCCGAACAGCTGGAATTGCAGCACGATCTGGATGATGACCACCAGAATGAAGGTGCGCTTGATGGACGGCAGCGTGATCGAGCGCAGCGTCTGCCAGCGATTGGCATTGTCCAGTGCTGCCGCTTCGTAGATATCCTGCGGGATCTGCTGCATGGCTGAGAGGAAGAGCATCATCGGCAGGCCGATGCACCACCAGATGGTGGCAATCGCGATGCCGAGCATCGCAAGGCTGGGATCGGAAAGGAAAGCCGGAGCAGTCGCGCCGAACCATCCGTAGATCGTCGACAGCAGACCGACATTCGGAATGAACACGATGCGCCAGATCAGTGTGACGATGGTGACCGACAGCACCGAGGAGGAAAAGAACAGGGTCCGCAGCACCGCGGCAGTGCGGGTGCGGCGGTTGAGGCAAAGCGCGAGAAAAAGGCCGAGGAGCGCCAGTGTCGGAACAGTCAGAAGCACGAAGTAAAAGGTGTTCCAGACCGATTGCAGGAACACCTTGTCGTGGAACAGCCTGACATAGTTGCCTAGCCCGATAAAATTGCCGGACGAGAACGTATCGGCCTTGTGGAAGCTCAGCCACATTCCCCAGAGGAGTGGGAAGACAAGCAGCGTCGTGAAGAAGAACAGGAACGGCGCGACGAACATGAAGTTTCGCCATTGCGGCGCGTAGATATCAGCGCTCGGAGTCCTGACGCCTGCTGCCGGCATCGCGGTCTGCGGCATTGTCAGCCGATCGGCCATATCAGGCCTCCCTCGCGTGCCAGGCGCGGCCGGTTTCGTCGAACAGATGCGATTTCTGGCCGTCGAAGGCGAGCCCGACCTTGTGGCCAACCGCGATGCGGCTGTTGCCGGCGTCGGAGCCGACGATTTGCTGACCATCGCCCAGCCGGGCGTAGACCAACGTGCGTTCGCCGAGCCGCTCGAGCACCTCGACCACGCCGTCGGCATTTCCCTGTCCGGCGGCAACGATGCGAACATCTTCCGAACGGATGCCGAAAGTGTGCTTGCCATCGCTCAACTGGTTGGAGACAATCTCGGTCTGGACCGATACGCCATCCGCAAACCTGGCCGCGGCATTCTCAGCCGACCTGTCGAGTGTCGCTTCGACAAAATTCATCGCCGGTGCGCCGACGAAGCCGGCGACAAATTTGGTCGCGGGGCGTTCGTAGATCTCCATCGGAGAGCCGATCTGCTCGATCCTGCGATTGTTCATGACGACGATGCGGTCGGCGAGCGTCATGGCCTCGACCTGATCGTGGGTGACGAAGATCATCGTCGATTGCAGGCGCTGGTGAAGCTGGGCAAGTTCGAGACGGGTACGGGTGCGCAGAGCCGCGTCGAGATTGGAGAGCGGCTCGTCGAATAGGAAGGCCTTCGGTTCCTTGACGATCGCACGGCCGATGGCAACACGCTGGCGCTGGCCGCCCGAGAGCTGGCCAGGCTTGCGCTCGAGCAAGTGGGGCATTTCGAGGATGCGAGCGGCTTCGTTGATCCGGGCATCGATGACCTCGCGCGACATGCCGATATTCTCAAGCCCGAAGGCCAGGTTGTCGCGCACGGTCATATGCGGATAGAGCGCATAGGACTGGAACACCATGGCAATGCCGCGCTTGCCCGGCGGCAGATGATCGATGCGTTCGTTATTGATGGCGATCTCGCCGCTGTCGACGGTTTCGAGGCCAGCGATCATGCGCAGAAGCGTCGATTTCCCGCAGCCGGACGGTCCAAGAAACACAATGAATTCGCGTGCCTTGATGGATAGGGACAGATCCTCCAGCACCGCCATGGCACCGAAGTGCTTGTTCACATTCCTGATCTCGATATCGGCTGTCACGTCGACGCTCCTCCTCGGCGCATGCACTTTTCGATGATCCGCCAGTCAGAGCTTCAGGCGGATCATCTGGTAGGAATAGGCCGGCAGCGACAGGCTCAGCTTGCCGCCAGCCACCGAGGCGCCGGCCCCTTTCCTGGGGCCGACATTGCCGGGGTTCGCGGCCGAGTTGACGGCTTTCAGATCCGCGTGCGTCATCACCTGGTGATCGACGATGTCGGCCGCGCCGAAGCCGGTGATGTCGATCACGGTTTCGATTGCTTCGCTCGAATGGCGGTTGATGGCGAAGAATGTGACATGCCCGTTTTGCGTGTCATGCACGCCGGTGACGTCGACATAGGAAACGTCGCCCGCGACAGTGGACTTGTAGGTCGGGCATTCCACCCTGAGATTCAGCGCATTGCCGCGTCCGTAGATCGAGGCATAGAGATAGGGATAGTAGATCGTCTGGCGCCATGCCGGGCCATTGGGAACGGTCATGATCGGCGCGATGACGTTGACCAGTTGCGCCATGCACGCGATCTTGACCACGTCGGATCGACGGATGAAGGTGTTGAGGATCAGGCCGACCTGCAGCACGTCCTCGAAATTGTAGATGTCTTCGAGCAGTGGCGGGGCAAAGGGCCAGCCGTCATTGCCGCCGAGGATCTTCTTGTCCTGCTCCTTGGAATGGTACCAGACGTTCCATTCGTCGAACGAGATGTAGACCTGCTTGCTGGAGCGCTTCTTCGCCTTGATGTACTCGATGACGCCGGCGACAGAGACGATGTAGTCGTCGAGTTTCTCGCTCATGGCGAGATAGTTCGGAGCGTCGTTGGCTTCGTTGTCGAAATACATGTGCAGCGAGATGTAGTCGACCTCGTTGTAGGTATGGTCGAGAACCGTCGCTTCCCATTCAGGGTAGGTCGGCATCTTGGCATTCGAAGAGCCACAGACCACCAGCTCGAGCGACTTGGAGAAGGCGCGCATGGCCTTGGCCGTCTCATGCGCCAGGCGACCATACTCGTCCGCAGTCTTGTGGCCGATCTGCCAAGGACCGTCCATTTCATTGCCGAGGCACCAGAGCTTGACGTCGAAAGGTTCCTTGCGGCCGTTCGCGATACGCTTGTCGCTCCACTTACTGCCGCCGGGATGATTGGTGTATTCCAGAAAGTTGCGGGTTTCATCGAGGCCACGCGAGCCGAGATTGACGGCTAGCATCATCTCGGTGTTGGCGGAGGCGCACCAGTCCGCAAATTCATGCAGGCCGACTTCGTTGCTTTCCGATGTGTGCCAGGCGAGGTCGAGGCGCACCGGGCGTTCTTCCTTGGGGCCGATGCCATCTTCCCAATTGTAGGCGGAGACGAAATTGCCGCCGGGATAGCGAACGATCGGAACATTGAGTTCCCTGACCAGATCGATGACGTCCTGACGCATGCCATTGGCATCTGCCGTCGGGTGGCCCGGCTCATAGATGCCGCTGTAAACCGCACGCCCGAGATGCTCGATAAAAGATCCATAGAGCCTCGGATCAATTTTCGAGACAACATAGTGCGGATGCGCCGTGACGGCTGCCTTCATGCATTCCTCCCACAATATCACAAATAGTGATTTAAATCACCTTGTTCGATATCAAAAGGAAGCAATAGGCATTCGTCAAGTCAAAACGACCAAATGTCTGACAATTTGACGACGGCATCGTCCATCTATAGAGGCAATTAACTGAAATTGCTATATTATTTTCGAAACCCGATTTGGTGATATCAGCCGGTTTTGATCCTGAGCACGATGTCCTGATCGTAATTCCCGAATCCCTTGCCGAAAATATTGATCCCGCCGGGGCACTTGGCGTCGTCCTTGACGCCGATACGGATGCGGATTGAATGATGGCCCTTGAGATCGAGGACAGCGAGGCTGGTTTCGGAAATCCTGACGCCGTCGACATAGGTGCCGTCCGTGGAAATTCGCCAGTTCTTCAGCTTGCCATATTGCGAGCCTTTCAGCTTCCACCAGGAGGGCGTGAAGACGCCGCGCTTGTCGCCGAAATCGCCGGGTGACGTCCAGGTGCCGACATCGATGCCATTGATCGCAAGCGTGATGTCGGAGGGCCAGTCGGCGCTGGTGCCCGGCACTTCCGAGGACAGTTCCACCACCACTTCAAGCTCGGTGATCTCGGCATTGGCGAGCTTGGCATTATTGGGGAACTGGTATTCGACAAAGCCGCGGGTGAACCATAACAACCCAGCTTTCATGCGGTCCGGATCGAGGAAAGTGTTCGGCACATCGAGCAGACCGATGATGCCATCGGGAGAGCACAGGCCGCAGGGTGCCGTCACCTCGAAACCGGTGTAGAGCCCGATCGGCATCGACACTTCGATGGCATTGTTCTTGACCGCGCGATACTCGCTTTTGAACACCACGAGCACTTCCTCGGCGGTCGGATAGCAGATCTTCTGGCTGCCTTTTTTCGCCTTCTGGTTCTCGGTGCGGATCAGGCCGGCATCCTCAAGCACCTGGATATTGGTTGAGACAGTCGATTGCGGCAGCGACAGCACGGCGGCGATGTCGTTGACATTCATCGGCCCCTTTTCATGCAGCAGTTTCAGCATGGAGATACGTGCCAAAGAGGCAAGCCCCTTGAGGACGGCAATGCCTTCCTCAGGTTCGATCACCAGAAAATTGCGACTCATGGATTTGCCAGTCTATGCGAAATTTGTACCCGAAATTGTCATGTATATCGGGATATCTGATTTAATCAATGCGTTGGCCGAATTCATGTCCTATTATGTTCTGGAGCAACCAACGGCCGCCAAGGCTCGCTGCGGTTTTAGGCTTGCTTGCAGCCGGCCGAAGGATTCGGTTCTGCCGTACAGCCGCGGAGCGTTTTACGTCGCGGTTAGGTGGTGAGCAGACGCTCCCATTCCCTCAGCCAATTGGAAAGATGCGCCATTTTCCGGCCGTTCCTGGCGCTTCTCCAAAGCGGATCTTCGCGTTTCGGCTGGAGTCGATGCAAGACGGACGTTCACTTCATTCGGGAAGACCTGCCTTCAGCAAGCCTTCGCGCAGATGCTCGGCATCGGCAGGATATCGGTAGTGCGGCATCTCCGCCCGCACGCTGAAACCGGGCTTGCGGCGGAGCACCTCTGCGGCTTTAGAGCGAGCTTCGTCGAGACGCCCAAGCTGCGCCAGGCAGGCTGACTCGCGCGCCATCATCCACGGCGACAGCTCGTGCCCGAGCTTCCGGTTTGCCGCCAAGGCTTCTTCATAGCGCCTCACGGCGTATAGACAGAAGGCAAGGGCACCCCAGGCGAACTTAACATAAGGATCAAGTCTGATGGCCCGGCGAGCCAGCTCGATGCCCTCTTCGGCGCGACCGGACACGCCAAACGCCGCGCTCAAGTGCACTATGCCGACCACGTCGTTGGGGTTGAGCGCCACACCATTTTCGAGGTGCGTTATCGCTAGATCGTACTCATCGCGGAATCGGTGGATCTGCCCGAGGAACGTGTGACATCGGCTTTCGCGCGGGTCCAGCCGGACCGCAGTCATGGCCACCTCCAATGCCCGTTGTTTGATGGCATCCGACGCGGCACCGTAGTTATTCTCGACCAGAAGTGACAGGGCCAGATAGGCGTGGGCCATAGCGTATTGCGGATCGAGAGAAACGGCCTGCTCGAACAACTCGCGAGCACGACGGTTGTTTTCCATGCCGAACCCACGCAATTGCTGAATACCGCGGAGCAGACAGTCATATGCCGGTAGGCTGTCGGTCCGCCTGCTTGACGCCATCCTGATTTCGGCGTCCTCCAGCCGGCCCACCACGGTTGCGACGACGGTGTGTGTCAACTCGTCCTGAACGTCGAATAGGTCCTCGATCCTGCGGTCGAAACGCTCGCTCCACAGATGATTGCCTGGAACGGCGTCGATCAGCTGCGCCGTGATGCGAATCCGGCCGCCCATTTTGCGAACGCTGCCCTCGATGACGTAGCGCACGCCGAGGTCGCGCGCGACCCGGCGCACGTCCACGGCTTTGTCGCGATACTGAAACGACGAGTTCCGGGCAATGACGAACAGCGCACGCGAGCGTGATAGTTCGGTGATGATATCCTCAGTGATGCCGTCGGAGAAATATTGCTGTTCAGGATCGCCGCTCATGTTGGTGAAAGGCAGGACCGCGATCGACGGCTTGTCGGGAAGCGACAACGCAGGCCCGGCGGGTGCCGGCGCCACACCGTTCACGATTCTGAACACGCGCACCGGATTGGCAATGTTCTTGAGTTCGACCTCTCCCATCTCGTCGAAGACATGAGCGCCCTTGCCACGCAGTTCATCGCGCACCTTTGCCGAAACGCAGATCCCGCCCGGCTCCGCCAACGCCTCCAGCCGCGCGGCTACGTTGACGCCGTCGCCGTAGACATCGGATCCCTCGCCAATGATATCGCCAAGATTGATGCCGATGCGCAGAAGGATGCGTCTATCCTCGCCCAAAAGCGTGTTGACCTCGGCCATCTTCTCCTGCAGGTCCAGCGCCGCCTCGACCGCGTTCACCGCGCTGGCGAATTCCATCAGCACGCCATCGCCCATGATCTTGACGATGCGGCCCTCATGGTCGCGCACTATCGGCTCCAAGACGCTCTTCCGCTGTTCCCTCAGCGCCGCCAGCGTTCCCACCTCGTCGGCCTCCATGAGGCGCGAGTACCCCACGACGTCGGCGACGGCGATGGCGGCAAGGCGGCGTTTGGCGCGTTCATCGGCCATTTAGATGATGCCTTAGGGCCCAGTTTCCGCCGATGGTATTTGTGCCATGCCACGATGTCCATTGCTGCTATAGGCCCCATTCCGAACATTGCTCAGGGGCCGACATAGGTCTGCGATGGGGGGCATCAGTGCTGGTCTCAGCGAATGTCCGCTGTCGGCAGCAAAAGAGTACAGGAAGGTCCGTTCAGGGTTCCTGCTGACTCCTTGGTCGCCGTTCGGTAGAGGCCGCTCAGGGTAGACACCTGCCGGAGCGTGAACGTCCGGTCCGGAGAACTGTCGGGAACGGCGGCCTTATGGCGCAACTTTCCTGTTCGCATGCGCGAATGGATCGACGGGGAGCGTGGTGCGTGGCAACTGCGCCCCTCATTCGCTTCGCCGGACTGCGCCGGCTGACACCCTAGTCGCCTTCACCGTCGTCGAGCGTGAAACCGGCCTTCAAAGTCACCTGGAAGTGACGAACCTCACCATTCTCAACATGGCCGCGCGTCTGCGTTACCTCGAACCAACGCAAGTTCCTGAGCGTCTTTCCGGCGCGGGCGATCGCCACGCGAATAGCATCGTCGATGCTCTCACCTGATGAGCCTACGAGCTCAACCACCTTGTAGATATGCCTCTCATCCATGGAACGCTCCTTTCCCGTTTGCACCATATTTGTGGCGCAATCCGGAAGCGGAAAGTGGGCAGGCGAGCGATCACTCTTTGCGGCCTCGCCTTCGCAGGCGAGGTAGACGTGCTTCAGTAGCCGGCACGGCGCGCCGAGTGGTCATGCAGCGCGGCAGCGCCGCAATGGCTCTCGCGGCCGATGGTGTTCCTGCACACGACCACGATAGCATTCCGGCACGATAGCGGTCTGGATTGGCGAGCGGCCATTTGGCAGCGCTGTATGGCCGCTTCCAGCGCAATCCGCTCCTCCCCCTGATGGCTGAGCTTAGGTGGAATGTCGACGGTCAGGTTGGATAACGCGCGGGCTCTATGCCGATAACATTCTGCTCCGCGTCCGTGGTGAGCGTTCCCTTCGATTGATCCAATATTACAAGCACGTTGCCGAAAGGGTCACAAACCCGAGCGCATCGCCCGATCGCGATGTCGAAGGGCGGTTCCACTGCCTTTCCGCCCGATGCCAAAAAGTCTCGAAATGCCGCGTCCACGTCATCAACCAGAATATCGGTCTCTGGACCAATACGAAGATGAACTACCAGTTCTGCATCTGTTTCAGGCAACGCGAATCCGGCGGCTTCCGCGTCCCGCCAGATGAGGGCATGGCCGAGCCGATCCCGATAAAAGGATATGGCTTCGTCAAGATCGCTTACATGCAATAGATAGTTGTCGAGTTTTCGGAACAACGGCTTTTTGGCGGCCTCGTAAGCCATTGGGGAACCTCGCGCAGCATCGCGGCTCACATCACACACTACCCAAGATTATGCTTCCGTACGCGTTCCGCAACGGCTCAGCGTCGGCTCAACTGATGTCCAGCTTGCAACAGGCTAAGACAAATAGATGGAGCGGGATGCCCAATTCTATTTGAACGTATCCCGCTCTAGTCGGGACGGCGACAGGCCACAACCTCGCCAGGCATGCTCAGGCTCTGCAGTGAGCCAGGTGCCGCGCCGCCGATCCAGCCCAGCACCGAGCGGGCGAGCTCGGCGCCGGCCAGCCGGAAGTTCTCGTTGACCACCAGCAATTCCCTGCGGAACAGGTGCAGCAGGTCGGACGACTGCTTGGATACCACGTCGACGTCCCGGCCGAGCTTGAGGCCGGCGTCCTCGATGCCGGCGACGATGGCGAGCGTCGCGGCAGCGGCGCTGCTGACGAAACCGTCCGGCCTGACGTCGCGGCGCATCAGCTGCGCGGTCCTCATCCTGATCTGATCGATCGAATGGTCGACCGAAACGGTGTTGAACGGGATCTCGCTGGCGCCGACCTCGCTCAGCGCATCGGTGAAGCCGTTCAGCGTATGACTGTGGTAGGTCAGCTCGACTGGAGGCGCCAGCAGAGCCAGCCTGCGGCGGCCGATGCCGGCCAGGTGGCGCACAGCCTCGGTCGCGAACGCGTAATTGTCGAAGTCATGATAGGGATGGATCAGCCCCATATCGGTGCGGCCATGCGTGGCGAAGGGGATGCCACGCTCGAGCATGTAACGGGCCCTGGGGTCATTCGGCTGGGTGCGCGAAATGATGACGCCGTCGGCGGAGCCGGTCTCCAAGAGATAGCGTATCGGGTCCAGGGGATCCTGCGAGCGTGAATAGGGCGTGACGATCAGGTGGTAGGGTGTGGCGGCGATGACTTCCGAGACGCCGTAGATGATGTCCGAGACAAAGCTCATGATCTCGCGCTCGGTGTTGAGCACGAGGCTGATGACGTTGGTCTTGCCGGTCCGCAGCCGCACACCGGCGCGGTTCGGCCGGTAACCGATCTGCTTGGCGACGAGTTGGACGCGTCGATGATGACCGCCTTGGAGGCGAATAGTTCAGCGAGCACGGTCGAGAACAAGAAGGTAAGGATCGTTAGGAGTGCGATCGTGCCGGCGACGGGATGAATGAGCTTGGTCATTGGTTTCTGTGTCTTTCACCGGCTGATGGCGAGCACGCCCAGCACCGAGGCGGCGGCGGCGAGCCCGATGCGGACATAGTGGATCATGATCCAGGTGTTGAGCCGGTCGGGAACCTGGTCGAGGGGAAGGGATTTAGCCGCGAACTGCGCGTTGGCCGGAACGAACCAGACCATAGTGAGCGCCAGGACGCCCACGATGCATGCAGCCGATCCGATCCAGAGTATCCGCGCGTCCGCTGCCCCCCAGCCAAGCCAGAGGGAGCCGATCAGACCGACGAGGGTCGGAACGACGACAAGAGGAATCACCCCGGAAATGAACCCGTTATTCTGGCTGAACCAGTCAAGGAACTCGGCTGCGGGAAGGCTCTTCCAGTAACCGCCGAGCGTCAAGCCGATAGTCAGCATGACACCGGCGAACATGGCCGAACCCGTGACGGCAAGTATGTTGAACAGGAGCCGCATTGGACTCTCTCCTCTTGGATTGCTTTCGATTGGGGTGACTTCGAGCTGCCCGCAGGCTCTATGCGAGGCAAATGCCAGATACCGCGACCTTCTGGAACAGGTGCGGTGAGGCGACCGCCGAGGACGGATAGGCCCCCAGTTTCGCTCTGAATTCGGGATGCATGAATGCGGCCCGGAAAGCGGCCGTCGATTCCCAGACTGCGTAGTTCAGGTAGGTCGGGCTTTCGCCGATGGCGCGGTGGAGCTGGATGGAAATCAGGCCAGGCTGGGTCTTCATGAAAGACGCATCGTCCTCCCAGACCTGAAGAAACACTGCCTCGTCGGCGGGATCGAGCGTGAACAGATTGATCAAAACAACGGCATCGGCATCGATTCCAATCTGACGGTCGATGGGAAAGGCGGGATCGAGAGGGCGCATGGTGGGCATGAAAGGTCTCCTGAGGTTGCATTTGACACTATAATGTCGAGTTGGTACTATCACCACATAATCAATTGACATCATCGTGTCAACAAAATCATATGGTGACAAATGAACAAACCACAGCGGGCCTCAGCCGGAGATGCCTTGACCGATCTCATTCTGACGATGTTCCGGGTGAACAACCTCACCCTTACCTGGGGCGACCGGCTCGTCGCTCCTCTCGGGCTGACCAGCGCCCGTTGGCAGATTCTAGGGGCTATCGTGGCGGCAGAACGGGCGCAGCCGGTTGCCTGGCTTGCGCGCGATCTCGGCGCCAATCGCCAGAACGTTCAGCGCATCGTCAACGATCTGGCCAAGGAAGGGTTGGTGTCATTCGCGCCAAACCCGCATCATCGCCGTGCACAACTCGTGGCGCTGACGGACAAGGGACGGCAGATCTTCGACGCTGCCATCCGCCTGTACGCGCCGCGGGTCGAGGCGCTCGCGGAAGGGCTTGCCGTAAAGGACATCGAAGCAGCCCGCAGCGTGATGACGATGCTGCGGCAGAAACTTGAGGGGGATGAAAATGCTCAAGAGTAGGCTTCGCACCGCGAATGGCAGTATCCGCTACCTCGTTTGTGGTGGCTGTTGACCCTAGCGTCTGATGACAGCTCGACGTCCCTTGGGTCAGAGATGTCGGTTCCCGCGAAGGTCCGCTTGCAAGCTGCCAAATCGGCGTGGCAAAGGCTGATTTGGGTCAAATCTTCCGGTTGTCGAACCGACAAGTCGCGCCATTTGCGGTCATTGTGCCCGGCAAGATGGAGGCCTCGATCGAGTCCTTTGCTGATTTTTTTCGATTCAACACTGCCGAAATCCAAAGGCTCGAGCGTCACCTACTCGTGCTTATCCGCAGACATCGCCTGCCTGCACTCAGAGATGAACCGAGCGGCTGGCTCATCACACGTTGGCGGCGTCAAAATACCGATCTCCCTGAAGCTTTCCGCCTCGCCTAGCTCTATGACGCGCACGCCCCGGAAATGATCCGCGTAGGCTTCCGCTCTCGGCACGATTGCGACGCCCATGCCGTCGGCAACCATGCTCAACAGGGCAGGAATGTCGTCTATCTCGACCCATTCGTTGACCACAACGCCTTGTTGTTCGATCAAACGCTCTACCAGCCGCCCGCCGAACGAATGACGGTTGTACCTCAGGAAGGCGTGTCCGCTCATCGCGGCTTTCCAATTCATGTCGTCAGTTCCTGGCGGCGCCACCAAGACGAAACGCTCCTGCACCAACGACTCCCACCGAACGGTCGACGGCAATCCGAAGCTTGGCCGGATAATGACGGCCACGTCCAATCCGCCTGCGTCCAGGCGATCCAGCAGCTCTAGTGAAGTTCCCGGCACGATCTCGATGTAAAAACCGGGGAACGCGGGATGGAAAGCCTTCAAAGCGCGCCGAAGGATCGTCGGCTGCACGGACGAGATTGCACCAATCCGGAGGCGCCCGGGTCGGGCTGACCAATCCAACGGCTTGGTCAGTGTTTCAACACCTGCAAGAACCTCCTGCGCTCGCGCCAACACTGTGCGTCCAGTCTGGTTCAGGGTGGCCGAGCGGCCGGTCCGATCGAAGAGCCGCACCCCGAGCTTGTCTTCGAGACGCATCATCTGCCCGCTAACGGCGGCCTGCGTCAGACCAATCCGAGTGCCAGCAGCCGCGAAAGTACCATATCGGGCGACCGCCAACAGCGTTCTCAGTTCAGCGATCATGCAGCATTGATAACTTTTAATTGGGCTGACCGCAATTACATATAGTTTTTTGTTTTGCTC
This sequence comes from Mesorhizobium sp. WSM4844, assembly GCF_055811775.1. Classification (NCBI taxonomy): domain Bacteria; kingdom Pseudomonadati; phylum Pseudomonadota; class Alphaproteobacteria; order Hyphomicrobiales; family Phyllobacteriaceae; genus Mesorhizobium; species Mesorhizobium sp. WSM4844. Next base: position 93,001 of record NZ_JBVVQB010000020.1, on the reverse strand, counting down.
GGAATCCTCTATCTGCCGGTCATCGTCAGAATGGAGTTTAACGATGACCGACCAGACCATCCGCCCCTTCCATCTCGCTTTTCCTGTCGACGACCTCGAAGCAGCGCGCGGCTTCTACAAAGATCTTCTCCGCTGCGGGGAAGGCCGCAGCTCGCCCGACTGGGTCGATTTCGACTTTCACGGCCATCAGATCGTCGCGCACTTGGCGCCCGAGGAAACCGGCAAAGCCCGGACGAACGCCGTCGATGGCCACGGCGTGCCTGTCCGTCATTTTGGAATCGTTCTCTCGATGGAGGAATGGCAGAAGACCGCTGATCGCCTGATGGAAGCTGGAATGAACTTCGTGATCGCTCCCTACATCCGCTTCAAAGGCAAGCCCGGCGAGCAGGCAACGATGTTCTTTAACGATCCGGCGGGTAACGCCATCGAGATGAAGGCTTTCAAGGATATCGGCCAGCTGTTCGCGAAGTGAGGCACCGGGAAGAAGAAGGAAGTGTACGCCGTCACTCGGTCGCCGTTCCAGGCAGCCTGCCAGACCTGGGTAGAGGCTGCGCTCGTCTGTCCTGAAACCTCGTGGAGCCACAAGTTCCTGGGATCGATGTGGCGCGGGCGACCCATGGCACCGCTGTAAACAGCCGCATGGCGGTTGCGCTGACGCATTCCAGTTCATCATGCTGGCTCCGTCGCGAGCCTGCCAACGTCACATTCAATCAACTGAAAGCAAAAATAGAATGACCGATCCGACATACATTCAGGAATACGAAGCAATCGTCAAAGTGCTGAACAAGTACAACGAAGGTGGAGCAAAAGCGGACAGCTCGATCATGCGCTCGGCCTTCAGCGAACGTGCAACTATTTTCGGCATCGAGAACAGCAAACTTGAAGGGGGGCCGATCGAAGGGCTTTTCAAAACGATCGATACGGCGTTCCGGCAATCGCCGGAGGCGAAGGCCGCTATCGTGCGCATCGATATCGTTGGTACCGTGGCGAACGCCCGCGTTGATACGGACAATATCTCGGGGTTTCGCTTCACGGATTTTTTCAATCTGGTAAAGGTCGACGGTCAGTGGACGGTCGTTAACAAGGTCTACCACACGCACCATAGCAACTGATCGGACGCCGGCGCATTTGATGAGGGCTTCGGTTCTCATCAGCCCCGGCCGTCGCTGTTTTGATCATCGAAACTCCCGCGTAGTTACAGAAGGAACACGACGATGTCCAAAATCTTCATCGTCGGCGGTGCCGGAAAAGTGGGCCGTCGGCTTGCTCAGCAACTTTCCGAGCGTGGTCACCGGCCGTTCTCCCTTTACCGCAAACCTGAACAGCGTGACGAACTGACGGCACTCGGAGCCACGCCGATTGGAGGCGATCTCATCGGTCTGTCAATCGAGGATTTGGCGGACATGATGAAGGGCTGTGGCACTGTGGTCTTCAGCGCGGGAGCCGGCGGCGCGGGGATGGCAGTCACCAACGCCATCGACGGGGCCGGGCTCGAAAAGGCGGTCGAAGCCGCGAAGGTCGCAGGAGTCCAGCGATTCCTGCTGGTCTCAGTTTTTCCCGACGCGCTGCGCGACCAAGAGCGCAAAGAGGGCTTCGAGAACTATATCAGGGTAAAGAAGTTGGCGGACGCCTATCTTGTCGCCAGCGGCCTCGATTACGTCATAGTGCGGCTTGGCACACTGACCGAAGAGACAGGCCGCGGATGCGTGCGCGCCGACCTCGCTGTTCCCTACGGCAAGGTGCCGCGGGACGATGTTGCCGCCGTTCTGGCCGAGATCGTAGACCGGCCGGACATTGCCAGAGCGATCATCGAGCTAACCGAAGGAGAGACGCCGGTCTCCGAAGCCATCGCTCGTCTCGCATAAAGAGCGCGATCATGATGCTTGGGGTTCGGCCGGTGCTCGCCAGCGAGTTGACTGCAAGGCGAAGAAAGGCTCAAGGCGGACGTCGAGCAAGTAAGGGTGGTCGGCGCTCATAGGCGACGACGGGTTTGTCCGCGAAGCTGCCACTTGCATTGCCCCGATCGAAGGCCGTCAAGGGGCCACATCCAGACCACCCCTAGAGCGCAGCGTACGCCCGTTTCCGCACTTCGACGGCCGAAAGCCGTCAGCCCGCTGTCGGCCCGACTACGCCGACGATTGGGCACGCCAGGAACGACGGCTTCCCGGAAGCCGTCCGTGACCATGGGACGGCAGCTATGGGTCGGCGTCTGAAGGGCTGCTTCCCGGCCGTTCGAGCGCAAACCTGTCCGTCAGCAAACGTGAAAAGGCTGCCAGTCAGCAGCGCACATTTTGCAGCCAGGTGGAACCACTTGGCGTCGCAGAAATGCGGCTAAGACAAATAGATGGAGCGGGATGCCCAGTTCTATTTGAACGTATCCCGCTCTAGTCGGGACGGCGATAGGCCACAACCTCGCCAGGCATGCTCAGGCTCTGCAGTGAGCCAGGTGCCGCGCCGCCGATCCAGCCCAACACCGAGCGGGCGAGCTCGGCGCCGGCCAGCCGGAAGTTCTCGTTGACCACCAGCAATTCCCTGCGGAACAGGTGCAGCAGGTCGGACGACTGCTTGGATACCACGTCGACGTCCCGGCCGAGCTTGAGGCCGGCGTCCTCGATGCCGGCGACGATGGCGAGCGTCGCGGCAGCGGCGCTGCTGACGAAACCGTCCGGCCTGACGTCGCGGCGCATCAGCTGCGCGGTCCTCATCCTGATCTGATCGATCGAATGGTCGACCGAAACGGTGTTGAACGGGATCTCGCTGGCGCCGACCTCGCTCAGCGCATCGGTGAAGCCGTTCAGCGTATGACTGTGGTAGGTCAGCTCGACTGGAGGCGCCAGCAGAGCCAGCCTGCGGCGGCCGATGCCGGCCAGGTGGCGCACAGCCTCGGTCGCGAACGCGTAATTGTCGAAATCATGATAGGGGTGGATCAGCCCCATATCGGTGCGGCCATGCGTGGCAAAGGGAATGCCACGCTCGAGCATGTAACGGGCCCTGGGGTCGTTCGGCTGGGTGCGCGAAATGATGACGCCGTCGGCGGAACCGGTTTCCACGAGATAACGTATCGGGTCCAGAGGATCCTGAGAGCGTGAATAGGGCGTGACGATCAGGTGATAGGGTGTGTCGGCGATGACTTCCGAGACGCCGTAGATGATGTCCGAGACAAAGCTCATGATCTCGCGCTCGGTGTTGAGCACGAGGCTGATGACATTGGTCTTGCCGGTCCGCAGGCGCACACCGGCGCGGTTCGGCCGGTAGCCGATCTGCTTGGCGACGAGCTGGACGCGTCGCCTGGTCTCGGCGCCGATCTCGGGCGCGTCCTTCAACGCCCGCGACACGGTGGTGACGCCCAGCCCGGTCATGAAGGCAAGCGTCTTCAATGTCGGCCTGCCCAGTGCCGAGGCCTCGTCGTCCTTTTCCGTCTGATCTCTGTCCATTCATCCCGCCCGTCAGGCGCATAGCAGTTGCCGTGCAGGTCGGCAATCGGCGATGAACACCCTATATACTGAAACGTTACAGATTGTCACTTGCCATCGCGCAGCGGCCAGTAAAAGCTAGCCTGGATGAGCGGCGCTTCGTTCGACGCAAAGTCGGTGTGCGTCGGCAAGGCTTGCCATTTTGCAATGCAGCCTGCCTTGCTGCGGTGCAGTAGGCGGACATTGTGCGGCGGGTTTGTTCGCGGCTCGAAAAAATGCCGAGCTGCTCCTGTTCGGGGGTTGCGCGCTTCCAACAATTGCCGTATCGAAAATCTGTAACGTTTCAGATTCTGGGAGGAGCCGAAATGCGATACCAAATTATGACCGCTGCGTTGGCGGTGACAACCGCGCTGCCATTCGCCGGCCCGGCGGCAGCGACCGATCTGGAAGTCACCCATTGGTGGACTTCAGGCGGCGAGGCGGCGGCGGTCGCCGAATTCGCCAAGGCGTTCGACGCGACAGGCAATCATTGGGTCGACGGCGCCATCGCCGGCTCCGGCGGCACGGCGCGGCCGATCATGATCAGCCGCATCACTGGCGGCGACCCTATGGGCGCCACCCAGTTCAACCACGGAAGGCAAGCGGAAGAATTGGTGCAGGCCGGTCTGATGCGCGATTTGACCGAGCTCGCCACCAGGGACAAGTGGACGGAAATCGTGCAGCCGAAGAGCCTGCTCGACGGCTGCACCCTCGACGGCAAGATCTATTGCGTGCCGGTCAACATCCACTCCTGGCAGTGGCTGTGGCTGTCGAACGCGGCCTTCGAAAAGGCCGGTGTGCCGGTGCCGAAGAATTGGAATGAATATGTCGCGGCCGCTCCGGCGCTGGAGAAGGCAGGCATCTTACCGATGGCGCTCGGCGGGCAGCCCTGGCAATCCTCGGGCACCTTCGACGTGCTGCTTACGGCGGTCGGCGGCACGGACGCTTTCTTGAAGGTCTATCGCGACAAGGATGCCGAATTCGCCGCAGGGCCAGAAGTCGCCAAGGTGTTCAAGGCCGCGGACGATGCCCGCAAGATGGCGAAGAACACCAATGTGCAGGACTGGAACCAGGCCACCAATCTCGTCATCTCCGGCAAGGCCGGCGGCCAGATCATGGGCGACTGGGCGCAGGGCGAGTTCCAGGTTGCCGGGCAGACCGCCGGCAAGGACTATACGTGTCTTCCCGGCCTTGGCCTGAACGAGGTCATCGCCACCGGCGGCGATGCCTTCTACTTCCCGCTGCTGCAGGACGCGGAAAAGTCCAAGGCGCAGGAAGCGCTGGCCGAAACACTGCTCGATCCCAAGACACAGGTTGCCTTCAACCTCAAGAAGGGCTCGCTGCCGGTGCGCGGCGATATCGACCTCAAGGCGGCGAACGACTGCATGAAGAAAGGACTCGACATCCTGGCCAAGGGCAGCGTCATGCCGTGGACGGACCAGCTGCTGTCGCAAGACACCCAAAAGCAGAAAGAGGACCTTTTCTCCGAGTTCTTCGCCAAGCCGGACATGACCGTGGAAGAGGCGCAAAAGCGCTTCGCCGACATCGTCGCCTCAGCGGACTGACGACCGACGAACCGCTCGCTCCCGGCCCGCCGCGGGGCCGGGAGCTCAGGGCCCTGACTCTTCGGCCTTGACCCTTGGCCCTAACCCTTTGGCCTTACCCGATCCAGCCCGGCTGTGCAGATGAGCAAGAGCGAACGCCCCAACCAACTGTTCCGCAACCTTAATGCCAAGGTCGCCTCTATTCCGATGGTCCTCACCGCACTGGTGATCTTCGTTGGCGGCAGCGCGTGGACGGTGCTCTATTCCTTCACCAATTCAAAACTGCTGCCGCGGCTGAACTTCGTCGGGCTCGACCAGTATTATCGGCTGTGGTCGACGCCGCGCTGGCTGGTCTCGATCGAGAACCTCTTGGTCTACGGCGTGCTGTCGCTGGTGTTCTCTCTGGTCATCGGCTTCATGCTGGCGGCGCTGCTCGACCAGAAGATCCGCTTCGAGGACACGTTCCGCACCATCTTCCTCTACCCGTTCGCGCTCTCGTTCATCGTCACCGGCCTGGTCTGGCAGTGGCTGCTCAACCCGGAGTTCGGAATCCAGGGGGTGGTGCGCGGCCTCGGCTGGGAAAGCTTCAGCTTCGATCCGCTCTACAATTCCGACATCGTCATCTACGGCATCCTGATCGCCGCGCTCTGGCAAGGCACCGGGCTGATCATGTGCCTGATGCTGGCGGGCCTGCGCGGCATCGACGAGGATATCTGGAAGGCCGCGAGGGTGGATGGGATACCCACCCTAAAAACCTATCTGTTCATCATCATCCCGATGATGCGACCGGTCTTCATCACCGCGCTCGTCATCATCGCCGCCGGCATCGTCAAGGTCTATGACCTGGTTGTCGCCCAGACCAGCGGCGGTCCCGGCATCGCCTCCGAAGTGCCGGCCAAATATGTCTATGACTACATGTTCTTCGCCCAGAACCTCGGCCAGGGTTTTGCTGCCTCGACCATGATGCTGCTGTCGGTGGTGGTCGTCATCGTTCCCTGGGCCTATCTCGAATTCGGAGGCAAGAAGCGTGGCTGACCTTGCCGTTCCCCTGCCTGCCGGTACGGGCTCTATCGGGCTTGAGGCATCCGGGCCGCGAGGGCCCAAGCCGCGGCATGTGTTCTCGCGCCGCAACATCTTCCTCTATGGCACGCTGATCGTGGTGGCGCTGTATTATCTGCTGCCGCTCTATGTGATGGTGGTGACGTCGCTCAAGGGCATGCCGGAGATACGCCTCGGCAACATCTTCTCGCCGCCGCTCGAGATCACCTTCGAGCCTTGGGTGAAGGCTTGGTCCAGCGCCTGCACCGGTCTCAACTGCGACGGGCTCTCGCGCGGCTTCTGGAATTCGGTGCGCATCACCGTCCCGTCGGTCATCCTGTCGATCGCCATCGCTTCAGTGAATGGCTACGCGCTTGCCAACTGGCGCTTCAAGGGCGCCGATACTTTCTTCGTGATCCTGATCGTCGGCGCCTTCATCCCCTATCAGGTGATGATCTATCCGATCGTCATCATCCTGCGCGAGATCGGCCTCTATGGCAGCCTGAGCGGCCTGGTGATCGTCCATTCCATCTTCGGCATGCCGATCCTGACGCTGTTGTTCCGCAACTATTTCACTTCGATGCCGGAGGAACTGTTCCGGGCGGCGCGCGTCGACGGCGCCGGCTTCTGGGGCATCTATTTCCGCATCATGCTGCCGATGTCGCTGCCGATCTTCGTCGTCGCCATCATCCTGCAGGTGACCGGCATCTGGAACGACTTCCTGTTCGGCGTCGTCTACACCCGCCCCGACACCTATCCGATGACGGTGCAGCTCAACAACATCGTCAACTCGGTGCAAGGCGTGAAGGAATACAACGTCAACATGGCCGCCACCATCCTGACCGGCCTGGTACCGCTCGTCGTCTACTTCGTTTCCGGCAAGCTTTTCGTGCGTGGCATCGCCGCCGGCGCGGTGAAAGGATGATGATGACAAGACTCGAAAATCCCAGCGTCTCAATCCAGGACCTGTCGCTGAATTTCGGCGCAATCTCGGTGCTGGAAACCCTCAACATCGATGTCGCCGAGGGCGAGTTCATCGTGCTGCTCGGGCCGTCCGGCTGCGGCAAGTCGACCCTGCTCAACTGCATCGCCGGCCTGCTCGACGTTTCGGACGGCCGCATCTTCATCAAGGGCAAGAACGTCACCTGGGAAGAACCCAAGGACCGCGGCATCGGCATGGTGTTCCAGTCCTATGCGCTCTACCCGCAGATGACGGTGGAGAAGAACCTGTCGTTCGGGCTGCGCGTTGCCGGCATTCCCAGGGACGAGATCGCCAAGCGCATCGCGCGGGCCGCCGAAATCCTGCAGATCGAGCCGCTGCTGCAGCGCAAGCCGTCGGCGCTTTCGGGCGGCCAGCGCCAGCGTGTGGCGATCGGGCGGGCGCTGGTACGCGACGTCGACGTCTTCCTGTTCGATGAGCCGCTCTCCAATCTCGACGCCAAGCTGCGCGCCGAATTGCGTGTCGAAATCAAACTGCTGCACGGCAAGCTGCAGAACACCATGATCTATGTCACCCACGACCAGATCGAGGCGATGACGCTGGCCGACCGCATCGCGGTGATGAAGGGCGGCGTCATCCAGCAGCTCGACGCCCCGCAGACCATCTACAATCGCCCGGTCAACCGTTTCGTCGCCGGCTTCCTCGGCTCGCCGGCGATGAATTTCCTCGACGGCCGGCTGGAGAAGGACGATGGCAACTGGCACTTCGTCGCCGAAGAAGTGCGGATCCCGCTTGCCACCTACGCTTTCGAAAGGGCACCCGTGCCAGGGGCGGCTGTGTTCGGTATCCGGCCCGAGCATGTCGCGTTCAACAGCGGCTCCGGATGGCCGTTCACAGCCACGGCAAATGTCGTGGTCGTCGAACCCATGGGGTCCGACACGCTGGTCTGGCTGAAGCTCGCAAATCAGAATTTCACCGTGCGGGTGACATCTGAGCGCACGCCAAACAACGCCGACACCGTGAGCATCGGTTTTGACCCGATGCGCGCTTCGCTGTTCGACGCTGCAACCGGCAACCGCCTGTAACACCCCGAGAATTTCACCCTCAAGCACATCCATCCCCAGAGAACGGACAGAGACGATGAATTGGTCATTCCAACTTTACAGCGCCCGCAACTTCCAGCCTTGGGCAGCGGTGCTCAAGAAGCTGGGCGAGCTCGGCTACGCGCAAGTCGAGGGGTTCGGTGGCGTCTATGACGACCCCAAGGCCTTTCGTGACGAACTCGACAAGAACGGCCTCGCCATGCCGACCGGCCATTTCTCGATCGATGCGCTCGAGAACGATTTTGACGGCGTGCGCAAAATCGCCGACGCGCTCGGCATCACGCTGCTCATCTGCCCCTATCTGGTCGCCGAGAGCAGGCCGACCGATGCCGCCGGTTGGCGCGGCTTCGGCGCACGCCTGGCCAAGGTCGGCGAGACGGCTGAAAGGGCCGGCTACGGCTTTGCCTGGCACAACCATGATTTCGAGTTCAAGAAGCTTGCCGACGGTTCGGTGCCGCAGGACCATATCCTGGCGGCAGCGCCCGACATCGACTGGGAGATGGACGTCGCCTGGGTGGTGCGCGGCGGCGACGATCCGCTGCCCTGGATCGAGAAGCACGGCAAACGCATCGCCGCCGTCCATGTCAAGGACATCGCCAAGCCCGGCGAGGGCCTCGACGAGGACGGCTGGTCGGATGTCGGCCACGGCACGATCGACTGGGCCGGTCTGATCCAGGCGCTGCGCGCCAAAAGCGCCGCCAAATACTACGTTATGGAACAGGACAACCCCAACGACATCGAGCGCTTCGCCCGCCGCTCGATCGCAGCCGCCAAGGCCTATTAGGAGCAAACCAGCATGGCAAAAAAACTTGGGGTCGGCGTCATCGGCTGCGGCAACATCTCGAAGGCGTATTTCTCGTTTGCGCCGCTGTTTCGCGGCATCGAGATGCGCGCCTGCGCGGATATCAACATGGATGCAGCCAAGGCGCGGGCGAAGGAGTTCAAGCTGCGCGCCGAGACAGTCGAGGGGCTGCTCAACGCCGACGACATCGACATCATCGTCAACCTCACCGTTCCGGCGGTGCACTATGAGGTGTCGAAACAGATCCTCGATGCCGGCAAGCACGTCTATTCGGAAAAGCCGTTCGTGCTGTCGGTCAAGGAAGGGCTGGACCTGAAGAAACTGGCGGAGAAAGACGGACTGCGCATCGGCTCGGCGCCGGACACTTTCCTCGGTGGCGCGCACCAGCTCGTCCGCAACCTCATCGACAGTGGCAAGCTCGGCAAGATCACCAGCGGCACATGCCATGTGATGAACCATGGGATGGAGCATTGGCACCCCAATCCGGACTTCTTCTTCCAGCCTGGCGCTGGGCCGGTGCTCGATATCGGACCCTATTACATCACCAACCTGATTCAGCTGATCGGGCCGGTGAAGCAGGTGGCAGCCTTCGCTTCGATCCCGAAGACGGAGCGTACGATCTCGTCCAAGCCTCGCGCCGGCGAAAAAGTCCTGGTCGCCACGCCGACGACGATCCACGGCGTGATGGAGTTCGAGAATGGCGCCGTGGTGACGCTCAATACCAGCTGGGACGTGTGGAGCCATGGCCATGCGCCGATGGAACTCTACGGCGAATTGGGCACGGTGTTTTTGTCGGATCCGAATTTCTTCGGCGGCGACGTTCGCTTCACCGATGCCGCCAAGCCGGTCAAGAAGCTGCCAAAGTGGAAGCATCCGTTCGGCGTGGCCAACCAGATGCATTCGCACGGCATGATGGCCAACTACCGCACCGCCGGTCTCGCCGACATGGCGCTGGCGATCACGGAAGGACGGCCGCATCGCTGCTCGATGGAACTGGCGCTGCATGCCGTCGATGTGATGACCGGCATGTTGCGGTCGGGCGCGAGCGGAAAGTTCGTTGCCATGCAGACCACCTGCGAACGGCCTGCGGCACTGGGCGTCAAGGATGCGGAAGGGCTGTTGGCGAAGAAGAAAGGGCTCTTGGCAAAGAAGAAGTAGCATAAGCGCTTCAGCGATCCCTCTCCCCATAGAAACGGCGAGGGGCTAAGGGTGAGAGGCAGAGCCGACTCACCCTTTTTCGCGGTGGCAACTGCCGGGCTCGCTTTTGATTTGAGGATATTCCATGCCCTATGTGCCCGCGGAAAACCGTTACGAGAACATGGTCTACAATCGCTGCGGGCGATCTGGCCTGAAATTGCCGGCGATCTCGCTCGGGCTCTGGCACAATTTCGGTGACGACACGCCGCACCGGACCAAGCAGGCAATCGCGCACAAGGCCTTCGATCTCGGCATCACGCATTTCGACCTCGCCAACAATTACGGCCCGCCGCCCGGTTCGGCGGAGACGGCTTTCGGCGAAATCCTGCGGACGGATTTCTCCTCTTTTCGTGACGAGCTGATCATCTCGACCAAGGCCGGGTATGAGATGTGGGCCGGACCCTATGGCGAGTGGGGCGGGCGCAAATATGTGCTGGCCAGCCTCGATCAGAGCCTGAAGCGGATGGGGCTCGACTATGTCGACATCTTTTATTCGCACCGCTTCGACCCTGATACTCCGCTGGAAGAAACGATGGGCGCGCTCGATCACGCGGTGCGCTCGGGCAAGGCGCTTTATGCCGGCATCTCCTCCTACAATTCGCAGCGCACACGCGAGGCCGCCGACATATTGAAGCAACTCGGCACGCCTTGCATCATCCATCAGCCGAGCTATTCGATGCTCAACCGCTGGGTCGAGGACGATGGTCTGCTCGACACGCTGGAGGGGCTCGGCGTCGGCTCAATCGTGTTCACTCCGCTGGCGCAAGGCATGCTGACCGACAAATATCTCGGCGGCATCCCTGAGGGCAGCCGTGCCAGCCAGGGCAAGTCGCTGCGGCCGGCCTTCATCAACGACAAGACCATCGCCAACATCGGGGCGCTGAACGCCATCGCCGGCCGACGCGGCCAGACCCTGGCGCAGATGGCGCTGGCCTGGGTGCTGCGCAAGGGCCGGGTGACCTCGGCGCTGATCGGCGCCAGCCGGCCGGAACAGGTCGAGGATTGCGTCGGCGCGCTGAAGGCGCTCGATTTCAGCGATGCAGAGCTCGCCGAAATCGACACCTACGCGCGCGAAGCCGACATCAATCTGTGGGCCTCGTCCGCCGAGCGCAAGGGTCCGCCACGGAAGTGACTCAGGGCAATCACTTCAGGTTGACATCGAAAATTGGTCTGAAGCGATTGCCTAGCAAGTGATTGGCAACGCATAGCCAAACAGGTGTGAGGGAACTGCTCCCGCTGGTTTCATGTACGCGCGCGCCAATGCCTCGGAGTTGGTCGGCTTCTGGGCCATGCCGACACAGAAACAGTAGCAAAAAGGCCGGTTCGTCGCTATCTGGAGAGAATTGAAGCCGCTTGCATGCGGAAAATGACGAGCAACCGGCGCAAAACGGGTTGGAAACAGGATCATGGCGGCAAGGGATGTGCTGACGAAAAACCAGTTGTGCGTGCTCGAGAAACTCGAGGCCGCCAGCGGGCCGCTCAGCGCCTATACATTGCTCGACCAGCTTCGCGATCGGGGTTTTCGCGCACCGCTGCAGGTCTATCGCGCGCTCGACACGCTGGTGAAGTCCGGCTTCGTGCACCGGCTCGAAAGCCTCAATTCCTTTGTCGCCTGCGCCGAGCCGCACGACCACAGCCATTCGATGACCGCCTTTGCCATCTGCGACACATGCGGGCAGGTGACCGAATTTTCCGACCATGATGTCGGACACCGGCTCGACGAATGGGTGCGCTCGACCGGTTTTGCCGCCAAGAAGGCGGTGATCGAATTTCGCGGGACGTGTGCCAAATGCCTGGCCGAGGCGGCTTAAGGCTAGGCCAGCTAACCTATTGATGCTGGAGGGACAGCACCCCCCTCTGTCCTGCCGGACATCTCCCCCGCAAGGGGGGAGATTGGCAGCTTCCGCCCTCCGCTCATTCTTGCAACGTTGGAGATTGGCGAAAACGTGAAGTGACGGCCGATCTCCCCCCTTGCGGGGGAGATGTCCGGCAGGACAGAGGGGGGTGCGAAGGAACTCGACCTAGCGGGCTGCAAGCATCCGCATGAGGCGCTAATGCGCCTCTTCCCAATTGTCGGCGGCGCGGGCTTCGACGTGCAGCGGCACCGACATCGACACCGCCGGCATCGCGGCGTTCTCCATGACATGACGCACGACGGGGATCGTCGCCTCGACCTCCGCTTCGGCCGTCTCGAAGACCAGTTCGTCATGCACTTGCAGCAGCATGCGGGCGGACAGCTTCGCCTTTTCCAGCGCTTCGTCCATGCGGATCATGGCGCGGCGGATGATGTCGGCCGCGGTGCCCTGCAGCCGGGCGTTGATCGAGGCGCGCTCGTTGAAGGCACGGACCGACGGGTTTGACGACCGTATCTCCGGGTAGTGGATGCGGCGGCCGAAGATCGTTTCGACATAGCCGTATTCGCGGGCATAGGCCTTGGTCGCGTCGATATAATCGCGGATGCCGGGGAAGCGTTCGAAGTATTTCTTGATATAGGCGCCGGCCTCTTCGCGCGGGATCGACAGCTGGTTGGCCAGGCCAAAGGCGGAAATGCCGTAGATGATGCCAAAATTGATCGCCTTGGCGCGGCGGCGTACCTCCGAGGGCATGCCCTCGGCCGGGACGTTGAACATCTCCGAGGCGGTGATGGCGTGGATGTCGGCGCCGTCGGCAAACGCCTGCTTGAGCTGCGGGATCTCGGCGACATGGGCGAGCACGCGCAGCTCGATCTGGCTGTAGTCGGCGGAAACCAGCTTGTTGCCCTTGTCGGCGATGAACGCCGTCCGGATCTTTCGCCCCTCGACGGTGCGTACCGGAATGTTCTGCAAATTGGGATCGGAGGACGACAGCCGGCCTGTCGTCGTTGCGGCAAGCGCGTATGAGGTGTGGACGCGCTTCGTATCGGGATGGACGAAACCGGGCAGCGCATCGGTATAGGTCGATTTCAATTTGGTCAGCTGGCGCCAGTCGACGATCTTGCGCGGCAGCTCGTGGCCTTCTGCGGCGAGGTCTTCCAGGAGCTGGGCCGAGGTCGACCATTGGCCGGTCTTGGTCTTGGAGCCGCCGGGCAGGCCCATCCTGCCGAACAGGATATCGCCGAGCTGTTTTGGCGAGCCGATATTGATGCGCTCGCCGACGAGCTGGTAGATCTCGTCCTCCAGCCGCGCGGCGCCCTGTGCCAATTCGCCGGAGAGCCGCGACAGGATCTGCCGGTCGACGGAGATGCCGCGCTGCTCCATCCTTGCCAGAACCGGCACCAGCGGCCGTTCCAGCCGCTCGTAGACCGAGACGAGGCCCTTGGCGGCAAGCCGCGGCTTCAGCACCCGCCAGAGCCTGAGCGTCACATCGGCATGCTCCGCTGCATAGGCGGTTGCCTTGTCGATGTCGACCTGGTCGAAGCCGACGAAGCTTCGTCCAGAGCCTGCCAGTTCCTTGAGGGCAATGGTCGAGTGGCCGAGCCACTTTTCCGACAGAGCCGCCATGCTGTGGCCGCCGGACGTGCCTGCGTCGAGCACATAGGAAATCAGCATGGTGTCGTCGAAGGGGGCGATATCGATGCCGTGGCGGCTCATGACGACGAGGTCGTATTTCAGCTCCTGAACGATCTTGAGAACCGACCTGTCCTCCAGCAACGGCTTCAGGATGGCAAGCGCATCACGGATCGGAATCTGGTTTTCGACCACTCCGCCGCCGAGCAGGTCGCCATTGCCGCGTTTGTGGGCGAGCGGCACATAGGCGGCGCGACCGGGCGCAGTGGCTATGGACAGGCCGATCAACTCGGCCTGCATCGGATCGGCTGAATTGGTCTCGGTGTCGAAGCCGACGATGCCGGCCTCCATCGCCACGGCCACCCATGCCTTCAACACTTCAGTGTCGCGGATGGAGACGTAGGCGCTGGTGTCGATCTTGCTGGCGGTGGCGTCCTCGAAGCGAAGCGCCGAGAGAAGCGATGGGGTGTCGCCTTGCTTGGGTTCCACCTTGACGGTGGCCGGCACCGCTTCCCCGGCTTCGTCTGTCACTGTGCCCGCCGCGCTTTCGGCGGCGCCCGGCACGCCAAACCCCATATCGGGACCATGCGCGGTGTCGGCGCGCTCGATAATGACGGGAACGGGTTTGACGTCAGCCGCTTCTGTTCCGGTTGCTTCCGCCACGCGGCGGGTCAGCGAGGAGAATTCCATCGTCTTGAGGAAGCCGATCAGCCTTGGTCCGTCGGGCGGGTGCAACACGAAATCATCGAGCCCGCCGTTCAACGGCACGTCGTTCTTCAGCGTCACCAGTTCACGCGAGATGCGCGCCTTGTCGGCATTGGCGATGATCGATTCGCGGCGCTTGTCCTGCTTGATCTCGGCGGCACGGGCGAGCAGCGTATCGAGATCGCCGAACTGTTCCAGCAATTGCGCCGCCGTCTTCGGCCCGATGCCGGGCACGCCCGGCACATTGTCGACCGAATCGCCGGTCAGCGCCTGCAGGTCGATCATTTTTTCCGGCGGCACGCCCCATTTCTCGATCACCTCGGGAACGCCGATCTGGCGGTCCTTCATCGGGTCGTACATGGCGACCGAAGGGCCGACCAGCTGCATCAGATCCTTGTCGGAGGAGATGATGGTGGTGTCGGCGCCGGCTTCGCAGGCAAGCCGGCAATAGGTGGCAATCAGGTCGTCGGCCTCGTAGCCTTCCGTCTCGAGGCAGGGCAGGTTGAAGGCCCTGGTCGCCTGGCGGATCAGGCCGAACTGCGGGATCAGATCTTCCGGCGGCGCCGAGCGGTTGGCCTTGTATTCGGGGTAGAGGTCGTTGCGGAAGGTTTTCGACGAATAGTCGAAGATGACGGCGAAATGCGTCGGCACGATGCCGACATCGGTGTTGCGGGCGTCCTGCGTCAGCTTCCACACCATGTTGCAGAAGCCGAGGACAGCACTGGTCGGCAGCCCATC
This sequence comes from Mesorhizobium sp. WSM4844, assembly GCF_055811775.1. Taxonomy (NCBI): domain Bacteria; kingdom Pseudomonadati; phylum Pseudomonadota; class Alphaproteobacteria; order Hyphomicrobiales; family Phyllobacteriaceae; genus Mesorhizobium; species Mesorhizobium sp. WSM4844. Next base: position 77,997 of record NZ_JBVVQB010000020.1, on the reverse strand, counting down.
GGATTTGCGGGTCAGTGGCGGTAGCGCGTGATAGGCACGGAAGATGTAGCCGGAGCCATCGACAAGGAAGAGATGATCGCCTTTTTTCATGGGACGAAGGGATAGCGCGGCGCGGCGTCGTGGTCCATGCCAAAGGCGGCCTCAACCACCGGTTCCGGCAACATCCCTGACATGTCGATCCGATCACGGCTATGTTACGAAAGTGTAATCTTCGTGCCCTTGAATCGCCACGTTCGGAGACACAGATAAACGCCATCGGCATTTTTCGCCGAGGTCCGGAGCAAGGCCCGTCCCCCGCCTATCCCGGACACTTGCGGCAGCCTATCCCCCCTCTCCGGGCTGCCGCATCGTTTCGAGTAAAGGCCGCCGTGGTTCCCCCTCCACCACGGCGGCATTTTTTTGCCTTTCGGTGCCCGTGGTCCAACGACCGCCGGCTTTTCGTTTCTGCCTCGCAGCTTTAGGGTTGCCGCTCAGAATCGAAAGGCTTTATAAAAATGTCCAGAATTTCTCCCGTCCTCGACCGCCTCGACAAAAATCTCGACGAGAGCCTGGAGCGCCTGTTTGGCCTGCTCAGGATCAAGTCGATCTCCACCGATCCATCCTATGCCGCAGACTGCCGCAAGGCGGCAGAATGGCTGGTGGCCGAGCTCAGACTGATCGGCTTCGACGCCAGCGTGCGTGACACGCCAGGCCATCCGATGGTGGTGGCGCACCATGACGGGCCGGCGGGCGCGCCGCATGTCCTGTTCTATGGCCATTACGACGTGCAGCCGGTCGACCCGATCGAGCTTTGGGAAAGCGATCCGTTCGCGCCTTCGGTAAAGCAGATCGAGCCCGGCCGCCAGGTGATCGCGGGACGTGGTTCGGCCGACGACAAGGGGCAGTTGATGACCTTCGTCGAGGCTTGCCGCGCCTGGAAGCAGGTGCATGGCGGGCTGCCGTGCCGCATCACAATTCTGTTCGAGGGCGAGGAGGAGTCCGGCTCGCCATCGCTGAAGCCGTTCCTCGAGGCAAATGCGGCCGAACTCAAGGCCGACTTCGCGCTTGTCTGCGACACCGGCATGTGGGACCGCGAAACACCGTCCATCTGCGTCGCGCTGCGCGGGTTGGTGGGCGAGGAGATCACGGTGAAAGCCGCCGACCGCGACCTGCATTCCGGTCTCTACGGCGGTGCTGCCGCCAATCCGATTCGCATCCTGGCCAGGATCCTGGCCGACATCCACGACAAGGACGGCCGCGTCACCATTCCCGGTTTCTATGACGGTGTCGAGGAGACGCCTTCGCAGATCCTGAAGTCGTGGGAGGCGCTCGGCGAGACCGCTGAGACGTTCCTTGGGCCCGTCGGCCTGTCGATCCCTTCCGGCGAACACGGCCGCTCGGTGCTCGAACTCACCTGGGCGCGGCCGACTGCCGAGTTCAACGGCATTATAGGTGGCTATACCGGCAAAGGGTTCAAGACGGTGATCGCGGCGGAAGCCTCGGCAAAAGTGTCTTTCCGCCTCGTCCACAAGCAGAACCCGGAAAAGATCCGCGCCGCTTTCCAGGCCTTCGTCAGGGAGCGCATCCCGGCCGACTGCTCAGTCGATTTCCACCCGCATGGCGGCTCGCCGGCGATCCAGCTTTCCTACGACTCGCCATTTCTCGCCAAGGCCAAGGACGCGCTGTCCGACGAGTGGCCGAAGCCGGCGGTGACTACGGGAAGCGGCGGCTCGATCCCGGTGGTCGGCGATTTCCAGACTTATCTCGGCATCGAATCCTTGCTTGTCGGTTTCGGGCTCGACGATGACCGCATCCATTCGCCGAACGAGAAATACGAGATGAGTTCCTTCCACAAGGGCCAGCGCTCGTGGGCGCGCATTATCGACGCGCTGACACGCTGAGAGGGCCAGACGGCAACTTTCTGTTGATTTTTCATCGGATCGCGGCGAGGACGGGATAGAGCGACGCGCGCCCAGTTGGACGCACGAATGGGCCGCGACCGGAGAAGACGATGAGCGATATCCGCTTCCACAAGAACGACCTGCCCGGGCTCTTGCACTACGACGTCGGGGCGGTCGCCATCGACACGGAGACGCTGGGGCTCAACCCGCATCGCGACAGGCTTTGCGTGGTGCAGATCTCGCCGGGCGACGGTTCCGCCGACGTCATCCAGATCGCGCCCGGCCAGAAGAAGGCGCCAAACCTTGTCAGCCTGCTCAGGAACCGCAGCATAACCAAGCTGTTCCATTTCGGCCGCTTCGATCTCGCCGTGCTCTACCACGCCTTCGGCGTCATGCCGGAGCCGGTGTTTTGCACCAAGATCGCCTCGCGGCTGACCCGAACCTACACCGACCGGCACGGGCTGAAGGACATCTGCTTTGAGCTTCTCGGCGTCAGCCTGTCGAAGGCGCAGCAATCGTCGGACTGGGCGGCGGAGACGCTGTCGCCCGAACAACTCGAATACGCAGCCTCCGACGTGCTTTACCTGCACCAGCTGCGCGATGTGCTGACGATGCGGCTGGCGCGCGACAACCGGAGCAAGGAGGCTGAGGCCTGCTTCCGCTTCCTGCCGACGCGTGCGAAGCTCGACCTGATGGGCTGGGATGAGGCAGACATCTTCGCCCACAGCTAAGTGGAACCAGGTGTTCGCCTCGACGTTCTATCGATCGATGGAGGGGATGAAATGGCTGCCAGAAAACCAATCGAAACAGCGCCTAGGGATGGCTCCAAGGTCACCGTCTACTGGAAGGACAGCGACGGGGTGATGAACGAATCCATCGCGCAGTACAGGTCGCTCGACCGGCTGAAAGCGGCCGGCGGCGACTGGGACGAGAACGACACCGGCTGGTGGGCCTATACGGACGGTCATACGCAAACAAAGATCGAGCCGATCAGCTGGCGGCCTGCATCCGGGGATGACGACGGCGAATGACGCCGCTGGCGGCGCCGGTTTCTTTCCAATAGGTTGGACCTGTTGCAATCGGAGGTCGATTCGGAGCTTTCTGCTCCGCGACCATTCGCGCGGGAGGGATCTGCAATGGGTACTGAGAGCCTGCTTGTCTTCATCATCATCGGCGCCATTGCCGGCTGGCTCGCCGGCTTGATCGTCAAGGGTTTCGGCCTCGGCCTGATCGGCAATATCGTCGTCGGCATCGTCGGCGCCTTGATAGCCGGCTTGCTCTTCCCAAGGCTGGGATTCGCCATAGGCGGTGGCATACTTGCCTCCATTATCCACGCCACGATCGGCGCGGTGATCCTGCTCGTGCTGATCAAGCTGGTGAAGCAGGCCTGATCCTGCGAAGCACATCAAGGGCGCGCCATGAAACAGAACATGCTCTATCTCGTCATCGGCGCGCTCGTCGTCGTGGTCATCGCGCTCGGCATCTATGTCTATCGCGAGCAAACCAGGCCGGAGGGCGTGGAACTCAAGATCGACGACAAGGGAATATCGATCCAGCGGAATTGAGCGGCGTTGGGTTGGCGCGGCCAAGGTGCCGACGACCCCATCAGGCCGAAAATTGACGATAAGGCAGGGGCCGCTCCATCCTTCGATGCACCCAAAGAGAAGCCAAGCTGGATATGGAATGAGAGTGACGTATCGACACATTCGCGGTATGATCTTGGTAATGGGAGTTTGGGGCCAACCCGCCTACTATTAGGAGGTTGCCATGAGGCACCAAACACTGGACCAACTGCATACGGTGGCAAAGGTACACAGAGACCCAACGCCTCCTGCAATGGACCGAACGCAGCGTCTCGAACGTTGGTCAAAACTTCTTGAACGGCAGCCCAACCGACTCCTCACCGCACTTATCGGGACCGAATATCGTTCGTCACCCGAGCGCGAAATTATGCGTAGCGAAGGCTCGCCAATATCGGTTGCCTTCGAGGATTCGATCCTGCGCGATGAGGGGCTGAAAGACGATACTTATGGCGAAGCAAAGCGTTTCTTCGAATTGACCGACAATGAGCTCCACGAAATTGTCTGCTACTGCCATGTGGGCGAGACGATGCAATCATCCTGGGCAGCGCTTTCCGTTCGTGCTGCGATTGGCTAACGCATGATCCCCCAGTGCGCGTGACTTTGGTGACAAGGTCATGCGTAGATTCAATGGTTTAGAGCGCGATCGAACGCACTTTACCGATCGCGCTCTAATGACGAGCATAGATTGCGGCAACCTTGCTATGGGCGGTCCGCGCCGAACGACTGCGGCTGGGCAGTTGATGCCGAAATGCGAGAACGCCCGCCGTCTCGCGATAGACGCCATTGTTGCCGACCGCCAGGAGCAAGGAACGGAGCGGTGACGTGCCGTAACGCATTGAATTAACTTTGAACCATTTAACCCGCCCTTAAATCGCCGCATCTACTCTTCACCCGGAACGCCATGGAGCGACGTGCGTCCGTTCGGACGCACGCTCTAAGACTTTGAAGCTTCGCATCGGCTTTTCCGAAAATCGATTCCGATTTTCAGGCCGATGCGACAGGCATCGGGACAGACAGCACAGCGCATGGCGAACCGCAGAGACAGCCGCATCGAACCGAGCTTCGAGGGACCGCCGCGGGCGAAATCCTCGGCCGGTTTTTCGGTGAGCGAGGAGGATCGCGTCGTGCCGAGCAACCGCAACACCTCTGCAAAGCGCCAATCGGCCAGGACAAAAGCGTCGCGTCGCGGGCGCGGCAAAAGCCGGCGCGGCCTGTTCGGCGTGCTCGGCCGGCTGGCCTACTGGTGCTTCGTGCTGGCCATCTGGGGCGGCATCGCCGCCGCCGGCATCGTCGTCTATTACGGCGCGAAAATGCCGGCGGCCACCACCTGGGCCATCCCCGACCGCGCGCCCAATATCAGGATCGTCTCGGTCGACGGAAAACTGCTCGCCAATCGCGGCATGAGCGGCGGCGAAGCCGTCGGCCTGCATGAAATGTCGACCTATATTCCCGAGGCCGTCATCGCCATCGAAGATCGCCGCTTCTATTCGCATTTGGGCATCGACCCGATCGGTCTGTCCAGAGCCATGGTGGCCAACGTTGTCGGCGGGCGTTTTTCGCAGGGCGGCTCGACGCTGACCCAGCAATTGGCGAAAAACCTGTTCCTGACACCCGATCGCACGCTGGAACGCAAGGTGCAGGAAGTGCTTCTGGCGCTCTGGCTCGAGCACAAGCACACCAAGGACCAGATCCTCGAAATGTATCTCAACCGGGTCTATTTCGGCTCCGGCGCCTATGGTGTCGAAGCGGCCTCGCGCCGCTATTTCGGCAAGAGCGCGCGCGACGTCACGTTGCCGGAGGCCGCGCTCCTCGCCGGCCTGTTGAAAGCGCCGTCGCGACTGTCTCCGGCGCGTGACCCGAAGGCCGCCGAGCAACGCTCGCAGCTTGTTCTCGCCGCCATGCGCGACGAAGGCAAGATCAGCGCCAAGGAACTGACCACGGCGATGAGCGCGCCGGCGTCGCGGGTGGCATCCTACTGGACGGGCTCGGAAAACTACGTCGCCGACGCCATCGTGGAAGAACTGCCCGACCTGATCGGCGACGTGCGCGGCGACATTATCGTCGACGCCACCGTCGACCTGACGCTGCAGAAGCTCGCCGAACAATCGATCCGCCGACTGATCGAGGGCAGCGGCAAGAAGCTCAATGCCAGCCAGGGCGTGCTGGTGTCGATCGACAATTCCGGCGCGGTACGCGCCATGGTCGGCGGCTATGATTATTCGACCAGCCAGTTCGACCGTGCCTCCGAGGCGCGCCGTCAGCCGGGCTCGGCGTTCAAGCCCTTTGTTTACATGGCGGCGCTGGAAGCCGGCCGCACGCCCGACAGCGTGCGCAATGACGCGCCGATCAAAATTGGCAAATGGACGCCCACCAATTACGGCGGCAAGTATTTCGGCAAGGTGACGCTGGCGACGGCGCTGGCGAAGTCACTGAACTCGGTGGCCGCCCAGCTGACCATGGAAGTCGGGCCTGACGCGGTCGTCGAGGCGGCGCATCGCATGGGTGTCGAGTCCGACCTCACGGCCAACACCTCGATCGCGCTCGGCACGTCCGAAGTGACACCGCTGGAACTGACGTCGGCCTATGTCCCCTTCGCCAATGGCGGCTACCGGCCGGATGTCCATTTCATCCGCCGCGTGACGACAGCCGGCGGCAAGGTGCTCTACGACAACAATGGCGGCGCCCCGCGCGTCATCAAGCCCGAGATCGTCGGCATGATGAACTCTATGATGATGGGCACCGTTGAAATCGGCACTGCCAGGAAGGCGGCCTTTGCCTGGCCGGCCGCCGGCAAGACCGGCACCAGCCAGAATTCGCGCGACGCCTGGTTCATCGGCTATACCGCCAATCTCACCACCGGAGTCTGGTTCGGCAATGACGATGGCGGTCCGATGAAGAAGGTCACCGGCGGCGCGCTGCCGGCGCAGGCCTGGCATGAGTTCATGGTCGCCGCGCACGAAGGCGTGCCGGTGCGGCCGCTGCCCGGGACATGGCGGTCGACGCCTGCCGATACGATCGTGCAGGACGAATTACCGCCCAACACGGCGCAACCGGCGCCGGTGCCGTCCGCTTCGGTTGGCCAATCCGCGCCGTCCGCCCAAAAAGCGTCGCCGCCTCGCGCTGTGCGTCCCGCCGAAACGGTCGATGCCGGCGGCTTCGGCATGCCGGGCGGTGGCGGCACCACCGCATCGATCAAGCGCCCGGTGCCGCCCGCCGATGTCGGCGGCCCGGTCAAGAAGCGGCAGACCTCGATCCTCGACATCCTCACCGGCGGCTGACCCCCTCGTCATCGCTGCCGTGTTCCGCTACATCTGCGGTTTAAGAGAGATCGTCAATGGCCGAGACCGACACCAGAAAGACCATCGTGCTGACCGGCGCCAGCCGCGGCATCGGCCACGCTACGGTCAAGCGCTTTTCGCGCGAAGGCTGGCGCGTCATCACCTGCTCGCGCCAGGCCTTTGCCGACGACTGCCCGTGGCCGGCCGGTCCGGAGGACCATATCAAAGTCGATCTCGCCGACCAGGAGGATGTCGGCATCGCGATCTCGGAGATCCGCCATCGGCTGGAGGCGCATGGCGGCCAACTCCATGCGCTGGTCAACAATGCCGGTATCTCGCCGAAGCTCAAGGACGGCAACAGCCGCATGAATTCGATCGACACGCCGATGCATGTTTGGCGCGACGTGTTCCAGGTGAATTTCTTTGCGCCGATCATGCTGGCGCGGGGATTGTTCAGGGAATTGGCGTCGGCCAAAGGCTCGATCGTCAACGTCACGTCCATCGCCGGCACTCGCGTGCATCCCTTCGCCGGCACCGCTTATGCGACGTCGAAGGCGGCGCTTGGCTCGCTGACGCGCGAAATGGCGCATGATTTCGGCCCGCACGGCATCCGCGTCAACGCCATCGCACCCGGCGAGATCGACACGGCGATCCTGTCACCGGGCACGGAAAAGATCGTCGAGACGATTCCGCTGCGGCGGCTGGGAACCACGGCCGAAGTCGCCGACATCATATTCTTTCTGTGCTCGCAGCAGGCTTCCTATGTGACGGGCTCGGAAATCCACATCAATGGCGGCCAGCACGTGTGAGCTTTTTCACCCTTACCCTCTCCAGTTCTTCACTGGGAGGGTAAGGGTGAGGGGCGGCGCCGGCTTAGGCTGCTGAAGGCGCTTTCGGTGCTGCCAAAACCTCTTCCACGATCCCGCGGGCGATCTCGCGCTCGCCCATGATGACTGTGTCGGCTCCGAGCCCCTTGAGATGCTCGACCTCGGCATCGGAGTGGCGCGGGCGATGACGTTGATCTTCGGGTTGGCGGCGCGGGCGCGCAGCACGATCTGTCCCGCCTCGAAGGCGTTCGGGATGGCGAGGATCAGCCGCTTCGCGCCCTCGGGATTGGCTGCGGCGAACACCTCGCTATTCGCGGCGTTGCCTGACACGGTTTCGATGCCGTCGTCCCTGAGCTTCGCCAGCGTCTTGTCGGCATCCTCGATGACGAGGAAGGGCAGGGCGGCCTTCTTCAAGGACGCGCCGACGAGGCTGCCGACACGGCCATAGCCGACCAGGATGGAGTGGCCGGTAAGCGCTGTCCTGGGCGGCGGGCCATCCTCGTTCACCGGTGCCGCAACCGAAGCCAACTGGCCTGGCTCCGTGGCGGGCCCGATCGGTTTTGCCTCGTCGAGCGACGCCGCCTTGCCGGCGCGCCTCTCCAGCCATGGTTTCATCCAGTCGACGGCAAGGAACATCAGCGGGTTGAGGACGATCGACAGGATAGCACCGGCGAGGATGAGGTCGCGTCCTTGTTCGGGCAGCAGCTTCAGCCCGACGCCGAGCTCGGCCAGGATGAAGGAGAATTCGCCGATCTGGGCCAGGCTTGCCGAAATCATCAACGCGGTCGCGATCGGATAACGGAAGGCGACGACGATGACGAAGGCCGCCAGCGATTTGCCGATGACGATGATGGCCAGCGTCGCCAAGATCGGCCAGCCATTGCTGACCAGGCTGAACGGGTCGAACAGCATGCCGACCGAAACGAAGAACAGCACGGAGAACGCGTCGCGGAGCGGCAGCGATTCCTCGGCCGCCCGATGGCTGAGTTCGGATTCGCTCATGATCATGCCGGCAAAGAATGCGCCCAGCGCTAGCGAGACGCCGAATAGCGTGGCCGCGCCGAAAGCGACCCCGAGCGCGATGGCCAGCACCGCCAGCCGGAACAATTCACGCGACCCGGTATGGGCGACGTAGTGCAGGATCCAGGGGATGACCCGGCGGCCGACCACCAGCATAACGACGACAAAGGCCGCGACCTTGGCCAACGTCATGCCGACGATACCCCGACGCCGAAGCTCGCCGGCAGCGACAGCAGACTGCTATGGCTCTCCACTTGCTGCTGGCCACCCAGCACGCCGGCCAACGCCGGCAAAAGCACCAGCGCCAGCACCATGGCCAGATCCTCGACAATCAGCCAGCCGACGGCGATGCGGCCGCGCTCGGTCTCGATCAGCCGCCGCTCCTGCAAGGCACGCAGCAGCACAACGGTCGAGGCGACGGAAAGCGCCAGCCCGAACACCAGCCCCGCGCCCATCGACCAGCCGAGCATCCAGGCAAGGCCGGCGCCGAGCGCCGTCGCGAAGCCGATCTGCACGATGGCGCCGGGCACGGCGATGGCGCGGACCGACAACAAGTCCTTCAGCGAGAAATGCAGGCCGACGCCGAACATCAACAGGATCACGCCGATTTCGGCCAGTTCATTGGCGAGGCCGGTATCGGCGACGAAGCCCGGCGTGTTCGGCCCGACCAGGACGCCGGCGACGAGGTAGCCGACCAGCGGCGGGATGCGGAAGCGATTGGCAATTGCGCCGAAGACGAAAGCCAGCCCCAAACCGGCGACGATGGTGGCGATAAGCGGCGTGTCATGCGGCATTGTCTATGGAGCGCCTTTCAAAATTACGATGTCGGATATGCACCGCCCGAAGCAGCCGCCTTGCAATATGGCGGCCCGGATGGCCGCGAGGCAACCGCAAATGCCATGGAATATACGACAAGGGCCGGCAGAAGGTGGGGTTGGCAGAAGGCGGGCCGCCTCGGGCTGGCAATGGTTGCTGCTAAAAAGAAACCGCCTGCGCCTGATGCCCGATCAGGTGGCCTGCAGCAGGTTTTCGATGTCGACGATGGTGTGGTTGGTCAGCGTCTTGGGAATTTCCGCTGTGATTTTCCCGGCAACTTCCTTGTGCAGTTTTCGACGCATGTCACCCAGCACCTGCGGCGGTGCGATCAGCACCATCTCCTTGAAGGCGCCGCGATGCGCGAGCTTGTACAGCCGCTCGGCAATTTCGTCGGCGAAACGCTCCTTGCCGAGGCGATGCCAGTCAGTGTCCTCGACTGCGCTGCGGTGGACGGATGGGCCGTCGCTGTAGCGACCCGGGCGGTCCGAACCTTGCTCTCGCGTCGCCGGATTTGCCTGTTCCATCTCCTGCACGACCTGAAGGTCGGGATACTGGGTGTCGCCACGGTTCTCGAGGAACAGTGCCTTCTCGCCGTCGGCGACCACGACCCACAGTCCGCGTTTCAGCTTGAGGTTGTTCACCGGAGCGCTCCTTTTTCTGTTTTTCATGGTTTTCCAGGCCCGTCTCTGGAGCCATTGCCGCAGCTGGACAGCCAGGCTCGGATTCGCAGAGGAGCAAACGCGCGCCGAGGCAGGAATGTTCCGGTGACGACAAGCACGGCGAGCAAGCCAACCAACGGGGATGACGGTGCTCAGAGCATGTCGGCTTTAATCTACTAGATTGGTGGAATTTAGAAAAAAGTGTTTTGTAATATACGTCGCTTGTCGCTAGAACGGCCGCAGATCAAGGCTCGCAACAGCGGCTTGGATACGCTCCACTCGTGGGTGTGGAATTTTTTTCTCCTGCCTCTGGTGCTTGCGGAAAAGCGATTGCTTCGTGCGAAGCGATGCGCGAGTGCGTTCCTTCTGTTTTTTCGCGCCCGCGCGTAAAACCGACAGCGTATTCAGGATTCCGCTCGCCATGCCGCAGGCCCCCGCCAAGCTCAACGCCTTTCCCGTCTTTATGCGGGTCGCTGGCGAAGCCGTGGCCATCGTCGGCGGCGGCGAGGAGGCTCTGGCCAAGGCGCGGCTGATCGGCCAGTCAAGCGCCGTCTTGCGCATCATAGCCGATGCCCCCGAGCATGATTTGCTGGCCTTCATCGCCGCGAATGGCGCCGTCCACATCGCTGCCGCCTATGAGGCCGCGCATCTCGAAGGCGCGGTGATGGTGTTTGCTGCCAGCGGTAACGAGGCGCTTGACCGCCGCGTTGCCGAGGATGCGCGCCGGCTGGGCATTCCGGTCAATGCCGTCGACCGGCCGGAGCTATGCGATTTCTTCACCCCGGCGCTGGTCAACCGCGCGCCGGTCGCCATTGCCATCGGCACGGAAGGGGCCGGACCGGTGCTTGCCCAGATGCTGCGCAGCCGCATCGACCGCATGCTGTCGCCGTCGCTCGGGCCGCTTGCTTCGCTTGCTGCCTCGTTGCGCGGCACTGTTGAGAGATTGCTGCCGAAAGGCAATGCCCGCCGCCGCTTCTGGAGCGAGTTTTTCGGCGGCGCGCCGGCCCGCGCCATGGAGGCTGGCCAGCTTTCGCAGGCGCACGGTGCTGCCGTCGACCTGTTGCTTTCGAACGCGCCGGCATCGGGTCACATTGCCCTGGTTGGCGCGGGTCCCGGCGCCGAAGACCTGCTGACGCTGCGCGCCCACCGGCTGCTGATGGAAGCCGATGTCATCGTCCATGATGCGCTGGTGCCGGAGGCGATCGTCGCCATGGGCCGTCGCGACGCCGAGCGTCTGCCGGTAGGCAAACGCAAGGGCTGCCACACCAAGAGCCAAGCCGAGATCAATGCGCTGCTGATCGAGCTCGGCCGCGACGGCAAGCGCGTCGTGCGGCTGAAATCTGGCGATCCGCTGGTGTTCGGCCGGGCGGGCGAGGAAATGGCAGCGCTGCGCGATGCCGGCATCGCCTATGAGGTGGTTCCGGGCGTCACCGCGGCCTTCGCCGCCGCCGCCGATTTCGAGCTGCCGCTGACGCTGCGCGGCGTGTCGTCGTCGATGGTGTTCACCACCGGCCACGACCTCAAGGGAAATTCGCTGCCCGACTGGGCAAAGCTCGCCATTTCCGGCGCCACGGTCGCCGTCTATATGGGTCGCTCGGTCGCGGCCGAGGTTGCCGGCCGGCTGATCGAGGCCGGCCTGTCGCCGGATACTGCGGTCGCCGTGGTCGAGAATGCCAGTCTTGCCAACCGGCGCCGTTTCCACGGCACGCTCGCCGACCTGCCGTCGCTGGAGGTCCGCGCCGACCTTACCGGCCCGGTCATGACCATCATCGGCGATGCGGTCGCCGGCGCCAATTTTGAACGTTCCGAGCCGCTGGCGGCACACAGGTATGAAGGCGCGGCCCAAACAGCCGCCGAAGGAGCTGAACGATGAAAGTTCTGACTGCAAACCGCCTCGCCGACGGCGAAGCCGTCTGGTACGCCAATGGCGGCTGGGCCGAGACCATCGACAATGCCGATGTCGCCCATGACAAGGCGGCTGAAGACCGGCTGGAGGCGATCGGCGCCACGGCCTCCGCCAACAATGAAGTGGTCGACGTCAATCTGATCGACGTGACCGTCGCCAATGGTGTCGTCGAGCCGGTCCGGCTGCGCGAAAAGATCCGCGCCGCCGGCCCGACCAACCGCAACGACCTGGGCAAGCAGGCCCGCCCGGTAGCCGCCCGCGCGGCGTAAACGACCACATTGAAGACAACGGGCGGACGCGCCCGGAAAGACCAGACATGTACCGTTACGATGAGTTCGATCACGATTTCGTCCAGGCCCGCGTCGCCGAGTTCAGCGATCAGGTCGCGCGGCGGCTTGCCGGCGAGATCACCGAGGATCAGTTCCGGCCGCTGCGGCTGATGAATGGCGTCTACCTGCAGTTGCACGCCTACATGCTGCGCATCGCGGTGCCTTACGGCACGCTGAACAGCAAGCAGCTGCGCATGCTCGGCCACATCGCCCGCAAATACGACAAGGGCTACGGCCATTTCACGACGCGCCAGAACATCCAGTTCAACTGGCCGGCGCTGTCGGACATTCCGGCGATCCTGGCCGATCTGGCTGGTGTCGAGATGCACGCCATCCAGACCAGCGGCAACTGCATCCGCAACGTCACCGCCGACCACTTTGCCGGTGCCGCCGCCGACGAGGTGGCCGATCCGCGTCCCTATGCGGAAATCCTGCGCCAATGGTCGTCGGTGCATCCGGAATTCTCGTTCCTGCCGAGAAAATTCAAGATTGCGGTGACCGGCGCTGAGCGCGACCGCGCCGCCATCCAGACGCATGACATCGGCCTGCATTTGAAGAAGAACGCTGCCGGCGAACTCGGTTTCGCCGTCTATGTCGGCGGCGGCCAGGGCCGTACGCCGATGATCGCCAAGAAGATCCGCGACTTCCTGCCCGAGGCCGACCTTCTGTCCTATTGCACGGCGATCCTGCGCGTTTACAACCTCTACGGCCGCCGCGACAACAAATACAAGGCGCGCATCAAGATCCTTGTCCACGAGACCGGCGTCGAGGAGATCACCCGCCAGGTCGAGGCTGAATGGCTAGAACTGAAGGATGCGGATCTAAAACTGCCGGAAGCCGACATCCGCGCCATCGATGCCTATTTCGCACCACCGGCGCTGGCCGAACGGCCGGAAGGCGACGAGGCCGTCAAGCTCGCCCGCCTCGATTCGAAGAGCTTTTCGGAATGGCTCGACCAGAACGTGGTGACACACCGTCACCCGGATTATGCCGCCGTGACCATCTCGCTCAAGGGCATTGGCGAAGCGCCGGGCGATGCCTCCGACAGCCAGATGGAAGCGGTCGCCGACCTTGCCGAAAAATATGCTTTCGACGAGCTGCGCGTCAGCCATGAGCAGAACCTGATCCTGCCGCATGTCGCGCGGGCCGACCTCAAGGCGGTCTATGACGCGCTGGTCGACATCGGACTGGCGACCGCCAATTCCAACCTGATATCAGACATCATCTCGTGCCCGGGCCTCGACTATTGCGCGCTGGCCACGGCGCGCTCGATTCCGGTGGCGCAGGAAATCTCGCGTCGTTTTGCTTCGCTCGAGCGTCAGCGCGAGATCGGCGAATTGAAGCTGAAGATTTCCGGCTGCATCAATGCCTGCGGCCATCACCATGTCGGCCATATCGGCATCCTCGGCGTCGAGAAGAAGGGCGCCGAACTCTACCAGGTCACGCTCGGCGGCTCGGCGGACGAGAACACCTCGGTCGGCGAGATTATCGGCCGCGGCTTCAGCTCGGCAGAGATCACCGACGCCATCGAGCAGATCGTCGAGACCTATCTCGGCCTCCGGCTCGACAGAAACGAAAAATTCATCGACGCCTACCGCCGTGTCGGTCCCGCGCCGTTCAAGGAGGCGCTCTATGCTGGCGAAGCCAAGGCCGCTTGATCGTATCGTCGACGTCGAGGCCGGCATCGCCGCCGAAGCGGCGGGGCTCGATGCGCTCTATGGTCATCTGAAGCCGCTGGAGATCATCGAGCGGTCGGCCCGGGAATTCTTTCACGGTGAAATCGCCGCAGTTTCGTCGTTCGGGGCGGATTCTGCAGTGCTTCTGCACATGATCGCCAAGATCGACCGGACGCTGCCGGTCATCTTCCTCGACACCGGCAAGCACTTCGAGGAGACGCTCGGCTATCGTGACGCGCTGGTTGCCGATTTCGGGCTGACCGATATAAGGGTGATCACTCCCGAAGAAGCGGCGCTCGAACGGATCGATCCGACCGGTAATCTGAACGAAACCGACACCGACGCCTGCTGCGAGGTCCGCAAGGTCGAGCCGCTGGCGCGCGGCGTCGAGCCGTTCCGCGCCTGGTTCACCGGCCGCAAGCGTTTTCAGGCGACGACGCGGGCATCCCTGCCGGTGTTCGAGGCGGTCGGCTCGCGCATTCGCATCAATCCGCTGGCGCATTGGACGACATCAGACCAGGCCAACTATATGCGCGCGCATGCGCTGCGTGAGAATCCGCTGGTCGCCTATGGCTATCTCTCGATAGGCTGCTTCCCGTGCACGCAGCCGGTGCAGCCGGGCGAGGATGCACGCAGCGGCCGCTGGGTGGGGCACGCCAAGACAGAGTGCGGCATCCATTTGTCGGGGCTGGAGAAGTCGCTGACCGACGCATCGCTTTAGGGTATGTCGATATTCAGGTGAGGCTGGCCTGCGAATGGCGGCACGTACCCAAAGTACGCTCCGCTCCGGTTCTCGGAAGCCACCATTCTCGGCTCGGCCTTACCTGAATCTCAACACACCCTCGAGCGTTTTGAACTTTGGAATTTTGTGGACTTGGGAATTTCTCAATGAGTGAATCGATAGCGGAAAACGCCACCCGCCTCTGGACCACGACAGGTTTTAGCGAGGACGAGTGGAGCCATGCCGAGAGCGCCGACGCACTGTCCGGCAATGGCCGCTTCATCCTGCCGCTGCAGGCGTTTCTCGACCTCGATCCGGCGGTGCGCCGGTCGGCGAAGGAGCGCCTCGGCGTGCTGCTTCAGCCCGGCGATCAGCTCGAAAAGATCGCGGACCTGCTCGACCAGATATCGCTGGTGGCGCTGGCCTTCCCGGCTTTCAGTGACGGCCGCTCCTTCTCCAAGGGCGAACTGCTGCGCAGCCGCTACCGTTTCGAGGGCGCGGTCCGCGCCACCGGACAGGTTCTGGTCGACCAGCTTCCGCATATGCTGCGCCTCGGCTTCGACGAGTTCGAAGTATCAAATCCAGTGTTGCTGAAACGGCTCGAGGAAGGCCGCACCGGCGGTCTGCCGCTGTCCTACCAGCCGACCGTGAAGCCGGAGGCCAAAGGCCCCAAATATTCCTGGCGGCGGGTGCGCACCGGTTGATCTCCCCACCGAGCAAGTCGCATCTGGTCGGACCACTTTGCCGATTCAATCTTTTATTTTCGGCATCCGCCCCTTATGATACGGCCTATTATTTCGTGATCCGAAATAAATTCGCCACCAAGGGAGGAACCGGGAATGGCTGGTAAGAAGATATTGATGCTCGTTGGCGAGTTCAGCGAGGAATACGAGATTTTCGTCTTTGAACAGGCCATGCATGCGGTCGGCCACACCGTGCATGTCGTGTGTCCCGACAAGAAGGCAGGCGATATCCTGAAGACGTCGCTGCACGACTTCGAGGGCCACCAGACCTATACGGAAAAGCTCGGCCACGACTACATCCTCAACAAGACGTTTTCCGAGGTCAATCCGGCTGAATACGATGCCGTCTATGCGGCAGGCGGACGCGGGCCGGAATATATCCGCATCGACAAGCGCGTGCAGGCGCTGGTGCGGCATTTCCACGAGACCGGCAAGCCGATCTTCACCATTTGCCACGGCGCGCAGATCCTGATGGCGGTCGACGGCGTGCTGCGTGGCAGGGAAGTCGCGGCGCTGCAGTATTGCGAGCCGGAAGTCACGCTCGCTGGCGGCACCTACATCGATGTCGCGCCGACCGGCGCCCATGTCGACGGCAATCTGGTGTCGGCCAAGGGCTGGCCGGGGCTGGCCGCCTTCATGCGCGAATGCCTGAAAGTGCTTGGCACCGAGATCCGCCACGGCGAGATCCTGATGCGCGACAAACGCCAGGCGGCTTGAGCCACCATTATAAAAGCCGCCGTACCTGTGGTGCGGCGGCTTTACAGCGCCGCGCGTTCGTTTTTGGGATGTGCTTTATGCAGTCATCCGCGCTTCGCGAAACGATATCAGCTTGCTGCGGCTCTCATCCCACAGCGCCAGCTTGACGCAGCGCAGGCTGTCGAGAAGCGTGACGCGGCCAATTTCGCGCAGTTCCGGATAGTCCCTCAGGACCTCCTGCAGACGATAGCACGGCACCTTGGCGGAGAGGTGGTGCACGTGATGGACGCCGATATTGCCGGTGAACCAGTTCAGTACCGGCGGCAGGTCGTAATAGGACGAGCCGTGCAGGGCCGCATGCTGGAACTCCCATTCGGAGTCCTTTGCCCACTCTGTCTCTTCGAACTGGTGCTGGACATAGAACAGCCAGATGCCGGCGGACCCGGCGAGAACGACGATGGGCAAATGGACGACCAGGAACGCTTCGAGACCGACGAACCAGACAAGGGCGGCGGCGGCGACCGCGATGGCCGCGTTGGTGGCCATCGACGACACCCAGGGCGTGAGGCCGCCTCGCATCATGCCGACCGGCAGTCTCTGTTCAAAGATGAAAAGCCAAATGGGGCCGAGGCCGAACATGACGAGCGGATGGCGATAGAGACGATAGGCAAGGCGGCCCCGCCAGGACATTTGCCGATATTCCGCGACAGTCAGCGTCTTGATGTCGCCCGTGCCGCGCTCATCGAGATTGCCGGCGCTGGCATGATGGGTTGCGTGGGCACGCCGCCAGCAATCGTAAGGCGTCAAAGTCAGGATCCCCAGGCCGCGGCCGATCCAGTCGTCGGCGGTGCGGTTGGCGAAGAAGGAACCGTGGCCGCAATCGTGCTGGATCATGAAGATCCGCACCAGAAAGCCGGCGGCCGGAAGGATGAGGATCAGACCCCACCAATGGCCATAGGCATAGGCAGCCGAGGACAGTGCCCACAGCGTGGCAAAGGGGATGAGAGTGATGGCAAGTTCGACGGCGCTGCGCCGCCTGTCAGGTTTCTTGTAGCGCGCCAGGATCTTCAACCAGGCACGCTTGCTGTTCGCTACAGCTTCGGGGGAAATCATGTTCATCAGGAAGCATAGACGGACCATTTCGTCGCCGCAAGCCAGGCATCACGCAAAGTTACTGCGGGTAATTGTCGCGCGACGCGCAAGCTGCGGCAAAAGGCATGCCAATGGCGCGCAGCGACAGGCGTGTGTGTTGTCTATCGCCGGTTGCCACCGGCGGCTACGCTGCTTTCGATGCCGTCGAGGCGGTCAAGCAATTCCCTGAAACGATCGGGAATGTCGTTCTCCGTCCGGAACGCCGGCAACGCGCGCAGAAAGTGCATCGTTGCCTCCGTGCCGAACTGGCGCCTGATGCCGGCCGCCAGCCTTTCACGTCTTTCGTCATCGTTGGGGGCGCCATTCTTACGGTCGCCGTCGTTGCGGGTCGCCATCTCAAAATCCTGTGTCGGTTTCGAAACTCTTCCAGCAGACGAATGGTTCCCCCATCGCAGCATCTTGGCAAGCAAAGCCGGTGGTTACAGTAAAATTTGAATTAATATCGAAAGGTCTCCATGATGCGTCGTCAAAAGCGCGAGCGGCCTGTCCAGTATCGCTTGCCCCTTGATTTTTGGCCGCCAAACCTCGATATCGGGCACAAAATCCACATCATTTGAAATGACGGGAAACGGCGATGAGCGACCAGGCAAAAGACGAACGCGCGCCCGATGAAGCCGAGACGGCCGGGGCTGCCACCGAACACACGCAAGGCAGCGCCGACGGCGACTATGAAGCGCTTGTGCGGCTGCTGAAGGAAAACGACGAGTTGAAGGACCGCGCGCTCCGCGTCGCAGCCGAGATGGAGAATCTGCGCCGCCGTACCGCCCGTGACGTGCACGATGCACGCGCCTATGCGGTTGCCAATTTCGCCCGTGACATGCTGTCGGTATCGGACAATCTGCGCCGCGCACTGGATGCGATCCCGGCTGAGTCCAAGGCGTCAGGTGATGCCGGTTTGAAGTCACTGATCGAGGGCGTCGAACTCACCGAGCGCGCCATGCTATCGGCGCTCGAGCGGCACGGAGTGAAGAAGCTCGAGCCGGAAGGCGAGAAATTCGACCCGAATTTCCATCAGGCGATGTTCGAGGTGCCCAATCCGGAGGTGCCGGCCAACACGGTGGTCCAGGTCGTGCAGCCAGGCTATTCGATCGGTGAGCGGGTGTTGCGGCCGGCCATGGTCGGCGTTGCCAAGGGCGGTCCCAAGCATGTGGCAAGCGAAGCGCCGGTCGAGCCAGGGCCGGTGAATGAGCAAGCTGAGAAGGATGCGTAAGTTAAGGGAATAGGGCAGTAGGAGCAGTAGGAGCCGTACCAATCGTGCGGCTTCGTGCTATTCATACATCCCTATTCACCCGCTCTCCTACTCCGCTATGCCCTTGAACCCGATCGAGCTTCTCGACTATGCCGGTGTCGCCTTCTTCGCGGCGACCGGTGCGCTGGCCGCTTCGCGCAAGCAGCTCGACATCATCGGCTTTCTGTTCCTGGCCAGCGTCACCGGCATCGGCGGTGGCACGTTTCGTGACGTCATCCTCAATCTGCCGGTCTTCTGGGTTACCAACTCTGGCTATGTGCTGATCTGCGCGGTGGTGGCGATGCTTGTCTTTTTCGGGGCGCACCGTCTCGAATCCCGCTGGAAATTACTGCTCTGGCTCGACGCCGTCGGCCTCGCCGCGTTTTCGGTGATGGGTGCCGCCAAGGGCCTGGCCATCACCGGCTCGCCGGTCGTGTCCGTTGTTACCGGCGTGCTCACCGCCACGTTCGGCGGGATCTTGCGCGACCTGCTGGCCGGTGAGGCTTCGGTGCTCTTGAGACCAGAAATCTATGTCACCGCCGCCCTTGCGGGCGCCATCCTGTTTACAACAGGCGATCTCGCCGGACTGCCGCCGCTCGCCTCGGGCCTGGTGGGCTTCATAGCCGCTTTCTGCGTGCGTGGCGGCGCGCTTAAGTTCGGCTGGGCCTTTCCGTCCTACAAGAGCCGGCCCGGCCGGCGGCCGGAAGATATTCCGTGAAATGAGGCGAGTAGCGAATAGGGACAACGATCCGCAGCGGAACTCTCGCTACTCGCTACTCGCTATTCGCTACTCATTGGAATTCAGGCGGCGAAGCGCTGGGCTTCCCCGCCATAATAGCTGACGTAGCGGGCGCCGATCTCCTTGACCGGCATCACCACGAACACGTCGACCGTCGAGAATTCGCGGTCGATGACGCAGCCGTCGCCGATGCGCGCGCCGACGCGCAGATAGCCCTTGACCAGCGGTGGCATCGCCGCGATCGCGGCCTTGGCGTTGACCGCCTCGATCGGCATCAAATCCATGGAACAGTAGCGGCCGGCGACGGCGCGCACGTCCCAGGCCGAATTCGTCCGGCAGTGATGGGCGAGATAGGTCAGCGCTTCGGCGTGTGCCGCCGGCACGGTGCCGGGGAACGAGGCGCAACCGGTCATCACGCCGATCCCATAATGGTTGATATAGGCCCAGATACCTTGCCAGAGCGCCTCGATGGTGCGCTTCGAGCGGTATTCCGGCAAGACGCAGGAGCGGCCGAGCTCGAGGAAACGCTGGCCGGGGTGGCGGGCGATAAGATTGGTCAGCTCAAACTCGCCCTCGGAATAGAAGCCGCCGGCCGCTGCCGCGATCTCCTGCCGCAACAGGCGGTAGGTGCCGACAATGCGGCGATGCTCGGGACCGGACAGCGAGGTGTCGAAGACGAGCAGATGATCACAGAGCGGATCAAAATGGTCGGCGTCGCGCCGGTCCTGCACCTGAAACAGGGTTTTCCTGGCGCCGAGCTCGTCATAGAACACCCGGTAGCGCACTTCCTGCGCGGCGGCGATCTCGGCCTCGTTGCGTGCGAGCCGCACTTCGAGGTTGCCGATACGGCCAAGCGCTTCGCCTTTTATGACAGCATCGACGTTGCGCCCGGCGAGCAAAGCACCCCTGGCGTTCGGCCGAGCGTCACATTCCGGCATAACTGTATGCACGAGTGATTCTCCTTCGAGCCATCCCTCTTGGCACGGGGATACGGCGTAGGTGCAACAGGATTGTGACAGTACCGTGATACGGCCCTGCCGGCAATACTTCGTCGGCTGGTCAACCCTTCAACCGGCTTCTGCAGGTAAGCCAGGCAAGGACAGCCGGCGGATCAAGCGGCCACGTGACCCTCGACCGCATGGACAAGCGCGTCGGGGTCGAGCGGCTTGGTGACGAAGCCGCTGGCGCCATGAGCGAGCACTGCGTGGCGGGTCGTTTCCTGACTGTCCGCCGACAGCACCATGATCGGAACCGGCGACACGGCTGTTTCCTCCTCGTGCCGGCGGATGGCGGCGATCGCGTCCAGCCCGTCCATGACAGGCATGTGCAGGTCCATCAGCACCACGTCGAAGCGGTACTTGTGGTCGGTGCCGGTGATGGCCTCGACGGCGGCCTTGCCGTTGCCGACCAGTTTCACGCGATGCCCGGCCTTTAGCAGCGTGGCACGGGCAAGCATGGCGTTGATGTCGTTATCCTCGGCGATCAGCACGGACAGGCCCCGCCGCCGGCCGCCAATGGCGCGGGCGGTTGGTGCGCCGCGCTTTTCCGGCTGCGGCTGGGTGAGGGCAGGCACGCTGCTGGTCAAAAGCACGCGAAGCAACGTTTCGCCACGCACCGGCCTTGCCAGAAAGGTGGCGTAGCCGCTGGCGCGGAACTCGCCCAGCATGCCGCGGTCGGTTGGCGCGATCAGTGTAATCGCCTCGCAATCGGCAAAGCCGCTCTGGCGAAGGCGCTTGAGCAACCTGCCGTCGCCTTCCTCCATGGCCGCATCGACCAAAAGCGCGTCGCAGCCTTCGGCGAAGGACGCCGCCTGGGCGGCGGTGGTGGCCAGATCGACCCTGCCGCCATTGGCGCGGATGGTGCGGGCGATGGCGTCGGCCTCGATGGCGTTCTTCGACAGGATCACGGCGCGCCGCCCTGACAGCGCATCCCGACGGCTCTGCGGCGGCTCGGTGGCCGATATTGCAGGGATTTCGAAGACGAATTCCGAACCCTGGCCGAGCTGGCTCGACACCGAGATCGTGCCGCCCATGGCGATCACCAGGCGCCTGGAGATGGCAAGACCGAGCCCGGCGCCGCCATGCGCGCGAGTCGACGTGCCGTCAGCCTGTTCGAATTCCTCGAAGATGCGCTCCAGGTCGTCCTCGTGCAGGCCGGGACCGGTGTCGGTGACGGTGAAGCCTATGCGGTCGGTGGTTTCGGTGCGGACACGAGCGATGCTCACCAACACGCCGCCGCTGTCGGTGAACTTGATGGCGTTGCCGATGAGGTTGAGCAGCACCTGCCTGACTCTTCCAGGATCGGCTGATATCATCTGCGGCACGTCGGGTTCGACATGGCAGCCAAGGCCGATGTTCTTGGCGAAGGCACGCGCTGCCAGGAGTTCCACGATGTTGTCGGCGATCTCGCGCACCGACATTGGCTGCGGTTCGGGATCGAAGCGGCCGGCCTCGATCTTGGAATAGTCGAGCAGGTCCTCGATCAGCGCCAGCAGCGCGCTGGCCGAGGTCGAGATGGCGCCGACATAGGTCCGTTGTTGCGGCGAGAGCCCGGTGTCCGCCAGCAGCTTGGCCATGCCCATGATGCCGTTCATCGGCGTGCGGATCTCGTGGCTGACGGTGGCGAGGAAGCGCGATTTGGCCTGGCTTGCATATTCGGCTCGCTCGCGGGCGGTGATCAGCGACGTTTCGGCGTGCTTGCGTGCGGTAATGTCGCGGGCGATTGCGCGATGCGAGACGGAACCGCTCTCCTTGTCGCGCACGGACAGTTCGATCCATGAGAACCAGCGCGGGCCGCTCGGTGTGCTAATGGCGACGTCGGTGGAGCTCAGGCATTCATGGTCGGAAAAAGCGGCATCGGGAACGATGCCGACGTCGATGCCGAGGTCGGCCAGGGCCCTGCCGGCAAGGTCGCGCTGGTCGGCTCCGACAAGCTCGGCGAAAACCTTGTTGGCATAGACGATGTGGCCGTCACGGTCGCGATGGACGACGAGATCGCCAAGCGCGTCGATCAGCCCGCGAAAGCGTTCCTCGCTCTCCTGCATCTCCCACACGCGGTCGGCCAGGCTCTCAACCTCGGCGCGACTGCGCGCTGCGGTCGCGCCAAGCAGCGCAACCGTGCGGCGCGCCGTGCGCCTGGCACGCAGATGCACGGCAAGGCCTGCCATGCCAGTCGCCAAAAGCCCGACGGTGATGAAGATCGGCGCGCCGGTCAGATGCGACAGGCCCGCCAGCACGACGATGGCGACGAGCATCAGGAACGGCAGGCCTTCGCGATTGGCGGCGGGCAATTCAGGCGCCAGTGGCGGCGCCGCGATATGCTGCCGGCTTGGCGCCTCCGGGCCGATCCCGTCGCCGTTTTCGGCGCTCTCTGTTTCTCTGATGCCGGATTCCGTGGCCATGCGGAAACCCTTGCCAGACAGAGATTATGGAAAATTGCCGCGGATCGTTCGAATTTTAGCGGTCGCGCGGTTTTTGCCTCTCCGCTCCTGAAGCGCGTCGCGTTTGGCCGGCCTCATGCGAGGCGCTTCACCGCTGCACACCCTGGGTCATGCTTTTGCTCGACATGCATTAAAAACCGGAGAAGGAAGAGCTCACATGTCCACCACCACGCGACCGCGGACCTTGCCCTCGACGATATCGTGCGCGGCGTCGATGATGCCATCGAAACCAATGGTCGTGGACAGTTTGGCGAGCTTCTGGAGGTCGAGGTCCGTGCCGATCCGGCGCCACGCCTCCATGCGGACCGTTTTTGGCGCCATCACCGAATCGATGCCGAGCAGACAAACGCCGCGCAGGATGAACGGGGCGACGCTCGTCGGCAGATCCATGCCGCCGGCCAGGCCACAGGCGGCGACGGCGCCGCCATAGGAGGTCATCGAAAGGACGTTGGCCAGGGTGTGACTGCCGACCGCGTCGACGCCGCCGGCCCAGCGTTCCTTGGCGAGCGGCTTTGCCGGCTGGGCAAGCTCGTCGCGCGGAATCACCTCCGAAGCACCCAGGCCGGTCAGGTAGGAACTTTCAGCGCTGCGGCCGGTCGAGGCGACGACGTGATAGCCGAGGCTGGACAGAATCGAAACCGCGACCGAGCCGACGCCGCCGGCCGCGCCCGTCACCACGACGGGGCCGCGTTCCGGCACGATGCCGTGCCGTTCCAGCGCGATAACGCAAAGCATGGCGGTGTAACCTGCCGTGCCGACCGCCATCGCATCATGCGGGCTCATGCCCTGGGGCAGCGGCACCAGCCAGTCGCCCTTGACACGGGCGCGCTCGGCATAGGCGCCAAAATGCGTCTCGCCGACGCCCCAGCCGTTCAATATGACCTTGTCCCCCGTGCGCCAGTCGGCATGGGAGGACGAGATGACGGTGCCGGCGAAATCGATGCCCGGTACCAGCGGCCAGCGGCGGATCACCGGCGCCTTGCCGGATATGGCGAGGCCGTCCTTGTAGTTCACCGTCGTCGCCTCGACGGCGACGGTGACATCGCCTTCCATCAGGTCGGCTTCAGTAAGGTCGGTGATCGCGACCGACTGCTTCTTCTCGGCGTCGCGCGAAACGAGGATGGCTTTGAAGGTTTCGGGCATGTCTTCTCCTCGGGCTTCTTGAATGGGACACTGTATGGCGGCAGAAGGCCAGGTCAATCGCTTGAGGGCTTGGCCTCACGCCGCCAACCAATGAGTTCGTCGAGGACGACCACCACCGCGCCGACCGCGATGAAGGCGTCGGCGAGGTTGAAGATGGCGAAGGACCATACCGGGGTGTGAAACAGGATGTAGTCGATCACGTGACCATAGGTAACGCGGTCGAACAGATTGCCGAGCGCGCCGCCGACGATTAGCGCAAAGCCGATGCGGGTAAGCACGTGGCTGGGCGGAGTGCGGGCCGCAAGATAGAGCACGAAAGCGACGACGAAAGCGGCGATGACCACCAGGCCGGTGTCACCGAAGGACGAAAACATCGAGAAGGCGATGCCGGTGTTGTAGGTGCGATACAATGCCAGGAACGGGACAAGATCGACCTTTTCCTGAAAAGGGAGGCCGGTCTCGACCAGATATTTCACCCACTGGTCGAGCGTCACCGCGGCGGCGACCAGCACGACGTAGGGCAACCAGGATTTTGCCGTTGGGGATTTCACCGTTCGGGATGTCACGGTCAGGCGCCCTCCGGGGCAAGTTTCAGCGCGCCGCGCCGGATCTCGAACAGCATGATGCCGGTGGCCACCGCGAGATTGAGCGAATCGGCCCGACCAGACTGTGGAATCCGCAGCAATCTGTCGCAGCTTTCGGCCAGGCTTTCGGGCAGGCCCTGCTGTTCGTTGCCCATCACCAGCAGCACCGGGCCTTTGGAAAAGTCGACCGAACGGTAATCGACCGCACCTTTCAAATGTGTGCCGGCAACCAGGCCAGGAAAGCTTTTTCGCCAGGCAAGGAAGGCTTCCGGCGTCGCTTTGGCCACCGGCACGGCGAAGATCGAGCCCATCGTGGCGCGCACGGTCTCGACGGAAAAAGGATCGGTGGTCTCGCCGACCAGGATGATGCCCTTGGCGCCAACGGCATCGACGGTGCGGATGACGGTACCGAGATTCCCGGGGTCGCGCACGCGGTCCAGCGCCACCCAGACATCGCCGTCTTGAGCGCGGATGCCCTTCAGCGGCAGGAACTTTTGCGAAAAGACGCCGACCACCATTTGCGGGTTGTCGCGGCGCGTGATGGCGACGAGCACTTTTTCCGAAACTTCGAGCACGGTGCCGCCGGCGGCAACCGTGCGCGCCGCGACCTTTTCGACCGCCGCGTTGCCGCGTCCGGCCTTGGCGAAGACCAGCGTCCGGATCGACCAGCCGAGGTCGAGCGCGTCGATGACCAGCTTCAGCCCCTCGGCCATGAATGCGTTCTGCTGGTCGCGGTATTTCTTCAGCGAGAGCGCCTTGATGTCCTTGATCAACGGATTGGCAAGGCTGGTGACTTCCTTCACCTGACCTGGCGCGCCGGCGTGCCGCTCGCTCATTCAGGCCACCCAGCGCGAAAACAGCGAGGTGGACAGCGCCCGGCCGGCGGATTTCTCGCGGATAATCAGTTCGCCGGATTCGACCGTGCCGCCCATGCCGGCAAAAGTGTCGCGCATCAAGGCATGGATGGCGAAGAAGGAAGCGCGGATCGAATAGGCGGTCAGCACGACAGCGAGCGGCTTCGGCGTCAGGACCGAGCGGCAGAGGTCGGTCAGAGCCGGCAGATCCTCGAACAATTGCCAGACCTCGCCCTTGGGGCCACGGCCATAGGCGGGCGGATCGAACAGGACGATGTCGTAACGGCTGCCTCGGCGCTCCTCGCGCTCGGCGAATTTTAGGGCGTCGTCGACGATCCAACGGATCGGCTTTTGCGACAGGCCCGCCATCTCCTGGTTCTCCCTGGCCCAGCCGATCGCCTTCTTGGAAGCATCGACATGGGTGACCTCGGCGCCGGCGCGCGCCGCCACCAGCGAGGCAAGGCCGGTATAGCCGAACAGATTCAGCACTTTGACCGGCCGCTTCGCCGCCGCGATCAGCCCGGCCATGTGATCCCAGTGCGAGGCCTGCTCGGGGAACACGCCGACATGGCGAAACGAGGTGAAGCGGCCGAGATAATCGATGCCGTCATGCTTCATTGGCCAGGTTTCGCCGAGCGGCGTCCTGGGGAAACGCCAGCGGCCGATGCCTTCCTCGTCGGTGTCGCCGGTGAAAATGGCGTCGGCGCGGTCCCAGTCTTTGGCCGGCAACGCTTTTTGCCAGATCGCCTGGCCTTCAGGCCGAACGATGCGATAGGGGCCGTACTGCTCGAGCTTCTGTCCGGTACCGCTGTCGAGCAACGCGTAGTCGGCGTTGGGCGCGACTTCGAGGATCAGCGGCAGGTGTTCGGCGGGCAGGGCGCCGTCGCGGCGGGAAAGGACGCGCGGCGCGGCTATCGGCTCGGTGCGGTTGCCCGATGCGCCGGTTGCGCGCGGTTCCGCCCCGCCCTTTGCGAGCTGATGCGAGCGGCTGTCGCGGCGTTTGTCGCGAAAAGGTTTCAAGAAGAGCATCTCCTGGGCGACGTGGCCCGCTTCTGCCACAGCACATTCACCGGCGCAACAAACGCAGTCGCCGGACATTTCCGATCCGGTCAGCCGCGCTTGATGAAGAGCAGGGCAGCAACCAGCGATACGAAACCGACGGCCTTGAAGCCGGCGACGATCATATGGCCTGTTTCCCAGCGCAGCCGGATCGCTTCGAAATTCTCCGGAATCGGGCCAGGCACCCAAGTGGCCAGAATATCGTTCGCCGGCTTGACGAGAGCAAACCACATCGCAAGAGACACCGCATAGATCACGGCAGCGGCCAACGCATACCAGAACGCTGGACGGTCATTGCGCAGCATCCAAGCGAGCAGTCCCGGACAGCCGATCGCGGCCAGGTCCAGTGGCGCGCCAATGACGGCAAACAGCTGGAACTGGGCGTTGAAGACAGTCGTCTCGCGCCAGAGAGAAGGCGACCATTTCGTCAGCCGAGGAGCTGATTCCAGGACATGGGCGAAGGATGGTCCAAGGCTGAGCGCCGCGACAACGGCGGCCAAGATGGACCAGAACAACAGGAACCCGCGTATCTCCATAACGCCCGAACAACGGGGTGACGCCGGAGACGTTCCCCGTCGGAAGGGAGTAAGGGAGTAGGGGAGTAGGGGATAAAGCAGCAAGTGAATAGGGAAAGTATGGCTTGCACGAAGCCGATCCAATGGTACGACCCCCCTACTCCCCTACTCCCCTAACTTCCCCATCGCCTTGTACACCGCAATGCCGGCGGCGAGGTCTTCGAGGGCTGCGCCGACCGATTTGAACAGCGTGATCTCACCGGGGCTCTGCCGGCCCTTCTTCTGGTCGCGTGCCAATTCATGCAGATCGGCGACGATGGCTTGCGCCTCCAGCACGCCCGAGGCCAGCGGCTGGACGATGTCGCCCGCTTCCTTGGTGGCGCCGGCCCGGGTGTCGACGTAGACGCGGGCGCGCGCAATCGCATCGTCGTCGCTTTCGCGCATGGCCGGCGTGAAGCCGCCGACCAGATCGACATGGGTCCCCGGCTTCAACAGCGCGCCCTTGATCAGCGGCGTGGTCGTGATCGTCGCCGACGAAACGATGTCGGCCTGGCCGAGTTCGGCGTCGAGATCGCTCGCGGCGGTGGCCGCAAAGCCCTCGGCGCGCAATTCCGCCGCAACCTTTTCGGCATTGGCCGGCGTGCGGTTCCAGATGCGGATGACGGTGATCGGCCGCACCGCGCAATGCGCCCTGGCGAGGAACGGCGACAGCGCGCCGGCGCCGACCACCAGCAACCGCGAAGCGTCCTCGCGGGCCAGATAGGAGGCTGCCAGCGCCGAGGCGCAGGCCGTGCGCCACTGCGTCAGCCGCTGGCCGTCGATCATGGCTTCAGGCTCGCCGGTCGCACCGTCGAGCAGGAGGTAAAGCCCCATCACAGCGGGTTTGCCCACGACATTGTTGTCGGGCGACACGGTGACGATCTTGACGCCGATATGGCCGCCTGCCGACGAGCCGGCGGCATTGAAGTCGGTCCAGGCCGGCATCAGGAGCAGGGTCGAGGCCGCGCCGTCGGGCCGTTCGACCGTATGGTGGTGCCTGACCGGCTGTACCGCGCCATCGCGAAAAGCCGCGCGCAGCGTTTCGACCAGGCCGGGAAAGGTCAG
Organism: Mesorhizobium sp. WSM4844; assembly: GCF_055811775.1. NCBI lineage: Bacteria > Pseudomonadati > Pseudomonadota > Alphaproteobacteria > Hyphomicrobiales > Phyllobacteriaceae > Mesorhizobium > Mesorhizobium sp. WSM4844. Next base: position 50,046 of record NZ_JBVVQB010000020.1, on the reverse strand, counting down.
CGCCTGATCGACCTCGGCCGCCGAAATGCTCAACATAAGAAACTCCGTCGAGAGAAATACGCCTGACGCATGACCGCGAAATCAGAAGCGATTTTCTGCAAAGATCATGCGCAATCAAAAATGGTACAGCGTCCTTTGCGCGCCCAAAAAGGACGCGCGGCGGTTCCGGCTCAGCCCGTCGGCTTCGGCAAGGAGGGGCCTTGTTGCGCGGCCGGTGCCCGGCTGACCGCCTGGCGCAAGTTCTCGGCCTCGACGCCGCGCTGGCGCGCCAGCTTGCGATAGCGGCCCTGCTTGATCCAGGTCGCCAGGCTGCCGACGATCATGCCGATGGCGAGGGCCACGAACAGGAAGATGAAAAGCGGCAGCGTCATCGTCAGCGCCGGATTGCCGGGGTTGAATGGGTCCAGGGTGAAGGCAACCGGATCGCGGTTGGCCACCGCCAGCGCAATCAGAATGACGGCCAGCGGCACGAAGACCACGATGAGCATGAAACGATTGAACATAGAATTTCCTGTCGAAGGCGCGCTCTACCAAAGGCCGGGCCTCCTGAAAAGGCCGGCATGGCGCATGAGCCCGCGCGGCGCTTATCTGCCGCTGTTCAGCCTTTCACGCAATTCCTTGCCGGTCTTGAAGAACGGCACCCATTTCTCCTCGACCTCGACGGATTCGCCGGTACGCGGATTGCGGCCGGTGCGGGCGGGGCGGTTTTTCACCGAGAAAGCGCCGAAACCGCGCAGCTCGACCCGGTTGCCTTCGGCGAGCGCGTCGGTGATCTCGTCGAAAATCGCGCCGACAATGTTTTCGACGTCACGCAGGAAAAGGTGCGGGTTGCGTGTGGCGATGATCTGCACAAGTTCGGATTTGATCATGAGAAGGCTCCCCGTGAAAACACTGCGGTCAAATTATGAGGATGATTTTATTTGCTTTTTTCACTCGTCTCAAGGGTGCCAGACGGAAACCAGACCGTCAAGAAACAAGCGATCGGCACCAAGTTCGTGAATGATGTCGCCGCCATAGTCGGGCAGGCCGAGCGCACTGCCGATGGTTCGTGCCATCGCCTTCGAGAACAGGAAGCCGCCGCTTTCCGCGTCCTTCCACTCCACCACCTTGAGCTTGGCGTCGATGCCCTTGGTTGCGAGCCAGTCGATCGCTTCGGTCTCGCCGCCGACCGCGTCGACCAATTTGTTGGCAACGGCCTGCCGGCCGGTGAAGATCGATCCGTCGGCCAGCGCCAGCGCCTCCGGTTTGGTCATCTTGCGGCGTTCGGCGACGATGCCGACGAACCAGTCGTAGCTGTCGAGGATGAGCTTGCGGACCATGGTGCGCTCGTCGTCATTGGTCGGCTTGAAAGGCGATGGCGAAGCTTTCAACGGCGAGGATTTCACTTCCTCGAGCTTGACGCCGAGTTTGTTCATAAGGCCGCTGACGTCCGGATACTGGATCAGCACGCCTATCGAGCCGACAATCGACGATTTGCGCGCGACGATATGATCGGTCGCGGTAGCGATCATATAGCCCGCCGATGCGGCCAGCGTGCCGACCTGGGCCACCACCGGCTTCTCGGCGGCCAGCTTGCGCACTGCCTCGTAGATCGATTCGCCGCCGACGGTGGTGCCGCCAGGTGAATCGATCGACAGGATCACAGCTTTCACCCTCGAGGATTGACGGATGACGTCCAGTTGCTTGATCAGGTCGTCGTCTTCGGTGATGGTGCCCTCGATCTTGACCTTGGCGATATGGTCGATCGCCGCGCCAGTGAAGTCATCGCCGTAAATCCAGGTCGAAAAGGCAATCAGCCCGGCTGCTGCGACAACAAGCGCTGCAACGCGCCAGAATGTCAGCTTGCGGCGCAAGCGGCGGCGGTCGATCAGGTCGTCGGCTCTCAGTACCATGGTCAGCCTCATAGTCGGTGGGAGCAGATGCTTTTAAAGCAACCGCCCGCGCCCGGCTACCGATTCCTGACGAGCTTGCGCCAAAGACAAGGTCTCGACGTTGGCGAGACGGCGTTTCGAGAGAACATAAAAGACCAATCCACAGCCCCTAACGCTGTCGGCCCGTATCTGGTATGACGTGCAAGTTGTGCCGGTTTCATTTTCGTTTGTGCAACAGCAATCGTCACACTTTTGCGGTTTTCCTCCGCTTGTGCTTGCTTGAGGGCGCCGGCATCCCACCTATAGGGGTGCTTGGCGGCAGGGGCTTAGAAGAAAGCAGTTATGTTAGCGCGACCGATCGAACCGACCAACACCGAGACGGAGTTGGCTTCCCCGGACGTAGGCCCGGCGCGAGTCGACGCCTTCGGCATCGCCCAGCGCCATTCGCGCCGCGTGCGTATCTTGAAGCTGGCGGTGCCGCTGGCCGCTGCCGCGATCGCGGTCGCCGTCCCGGTCTATTCCTATCTCATGGCACCTGGCTCAATCCAGGTCCAGGCCGACGCCAGCGCGTTCGCCAATGGCAAGCTGGTGATGGCCAACCCCAAGCTCAACGGGTTCACCAAGCAGAAACTGCCCTATTCCATGACGGCTTTGCGCGCCATACAGGACGTGAGCCAGCAAGGTATCATCAATCTGGAAGGCATCGACGCCAAGCTGCCGATATCAACCGACAATGTGGCGGCCATCAATGCCCCGCACGGTAGCTTCAATCGCGATGGCAACACGATGAGCCTGACCAGCGATGTCACCATAACCACCACAGATGGCCTGGCGGCAAAGTTCAAATCGGTCTTTCTCGACATGGGCAAAGGCACTATGAAGACGAACGATCCGGTCGACGTCAGCCGTGGCGGGTCGCGGATTACCGCGGATTCGATGTCTGTCCAGGACAACGGCAAGATCGTGGTTTTCGAGAACAGAGTGCGTGTCAACATCGATCCCGCCAGCTTGAAGGCGGCAGAGGCAATGAGCGGAGAATCCAATGCGGTTCAGTAGTTCGACACGGCTCGTGGCCGCGGCTTCGGCGTTGCCGGCCGTAGGGCTCGCCGCCCTGGGGCTGGCTTTGGCGGCGGCGCCGGCTCTGGCGCAGTCCAGGGCCACCAGCCAGCTGTCGGGCCTCAAACTGTCCGGCGACAAGCCCATCCAGATCGAAAGCGACAAGCTCGAGGTCCGTCAGGCGGACAGCGTCGCGGTGTTCACCGGCAATGTAAACGTCGTCCAGGGTCCGACCTTGCTCAAGGCCGGCAAGATGACCGTCTATTACGTCAAGGACCCGGACGCTGCCGCCAAGGGTGAGCAGGCCTCGGGTGCCGCGATGACCGGCTCGGCCGACATCGACCGTCTGGAGGTCGCCAACAAGGTCTATATCAAATCGGACGACCAGGTCGCCACGGGCGACAGCGGCACCTTCGACATGAAGACGGAAGTGCTGGTGCTTTCAGGCAGCAAAGTCGTGCTCTCGCAAGGCGACAATGTACTGGTCGGCTGCAAGCTGACCGTGCAGATGAAGAGCGGTCTGGCCCAGGTCGACCCCTGCGGCGGTGGACGCGTCATGATGTCGATCACGCCGCCGAAGTCGGGAGCGGCGAACCCCTGATGGTCGACGTAGCATCGCTGTTGGCGCGTCTTCCAGGACGCGCCGCCAGCAAACTTGCGGCACCGGCCGCGGTTAACCTCGATCAGGTAAAATTCAAGGGAACCCTGATCGCCAAAGGGCTGACCAAAAGCTACAAGGGCCGCAAAGTCGTCAGTGGCGTGACGATCGGCGTGCGCGCCGGTGAGGCGGTCGGGCTGCTCGGCCCCAACGGCGCCGGCAAGACCACCTGCTTCTACATGGTCACCGGCCTGGTGCCGGTCGACGAAGGCACGATCGAAATCGACGGCTTCGATGTCACCTCTATGCCGATGTACCGCCGCGCCCGCCTTGGCATCGGCTACCTTCCGCAGGAGGCGTCGATCTTTCGCGGCTTGAGCGTCGAGCAAAACATCCGTGCCGTGCTCGAAGTGGTCGAGAAGAGCCGCAAGGAGCGCGAACGCATTCTCGACGAACTGCTCGAGGAGTTTCACATCAGCCATCTGCGCAAGGCCCCGTCGCTGTCGCTTTCCGGCGGCGAGCGGCGGCGCCTTGAAATCGCGCGCGCCCTGGCGACCCGCCCCGCATACATGCTGCTCGACGAGCCTTTCGCCGGCATCGATCCGATCGCCGTCGCCGACATCCAGCAACTCGTGCGCCATCTGACGGCGCGCGGCATCGGCGTGCTCATCACCGATCACAATGTCCGCGAGACGCTCGGCCTGATCGACCGCGCCTACATCATCCATGCCGGCCAGGTGTTGACCCATGGCCGGGCCGACGAAGTGGTCGCAAACCCGGATGTGCGGCGGCTTTATCTCGGTGAGGGTTTTACACTCTAAGCGTGAAAATTTCTGTCCAGACGCGGTTTTTGACGCGAGACAGAGCTTTTTCTTCGATTTCTCGTCGGAATACGCACGGACAGGCGAGTTTTGATCGCCGTCGCCTTGACAAGCAAAAGCCGGGCCAGTTTCTATGCCGAACTCCTTCCGGCAGTCCGGATGCGTAGACAGGGCGTTTGAAACCGAACCATGGCGTTGGCGGCAAAACTACAGCTACGACAGTCCCAGTCGCTGGTGATGACGCCGCAACTCATGCAGTCGATACGGCTGCTGCAGTTCACCCACATCGAGCTGGAACGCTTCATCGACGACGAGATCGAGCGCAATCCTTTGCTCGAGCGCGCCGAGCCGCAAGACGATGCCGTCAGCGACCAGGCGCAGAAGATCGATGCCGCGCCGGAAACGGCCACCGCCGGCGACTGGTTCGAGAAGGACACGGCGTGGAGCGCCGAGGCGATCTCGGAAAAGCTCGATACTTCGCTGGAAAACCTGTTTCCCGACGACCCCGGCACCAGCGAGCGACTCGGTCCCGACCTGACGGCCCAGTGGAAATCGGCATCCGGCAACGGTTCCGCATCCGCTTCCGACGGTTTTGACGTCGGAGACATGGCGGCCGGAGCCATCACGCTGCGCGAGCATGTCGCCGAGCAGGTCGCGCTTGCCTTCGCCGACCCGGCAGCACGCCTGATCGCCAGCGAACTGGCCGATGGCCTCGACGAGGCCGGCTACATGCGCGCCGACATGGCTGAGATCGCCACCCGTCTCGGCACCGACAGAGCGGCGGTGGCAAATGCGCTCGCGGTCTGCCAGACATTCGAGCCCACCGGCCTCTTTGCCCGCGACCTTGCCGAATGCCTGTCGCTGCAGCTTGCCGTCCGCGACCGTCTCGACCCTGCGATGAAGGCTTTGATTGCCAATCTCGAACTCCTGGCCCGGCGCGATTTCCAGACCCTGAAACGGATTTGTGGGGTCGATGAGGAGGATCTGCTCGACATGCTGGCCGAGATACGTGCGCTCGATCCGCGCCCGGGGATGGCGTTTTCGGGCGGCGCCAGCGACGCGATCATCGCCGATGTCGAAGTGCGTGCGGCCAATGACGGGAGCTGGGTGATCGAACTCAACCCCGAAACGCTGCCGCGCGTGCTGGTCGACCATATCTATTTCGCCCGGGTTTCGCCGCATGCGAAAAATCAGACGGAAAAGGATTTCCTGGCGGAGTGCCTGCAAAACGCCAATTGGCTGACGCGCAGCCTCGATCAGCGGGCGAAGACTATCCTCAAGGTTGCCTCAGAAATCGTGCGCCAGCAGGACGCCTTCCTCGTCCATGGCGTGCGTCACCTGAGGCCGCTCAACCTGCGCACGGTGGCCGACGCCATCGGCATGCACGAATCGACCGTCAGCCGGGTCACCGCCAACAAATACATGCTGACGCCGCGCGGCGTGTTCGAACTGCGCTATTTCTTCACCGCCTCGATCGCTTCGTCGGGTGGCGGTGACGCGCATTCGTCTGAAGCGGTGCGCGACCGCATCAAGCAGTTGATCGACGAGGAGAAACCTGCCGACGTGCTTTCCGACGACGCGATTGTGGATATGTTGCGGGAAAGCGGCGTCGATATCGCCAGGCGCACGGTCGCCAAGTATCGGGAGGGCATGAATATTCCCTCGTCGGTGCAGCGGCGGCGTGAAAAACGCGCTTTGGCCAGCGCCGGACGTTGATCTCCGACTGAATTTTCGACAGCTTTCGCACTTCATTGACAAGCCGCAATGAAGTGGCTAGAAGCCCGCCCGCATGGGACGGGCTACTGCCCGCATGCGGATGGTCCGTCACGACGTTGGCCACGGGACGGTCAAGAAGGCGGCTTGTGATCAATCGGAAAAGTTCGGATTTAAAATCGGCGCAAGTGACGCCGCAAAGCTTGTGCGCTCAGACCACGGGTATAAACTCGGGACAGTTTGAAGCCTGAGCAAGGAAGGTCAGTATTCAGATGACGCTGCGCATATCAGGAAAACACATGGATATCGGCGATGCGTTCCGTACGCGCATCAACGACCGTGTCGGAGAGGTGATCGGGAAATATTTCGATCGGGGCTTTTCAGGGCAAATTGTCGTCGTCAAATCGGGGTCGCGCTACACGGCCGATTGCATGATCCGGCTGGATTCCGGCGCTTCGCTGCAGGCGACCGGTGAAGCGCAGGACCCGACGCTCGCTTTCGAGGCGGCGGCGGATCGCCTCGAGACCCGCCTTCGCCGCTACAAGCGTCGGCTGAAGTCGCATAATTCAGGCAACGCCAATGGCGAACCCACCGACGTCGCCTATACGGTGATGGCGCCGCTTGCCGACGATGACGAGGAAATGCCGGAGAATTTCGCGCCAGCCATCGTCGCCGAATCAACCATGACGCTGCGGACCATGTCGGTGGCGTCAGCCGTGATCGAACTCGACACCAAGGACAGCCCGGTCCTCGTCTTCCGCAACGCCGGAAACGAGCATCTCAATATCGTCTATCGTCGGCCGGACGGAAACATCGGCTGGATCGACCCGTCTACGACCAAGGTCGCGCAGGGCTAACGGCCAAGGCCGCACTGGGCTGACGGCCAAGGCCGCAGCGGGCTGACGGCCAAGGCCGCACTGGGATAAGGCACCAGCCGCACGCGAGAGTGAGGGCTGGCGACGGCAGGCGAACAAGGGATTTCAAGTATGGACCTGAGCGATCTTATCAACGTTCCGGCAATCTTGCCGGCGTTGAAGGCGAACTCCAAGAAGCAACTGCTGCAAATGCTGTCCGAAAGGGCGGCGGCGATTGCCGGCATTCCGGAACGGGAGGTGTTCGACACCATCCTGCAGCGTGAACGGCTGGGCTCGACCGGTGTCGGCAACGGCATTGCCATTCCGCATGGCAAGCTGGCCGGGGTGAAGCGGATCGCCGGGGTTTTCGCCCGGCTGGAGACGCCGGTCGATTTCGAGGCGCTGGACGACCAGCCGGTCGATCTGGTGTTCCTGCTTTTGGCGCCCGAAGGCGCCGGCGCCGACCATCTCAAGGCGCTGTCGCGCATTGCGCGGGTGCTGCGCGACGCCGACACGGTGGCCAAGATCAGGGGCACCCGCGACGCCGCCGCGATCCATGCGCTTTTATCGGATACACAAGCCTCGCACGCGGCCTGAGTTTTTTCGATCAGTTCGGTTAAAGGGCCGCCCCGAGCGGCCCTGTCCGTTCTAACCAGATCGCTGCGCCGTCTTGTTAGTGGATGGCGCTTAGTGGATCGCGACGGGGGTCAGGTCGTTTTCCAGGGCGCCGGCCAGCGCCCGCTCGCGAGCGTCGGAAAGCAGGATCGGCTGGCCGTTGGCGGCAAACAGGGCCCACAGTTCCAGCCCGGGCGCGATTTCGCCGAGGCCCGGGAAACGGCCGCGCAGATCGTCGCTCGAGATTTTCCTGAGATAGGCGACCGAGCCTTCGCCGAGATGGGCGAACTCGCCGCTGGTCATGATAAGATTTTCGTCAGTTCTGGTCATTTAAGCCTCCGTGCTGCGAGGACCCCGTTCAAGGCCGCCTCGCATGAGAGCAATCGGTAAAAATCAGTCTTTCACCGATATGTTTATTTTCCGTACCAGCCGTTCGGACTCGGGCCGATCGAGATCGATCGACAAAAGACCGTTCTTCAGCTCCGCCGCGATCACCCGCATGCCGTCGGCCAGCACGAAACAGCGCTGGAACTGGCGCGCGGCAATGCCGCGGTGCAGAAATTCGCGCTCGGTGTCATCGTTCTGACGGCCGCGCACGACCAACTGGTTCTCCTCCGTGGTCACATCGAGATCGTTTTCGGCGAAACCGGCGACAGCGAGCGTGATACGCAGCCTTTCGGCCTTGCCGTCGGCACCGCTGAGGCGCTCGATGTTGTAGGGAGGGTAGCTGTCACCCGACTTCGCCAGACGCTCCAGGGTCTTTTCCATGGCGTCGAAACCCAGGAGAAGCGGGCTGGAAAAAGGCGTCATTCGGCTCATGTTACACTGTCCTCTCAAGAGCGACATAAACTGGAAAAACCCGTATGGCATTTTTCCCGATGGTCTTGATATGGTCCGCCCGGCGGTCGAGTTCAAGCCGTCAAAATCCCCGCCCAAAAAGACTCCCTAAAAAGGAATTGAAATGCCCCAATCCCGCAAGATCATCATCGACACGGATCCCGGCCAGGATGATGCCGTCGCCATATTGCTGGCGCTCGGCAGCGCCGAGCTGGAGATCGTCGGCATGACCGCCGTCGCCGGCAACGTGCCGCTGAGACTCACCGAAAAGAATGCACGCAAGATCTGCGAGCTGGCCGGCCGGCCTGACATCAAGGTCTATGCCGGCGCCATCCGGCCGCTGGCGCGCGAACTGGTAACCGCCGAGGAGGTGCACGGCGAGACCGGGCTCAACGGACCGCAATTGCCCGAACCAACCATGGAGCTGCAGGCCCAGTACGCAGTCGATTTCATCGTCGAGACGCTGATGAAGGAAGAGAGCGGCACGATCACCCTGTGCGCACTCGGCCCGCTCACCAACATAGCGCTGGCGCTGATCCGCGAGCCGAACATTGCGCCGCGCATCAAGGAAATCGTGCTGATGGGCGGCGGCTTCTTCGAAGGCGGCAACGTCACCCCGACCTCCGAATTCAACATCTATGTCGACCCGCATGCCGCCGATGTCGTATTCAAATCCGGCATTCCGATCGTCATGATGCCGCTCGACGTCACCCACAAGGCGCTGACCACGGCCAAGCGCACCCAAGCCTACCGCAAGCTCGGCACCAGGGTCGGCACGGCCACGGCGGAGATGCTGGAATTCTTCGAACGATTCGACGAAGCGAAATACGGCACCGACGGCGGTCCGCTGCATGACCCTTGCGTCATCGCCTATCTGTTGAAACCCGAGCTGTTCAGGGGCCGCAACTGCAACGTCGCTGTGGAAACCGCCTCGGAACTCACCATGGGCATGACCGTGATCGACTGGTGGGGCGTGACCAAACGGCCGAGCAACGCCATGGTGATGCGCGACATCGACCACGATGCGTTGTTCGCGCTGCTGCTGGAAAGGCTGGGCCGGCTTTAGGGCTGCTTCCCTCTCCCCTCGTGGGGCCTTGTGGCCCGAAGGGCGGGCGAGGCCCGTGACTCGCCCCGGGCGGGGGACCTGCGTGCAACGCCGAGACGGTTGAGGGTGTTGGCCGGAGCGCTGTTGGTGCCAAGCTGGAACACCCCTCATCCGGCCGCGGAGCCTGTCCTCGGGCTTGCCGGCAGCAAGACCCGTGGGCGGCCACCTTCTCCCACGAGGGGAGAAGGAAAAGAGTGCCGCTCACTTCGCTTTTGAAAATGCCAGCCACAGGCCGCCGCCGACCAGAAAACTGCCGCTTATCCGCGACAGCAGCTTGACGCGGCCGGCCGAAAGCAGGCGTCCGGCGCGGCCGGCGGCCAGCGCGTAGGTCGAATCCGATACGGCGGCAAAGATCATGGCGGTGAGACCCATAACGCCGATCTGCAACCCATGGTTGCCGTCAGGAGCGATGAACTGCGGAAAGAAGGCGCCGAAGAACACCAGCGTCTTGGGATTGCTGATCGCCACCAGCAGGCCCTGCAGGAAGAAGCCGCCGCGCGGTGTCTTCGCCGATCCGTCGGCGTTCAGCTTGCCCTTGGAGCGGAACATCTGCACACCCATCCAGATCAGATAGGCGGCACCGATCAGCCTGACCCATTCGAACCAATGGCCCATTCCCGCGATCAGCGAGGTCAATCCGATGCCGACAATGGCGATCATGATCGCCAGTCCGGCCTGTGTGCCGGCGACGTTGGCGAGGCCGGCGCGAGAGCCATGGCGGATGCTGTTGGCGATGATCAGCGTGACCGTCGGTCCGGGTACCAGGATGATGACAAGGCAGGCGACGAGATAGGTGGCATAGAGTTCCAGCGACATGGTTTCCTCAACAGTATGCGGCTTGCGACACGGCTGACCGCGATCAATGCATGACAGTAACGCGGCTGCAAGCCGGAAGGAGATGTCGCCGGCAACCTTGACCTGGATTATTTTAGGCTCCAGCCAGCCACGGCAGCGTCGTCTCGTAGGCTGCCGCCGCTCTCAGCACGGCCATGTCGCCGCGCGGCCGCCCGATCAATTGCATGCCCATCGGCCTGCCGCTGCCATCGAAGCCGGCCGGTACACTGACCGCCGGGCAGCCGCCCAGCGTGGCGAGCGCTGACACCTGCATCCAGCGGTGATAGCTGTCCATGGCACGCCCGGCCACCTCCCTGGGCCAAGGAGTACCGACATCGAAGGGAAAAACCTGGGCGGTTGGCAGCGCGATCAGGTCGAAGCGGTCGAAGTGTGACAGCAACGTTTGATGCCACGACGAGCGCCTCACCGTGGCGGCGTGGATCTGCGGTGCCGTGAGTTGCAGCGCCTGTTCCACCTCCCACACGGCCTCCGGCTTCAGAAGAGCGCGTTTCAAGGGATCGTCGTAATGCGCCTTGAGCGCACAACCGCTGCTCGCCTGGCGCAGCGTCACGAAGGCCTGCCACAGCGCTTCGAAATCGAAATCCGGCACCAGGGCTTCGGTCTGAAAGGATGCCGCGGCGAACCGGCCGAGAGCGGCCTCGCAAAGACTAAGGATGCCGGGTTCGACCGGCAGATGACCACCGAGATCGCCGAGCCAGGCGATGCGGCCGCCGGCCGTCGGCGTTTGCAGCCCCTGCAGGAAGCAGCCCTGTTTGTGATGCGAGAGCGGCGCGCGCGGGTCGTAGCCAGCCTGCTCGTCGAGCAGCAACGCCATGTCGCGCACGCTGCGGCCCATCGGTCCTTCGACGCCCATCTGGGCGTGGAAGACGTCAAGCTCGGGGCCGGCCGGGACAAGTCCCTGCGACGGACGGAAGCCATAGACGTTGTTGTAGGCGGCCGGGTTGCGCAGCGAGCCGCCAAAGTCGCTGCCGTCGGCGACAGGCACCATGTCGAGCGCCAGTGCGACCGCCGCGCCGCCGCTCGAGCCGCCGGCGGTCAAGGCCGGGTCGAAAGCATTGAGTGTCGGGCCGAACACCGTGTTGTAGGTATTGGAGCCCAGGCCGAATTCGGGAACGTTGGTCTTGCCGATGATGATGGCGCCGGCCTTGCGGATGCGCTCGACGAAGAAATCGTCTTCCTGCGGCACGAAATCGGCGAAGATCGGCGAGCCGAAGCTGGTCCTGAGGCCCTTGGTCTGCGCGAGATCCTTGATGGCGATCGGCAGACCGAACAGCGGTCCGGCATGCCCTGCATGCGCCAGATGGGCGTCCGCCCCGTCCGCCTCGCGCAGGATGTCGGCGCGGTCGCGCAACGAGACGATGGCGTTGACCAGCGGGTTTACGGCGTCGATCCGGTCGAGGAATGCCGTCGCCACCTCGCGTACCGACGACCGGCGGCGCCGGATCGCGTCGGCGAGATCCATGGCGGACAGGCGGCAGATATCGCCGGCAGGCGGCACGGCATGTTTTGTGGCCGGACGCATGGCTCTCACCTGGCCTCCGGGTCTTGGAGCGCCGCCTCGACTTCCTTCGCCAGCGGGATTGCCGGCTGGGCACCGGGCTTCAGGCAAGCGAGCGAACCAGCGGCTGCAGCACGGGCGAGCGCCTGGTCGAGCGGCAGGCCCGATGACAGCCCGGCGGCGAAATAGCCGCAGAACGTGTCGCCGGCGCCGACCGTATCGACCGGAGTGACGTTCAACGCCGGAACCATCAGGAGATCGGCTGGCGTGGCGGCCAGAACGCCGTCACCGCCGAGCGTGACGACGATTGTGCGACCGGTCGTCCCCGCGAAATCGCGCATCCGCGCCGGGCGATCGCGGCCGCTCAGCGACAGCGCCTCGCCATAGAGGTCGAATTCGGTTTCGTTTGCGACGACATAGTCGGCCTTGCCGAGGAAGGCGGCCGCCTCTGCGCGGAACGGTGCCGTGTTGAGCACGGTAACCGCGCCTGCCGCCCGTGCTGCGTCCAGTGCTGCATCGACAGTCTGCAGCGGGATTTCCTGCTGCAGGAGCACGACATCGCCCTTCTTCATGAAAGCCTTGGAGAGGTCGCCTGTGACGACCGAATCATTGGCGCCCGGCACCACGGCAATGACATTCTCGCCGTCGTCGGCGACCATGATCAAGGCCGTGCCGGTCGAGGCGAAGGTTTCACCGACACCGGACAGGTCGATCTTGCCGTCCCGCAACAGCGCCAACGCTTCGGTGGCGAAATTGTCCTTGCCGACCGCGCCGACCATGCGCACCTTGGCGCCGGCACGCGCGGCGGCCAGCGCCTGGTTGGCGCCCTTGCCGCCGGGTGCGGTGGCGAAACCGGAGCCACGGACCGTCTCGCCCGGTGCGGGCAAGCGGTCGACATTGGCGATAAGGTCGAGGTTGATCGAGCCGACAACGATGATCAAGTGGTGCCTCCCTGCTGACTGCGGGAAGCTACTCCGTAAGGCCGCCGCTTGCCAGACCGCGCGATCTAATCGCGTCAGGTTTGAACGCGCTTCTCAGCGCAACTCCAGGCGTCGGCGGTGCCGACATCGACAATTGGCGCGCGATTTCAGGATCCGACCTGTCCCGCTTCCCAGCCAAGGATGGCGCGTTTGCGCGTCAGGCCCCAGTGGTAGCCTGTGAGCGCGCCGGACTTGCCGAGAGCCCGGTGGCATGGCACCACGAAGGACATCGGATTGGCGCCAACCGCGGCACCCACCGCCCGGCTGGCGCTCGGTGCGCCGATGCCGGCAGCGATCGAGGAATAGGTGCAGGCCTTGCCCATCGGGATGCGCAGCAGGGCTTCCCAGACGCGGACCTGGAAGTCGGTGCCGATCAAGACGACGCGCAGCGGCTGGTCGGCGCGCCACAGCGCCGGATCGAAGATGCGCGCCGCATAGGGCGCCGTCGCGGCCATGTCCTCGACATAGTTTGCGTTCGGCCAGCGGCCGGACATGTCGGCAAAGGCTGCGCGCTCGTCGCCGGCATCGCTGAAGGCGAGGCCGGCAAGCCCACGATCTGTGACCATGATCAGGGCGATGCCGAAAGGCGAGATATGATAGCCGTAGCGGATCGTCAGCCCGGCGCCGCGCGTCTTGTAGTCGCCCGGCGACATCGCCTCGTGGGTGACGAAAAGGTCGTGCAACCGGCCGGGGCCTGACATGCCGACCTCGAAAGAAGCCTCGAGCAGCGGCATGCCGGAATCGAGCAGTTTGCGCGCATGGTCGAGCGTGACCGCCTGCAGAAACGCCTTGGGCGACAGGCCGGCCCAGCGAGTGAAGAGCTTCTGCAACCCGGTCGGCGTCTCGCCGACTTCCTCCGCCAATATTTCGAGCGACGGCTGGTCACGATAGTCAAGGCTGATCTTCTCGATCGCGCGCCGAACAACTTCGTAGTCACCGCCTTCGGGTGTGATGTCTTTCTTCAGAATAGCTGTCTGTGCGTTCATCGGGCCATCTCCTTGATCGTGAATATCGTCCTTCGCGGCTCCGATCACCACCCGAAACTTGCCTTCTCGTCATGTGCATCCAGATAGATTTGGCTTCGAGCAAGGAGCCGACGATGGCTGGCGAAAACGTGCATCCCACCAAGGAGAAGTAGACGCTGCCGATTGCCGTTTATGGCAAGGCACCGCAGAACCGGTTCGCGAACGAGGCGGTTCGCTCACATTCAGCGCGCTTTCGCGGTCGCCAGGGCGCGCGAAAAGGCTGACGCAAAGCTCTCGCGGTCATCGGGATTGAGGAAGCCGCCGATCGGCACATTCTGGCCTTGTGCTTCCACCGCCATCCTGGTGATGCCGATTTCGGCGTGGCGGGCGACCGAAAAACGCGCCCAGAACGGATTGAAGCGATGGGCTTCCGATTTGCCTGATGGCGCGGTCTTGCGGATGTCGAGGCTGGTGCGCGAGACCGACACCTCCTCACGGGCGCGGGCGGCACGATAATTGGCGCGAAAGGCGATGTAGACGGCGATGACGTCGAGACCCAGGAAGCCGAACACCGGCCAGGCGCCGCGCGACAGGAAAAACGCTCCGGTGACCAACGAGCCGAACAGCAGAGCGCCCATCAGGATGGCAAAGCCGGTTTTGCCCAGCGACCGATGCGGTATCAGCAACGCCTGGAAGAATGGCTCGTCGGCCTGAAATGAGGCGTTTGTGTCGCTCATGCCGGGATATTATAGGAAGGGGATGACGAGGCCCAAGTCCAAAAATTCCTCTACACCCAAAAATGAACTGCTCCCCGGCCGACGCGACGGTGCGAACGCCAAACCGCGTGCCCGGCCGGTGCGGTCCGATTCGCGCTACAGCCCGGCCGAAGTGCACGAGATTTTCCGACGCTTTTCCGTTCAGCGGCCCGAGCCGAAGGGCGAGCTCGAACACATCAACGCCTTCACGCTGCTGGTGGCGGTGGTGCTTTCGGCACAGGCGACCGATGTCGGGGTCAACAAGGCGACGCGGGCGCTTTTCAAGGTCGCCGACACGCCGCAAAAGATGTTGGCTCTCGGCGAAGCCAAGGTAGGCGACTATATCCGCACCGTTGGGCTCTGGCGCAACAAGGCCAAGAACGTCATCGCGCTGTCGCAGGCGCTGATCCGCTACTATGGCGGCGAAGTGCCCGACGACCGCGACCAACTGATCAAGCTGCCGGGCGTCGGGCGCAAGACCGCCAATGTCGTGCTCAACATGGCCTTCGGCCAGCACACCATGGCCGTCGACACGCATATCTTTCGCATAGGCAACCGGCTGCGGCTGGCGCCCGGCAAGACGCCGGAACAGGTCGAGCAGGGGCTGTTGAGGATCATTCCGGACGAATACATGCGCCATGCGCATCACTGGCTGATCCTGCATGGCCGCTATGTCTGCAAGGCGCGCAAACCGGATTGCCCGGTCTGTGTCATCGCTGACATCTGCAAGGCCGAGGAGAAGACGAATGATGTTCCGGCGCCGCTGGTCGAAATTGCGCCGCTCGAACCCGTAGGCGAAATTCAGTAGCCGTAGCCGCGCGCCATCGCCGCGGCGAAGACCGGGATCAGCAGGAAGATCAAGGCTTCGGCGCGGACATAAGTTCGAACGGATGCAAGTTGTGCCGCCGGCACTTGAAAGCCGGGGCTGGCCGAGGCCTGCCTGCTCCAGGACGCAAAGCGGACCGTCGGGATGATCGACAGCAGCCCGACTGTGACGAAGGCCGCCATCTTTGCCCAGAATACCCAGTTGTAGACGTAGAATTCCCAACCTTTCAGGCCGTAGATGACGCGTCCGATGCCGACAACGATGATCAGCATGGCGATGATGCCGTAATGGCGATCGATGCCGACAAGCCGCCGAATCGTCGCGGCGGGCAGATCGCCGCGGATCAGGACAAATTCGGCGCCGATGATGCCGGCCAGTGAAAACACCAGCAGATGATGAAAGATGGCAAGCAGAAGATCGGTGGTATCCATGCCCTTTTCCCTCCGTCGGACGGCACAGCGGACGCTGAATCAGTTCATGCGAAGGGTAGCATCGTTCGGCAAGATTCCCATGCCGGAGCTGGAGTTCGCGACTACGTTGACGCCAAATCCTGACAGCCTAAATTTTGACGATGACCAGACTGAAACGCGCCTTGAACCCGATGCCGGACTACATTCGAACCGCTTTGACAAAGCAGGGTTTGATGGCGGCCTATGATGACAGACCGGATTATCAGAAGAACGACTATCTCGGCTGGATCGCTCGTGCCAAACGCCCCGAGACAAG
Organism: Mesorhizobium sp. WSM4844; assembly: GCF_055811775.1. Taxonomy (NCBI): domain Bacteria; kingdom Pseudomonadati; phylum Pseudomonadota; class Alphaproteobacteria; order Hyphomicrobiales; family Phyllobacteriaceae; genus Mesorhizobium; species Mesorhizobium sp. WSM4844. The sequence goes on along the minus strand of NZ_JBVVQB010000020.1, from coordinate 33,971 downwards.
ACACAAGCGGCTCGACCAGATGCTGGACGAATTGAAGCGTGGAGGCGTCTACATGAACATGCCCTGGCGCGGCTGAAACCGCGCTTTTCGGGTCACAGTTTCCCGCGGTCGAAGCGCCTCGACCTCGTTTCTCGCGCTGGAGGATGATCTGCGCTGTCCTGGCTCTTGTTGGACATTTGGGCGACATGCATGAGGCACCGGCAAAGAAACACTTTGAATTTGCGCATGATCGTTTCGGAGGAGGTTTTTCGGCGATCATGCGTGGCGGGGCAGAGTTATGGGAAATCCAGGAGCAGCCAGTGCACCGGTCATCGAGACGAAGCGAACCATCTTGCGGCCACACCAGCTCGATGATTTCGATACCTATGTCGCCATGTGGGCCGATCCGGACGTCACCCGCTTCATCGGCGGCAAGCCGCGCACGCGCGAGGAAAGCTGGATGCGCTTCCTGCGTCATGCCGGCCTGTGGTCGCTGCTGGGCTACGGCTTCTGGGCGATCGAGGACAAGGCATCCGGCCGCTTCATCGGCGAGGCCGGTTTCCACGATCTGAAGCGCGACATGGTGCCGTCGATCGAAGGCGTTCCGGAAGCCGGTTGGGCGCTGGCCCCGGGCGCACATGGCCAAGGGTTCGCCAGCGAAGTCGTCGGACGGGCTCTCGCCTGGGGCGACGAGGCATTCGGGCGTGCAAGGACTGTCTGCATCATCGATCCGGAAAACTCCGCTTCGCTGAGCGTCGCGGCCAAATGCGGCTACAGCGAAGTGTTGCGGACCACCTATCACGACAATGCGACGATCCTGCTGGAACGGCAGCCCTAGCGGTTGCGGCCTGGCATCCTGTGGTTCTGGTCGAATCGAGGCTTTCTAGGCCTGCCGCTTCAGCACCGGGCCTTCCGCTTCGGCCTTTAGGGCCGCCTGTTCGAGCATCGAGGCGTCTTCGCCGAAAGCGCGGGTGGCGCGCGCGGCCGCCTCGATCAGCGGATTTTTCATGCGCTGCAGAAAGGCCGCGTCGACGCGCGTGCTCGGGCCGGACAGCGTCAACGCACCGAGCAGGATGTGCCCCGGCCCGAACACTGGTGCCGAGACGCCCGCCGTCTCGGGGTCGCGATCGCCGACCGACAAACAATGGTAGGTTTTGCGGATCGTCTCGTATGGTTCGCCCTGCTGACCGGAAAACGCCGCAAGCACGCGGCCGCCTGTGCCGGCCAGCAGGGGCAGCACGTCGCCTTCCCGGATGGTGTAGCGGATGGGATGCTTGGACTCGACGCGGTAAAGACAAGTGCGCACGTCGCCCGAACGGACATAGAAAGCGACGCTTTCCCAGCTTCGCTCGGCCAGATCGCGCATGATCGGCAGCAGGATGTCGATCGCCACCACCGAACGCTGGTATAGGGCGCCCAGCCGAAAGGTGGCAGGGCCGACACGGTAGCGGCCGTCGTCGAGACGCTCCAGCAATTGCCCGCGCAGCAACGAGTTCGCCAGCCTCAGGATCGTGCTCTTGTAGAGGCCGGTGCGCGCCGCGATTTCGGCCAGGCTGAGCGAACGGTCGGCAGCAGCGAAAGCATCGAGGATGGCGATGGCTCGGTCGAGCGCGGCAACGCCGTTGGTCGACGCAGGCTTGGATTGTGTTACGGTTGTCCGCTTGACCACGTCGTTCCGTTCCCAGTTGGACAGAAGGGCCGATCGGAACAATTGTGCCGCATCCGGACAGTTCTGTCCAGCAGAATGCCATTCCGGTTGACAGAACGATGCAAAGACTGCATGAATTTTTGTCGAGCGGGTCTGAATTCAGGCTACGTTGCTGGCAGGCACCGGAGGAGGTGTCGTGATTGGAGGAACCCCATGCTGAACAGACGCAGATTTTTAACGAGCACCGCCGCTGCCGGCGCCGCCGGTTTCGCAGCGTTGCATCTCTCGCCCGCTTTCGCGCAGGACGCACCGCAGATCCAGATTTTTGTGCCGGCAGCGCCCGGCGGCGGCTGGGACCAGACGGCGCGCACGATGGACCAGGTGCTGCGCAGTGAGAAGCTGATCTCCGGTTCGCAGATCACCAATGTCGGCGGCGCCGGCGGCACAGTCGGCCTGCCGCAATTCATCAGCCAGTGGAACGGCAAGGGCAATTCGCTGATGGTTGCCGGCATGGTCATGGTTGGCGCCATCATCGCCAACAAATCGGCCAACAATCTCACCGAGGTCACGCCGATCGCCCGCCTCACCGGCGAATTCGAGGCGCTGGTGGTGCCTGCGGCCTCGCCGTTCAAGACAGCAGCGGATTTCGTCGCCGCCCTCAAGGCCGATCCGACCAAAGTGCCGGTGGCTGGCGGTTCGGCCGGCGGCTCGGACCACATATTGTTCGGCCTTATCGCCAAGACGGCCGGTGTTCCGGCAGCCAACCTCTCCTACGTGCCGTTCGCCGGCGGCGGCGAGGCATTGTCGGCGCTTCTCGGCAACCAGGTCGCGGCCGGCATCTCCGGCTACGGCGAGTTCTCCGAACAGGTCAAGGCAGGCGCGCTTCGGCTGCTTGCCATTTCCGCGGACAAGCGCCAGGAAGGCATCGACGCACCGACGATGAAGGAAGCCGGCATCGATGTCGAACTGTTCAACTGGCGCGGCGTCTTCGCACCGCCGGGCGTTTCCGACGCCGACAAGGCGGCGATGATCACGCTGGTCGAGACGATGGCCAAAAGCGAAGCCTGGGCCACCGAATGCAAAAACCGCAACTGGACGCAGATCCTGCTCACCGGCGACGACTACGCGAAATTTCTCACCGAAGACACGGCTCGGATCGCAGCCATCCTCAAGGACCTCGGCCTTGCCTGATGTCCCCGGAGAGGGGCGGTCTGCACTGCCCCTTTCCGATGTTCGCCAGCCGCATGGACATACGATCCGGCGCGAGTGAAACTGCGGTGAGGTCGGCCGTGGGAGACCGGCTATCCAGGGAGGACGATCATGAGCACCAGCGACCAGCAGGCGGCGCGGCCGCGCCTTGCCGTGCCCGAATTGCTGATCGGCATCGGGCTTCTTGCCTGCGCCGGCGCAGTGGCCTGGCAGACTCTGTCGATTCCGGTGTCGCCGCTCTACTCCAAGGTCGGCCCGACCGTCTTCCCCTACATCACCATGGTCGGCATGACGGTCCTTTCCCTGCTGCTGATCGTCGCCGCTCTGCGGGGCGGCTGGCAGCCGGAGGAAGAAAAGGAAACCCCGACCGACTGGAAGGCGATGGGCATCGTCGCCGTCGGACTGGTTGCGAATCTTGTTCTGATCCAGCCGCTTGGCTTCACCGCAGCCTCGGTGATCATGTTCGTTCTCATCTGCCACGGATTCGGCAGCAGACATCCGCTGCGTGACGTGCTGCTTGGCCTGATCCTGGCGCTTGCCGCCTATTTCGGCTTCGCCAGGGCGCTCGGCGTCAACATCGGCGCCGGCTTCATCGAGAACCAGCTGAACACGGGCCTCGATTCCATTATCCGTATGTTGAGAGGCTGAAGCCATGGAAACGCTTGGCCATCTCGCGCACGGATTTTCGGTCGCCTTTACGCCGGTCAATCTCATGTGGTGCCTGCTCGGCACGACACTGGGGACAGCGATCGGCGTGCTGCCAGGCCTGGGACCTGCGCTGACCATCGCCCTGCTTTTGCCGATCACCTACCAGGTGGCGCCGGAAGCGTCCTTCATCCTGTTTGCCGGCATCTATTACGGCGCCATGTATGGCGGTTCGACGACATCGATCCTGCTCAACACGCCGGGTGAAAGCGCGACCATCGTCACTGCGCTGGAAGGCAACAGGATGGCCCGTTCCGGCCGCGGCGGCGCGGCACTTGCCACTTCGGCGATCGGCTCCTTCGTCGCCGGCACACTCGGCACGCTGGGCGTCGCCTTCCTGGCCCCGGTCGTCGTCAAATTCGCGCTGTCCTTCGGCCCGGCCGAATATTTCTCGCTGATGGTGCTGGCCTTCATCACGGTTTCGGCGGTGCTCGGCTCGTCGTCGGTTCGTGGCCTGACCAGCCTGTTCATCGGCTTCGTCATCGGCATGATCGGCGTCGACCTGCAGACCGGGCAACCGCGCTTCACCTTCGGCATGAGCCAATTGCTCGATGGCGTCGACGTGATCGTCGTCGCCGTCGGCCTCTTTGCGGTCGGCGAGACGTTCTACATGGCATCGCGCCGCTATGCCGGCAAGGACGAGATCGTGCCGCTGAAGGGCTCGCTCTACATGACGGCGGCCGAATGGGCACGCTCGTGGAAGGCTTGGCTGCGCGGCGCCCTGCTCGGCTTCCCGATCGGCGCGTTGCCGGCCGGCGGCGCCGAAATCCCGACCTTTCTGTCCTATGCAATCGAGAAAAAGCTCTCCAAACACAAGGAGGAGTTCGGCACGGTCGGCGCCATCGAAGGCGTTGCCGGGCCGGAAGCCGCCAACAACGCATCGGCCGCCGGTGTGCTGGTGCCGATGCTGACGCTTGGGTTGCCGACCTCGGCGACGGCCGCGATCATGCTGTCGGCCTTCCAAAGCTATGGCATCAATCCCGGGCCGATGCTGTTCATGACGCAGGCCAATCTGGTCTGGGGGCTGATCGCCAGCCTGTTCATCGCCAACATCATTCTCGTCATCCTCAACCTGCCGCTGATCGGGTTATGGGTGCGGCTGCTGAAAATCCCGGCGCCGCAGCTCTATGCCGGCATCCTGGTGTTCGCCACGGTCGGCACCTACGGTATTTCTCAGTCGCCGACCGACCTCGTCATCCTCTATCTGCTCGGCGGGGCCGGGTTCCTGATGCGGCGCTTCGATTTCCCAACGGCGCCGGTCATCATCGGCATGATCCTGTGGCCGCTCGCCGAAACGCAGTTCCGCCGCGCGATGACCATCTCGAACGGCGACTGGTCGGTGTTCTACAAACATCCCCTGTCGCTGACACTGCTGACGCTGGCGTTCATCGGGCTGATCGGGCCGCATGTCTACGCTTACATCGAACGCCGCCGCATGCGTGGACCGGAACACGTGCCGGGCGATGCCTGACCTGTTTGTGACATCATGACCGATCTGCTGTCCGGCATCCGCGTCCTCGACCTGACCAATGTTCTGGCTGGCCCCTACTGTGCCTATCAGCTGGCGCTGCTCGGGGCCGATGTGATCAAGGTCGAGGCGCCGCAAGGCGGCGATCTGGCGCGCCAGCTCGGCGGCTCGCCGGAACTCAACAGCACCGGCATGGGCGCTTCATTCCTGGCGCAGAACGCCGGCAAACGATCGGTGGTGCTCGATCTCAAGAAAGAGGCCGATCGCGAACGCTTCCTCGATTTGGTCGCCTCCGCCGACGCGCTGGTCGAGAATTTCCGCCCCGGCGTGATGGATCGGCTGGGGCTCGGCTATGCCAGGCTGAAAGAGGTCCGCCCCAGTCTTGTCTATTGCGCGATTTCGGGCTTCGGCCAGACCGGGCCGATGCGCGACAATCCGGCCTACGACCAGATCATCCAGGGTCTTTCGGGCATCATGAGCATCACCGGCACTGCGCAGACCGCGCCGCTGCGTGTCGGATACCCCGTCGCCGACACGCTGGGTGGGCTGGTCGGGGCGTTCGCCATCACGGCGGCACTTGTGAAGCAGAAGACGACAGGCGAGGGCGCTTTCCTCGACGTGTCGATGCTCGAATGCACGCTTTCCGCGCTCGGCTGGCCGGTCTCCAACTATCTGACGGCAGGCGTCGAGCCGCAGCCGATGGGCAACGAGAACATGACGGCGGCACCTTCCGGCACGTTTCGCACCGGCGACGGTCTGCTCAACATCGCCGCCAACAAGCAGGAGCAGTTCGTCACGCTCTGCCGGCTGGTCGGGCTGCCGGAGCTGGCGTCGGACCCGCGCTTTGCCGAGCGCGAGACGCGCAAGCGCAACCGCATCGCCTTGAAGGCGCTGATCGAGGATGCCCTGGCGAACAGCTCGGCCGCGGCCTGGGAGGAGACGCTCAATCGCGCAGGCGTGCCGGCGGGCAGGGTGCTGACGATCCCGCAGGTGCTGGCCGAGCAGCAAGTGATCGAGCGCGACATGACCACCCGTTTCGATCGCATGCCGAACATCGACCGACCGCTGACCGTCGTGCGCGGCGGGTTCATGGTCGATGGCGAAGCACCGTTGCCGACCAAGCCGCCGCCGGCGCTGGGCGAGCACATGGACGAGGTGTTTGCCAGTCTGCCGCCGCGCGTCAAGAAAAGGGCGCAGGCATGAGCGACGCGAGAACATGAGCAACGTTGAGAAAAAAACCGGCCGCGAGCGCGGTGAGGAATGGTGGCAGACCGATATCATCGAAATGCGCCCTGGCGTGATCCGGCTGCGTGGCTATGAGATCCAGGACCTGATCGGCCGCGTCAGCTTTCCGGCGATGATCTGGCTGATGCTGCGCGGCGAACTGCCTGGCGAGGAGCAGGCGGCGCTGCTCGGTATCGCGCTGGGGGCGGCCGTCGACCACGGGCCGCAGGCGCCGTCGATCGCCATTGCCCGCATGGCGGCCACCTGCGGCGTCGGCATCAACAGCGCCATGGCTTCAGCCATCAATGTGCTTGGCGACGTGCATGGCGGCGCCGGCGAGCAGGCGCTTGCCTTCTACGGCGACATCGCCGCGGCACTGGACGCAGGCGTGACGCTTGCCGATGCCGTCGCGTCGCGGCTCGATCGCTTCTTCGCCGAGGAAAAATCCTACGTGCCGGGGCTCGGCCATCGCTTCCACCCGGTCGATCCGCGGGCGCCGCGTCTCATCGAGCTGACCCGCGATTTTGCCGCGCGCGGCGTCGTCAGCGGACGTTTCGCCGACATCGCCGAGGCTGTCGAGGCCGAGGTCGCGCGGCGCAAGGGCAAGAAGATCCCGCTCAACATCGACGGCGCCACCGCCGTCATCTATGGCGAGCTCGGCTTTCCGCCGCCGCTGACACGTGGCCTTTTCGTGCTGTCGCGCTCGGTCGGCATCTTGGCGCATGCGTGGGAACAGTCGCAACAGAGCGACCGCAACAAAGGACCACTGCCGCGCGAATGGTTGTGGGCCTATACCGGCACGCCGGTGCGGTCTTTCCCTCAGGGAGAGGACGACGCCAAATGAGACCTTGGTTCAAGTTCGCCAGCGGGCGCTGGCTGGGGAATTTTCAAGTTCTTCAGCAGCGTTGAAAGTTCGGGCTCGTCGATAAGCACGGCTGCGTCTGCCGGCGCCAGCCATGCCCGCTGCCGCCTTTTGGCTTCCTGCCAGTTGGCCAGTTCCTCCGTCACCGCCAGCAGGTAGACGGTGACGTCGATGCGGATGAAGCGGTTCGTCAGCCGCTTCCAGTAGGAATAGGTGCCGGCCGGCTGCTTCAGCGTCTTGCCGAGGACGCCGGCTTCCTCCCGCGCTTCGATGGTGGCTGCCTTGCGCCCACTCTTGCCCTTCATCGGCCAGCCCTTGGGCACGATAAATCGCCTTGTCGATATCGAGGTGACCAGCATCACCTCGACGCCGCCATGCCTGCCCAGCCGAAAGGGAATTGCCGCGACCTGGCGGATCCGCTCGCCCTTCCTCGCCTTGCGCACGACCTTCTTCTTGGTGGCTGCCATTGCCGGCGATCCAATCAGGGCAGTGCCCAAGCGCAAAGGCACGTTGCGAAATCAAAACCGCCTTTGATGCTACTTTAAGTAGAGCGGCGTTCAAGCATATCAGCTAAAATAAATGAAAACGCCGGGCCATCAGCGGCACACGCTGATGAAGCGGCTGCCCGATCGCCGCAACTGGCAAGTAGGCGCCATCTGCGGCACATCTGGCCGTTGCGGCACGACCACGCGATCCTGGGCACGGAACTGCTGTTGCTGCTGCTGAAATTGCTGCCGTCGCAGCCTGTTCTCCAGCATCTGCAATTCGCCTTGCAGGACCACGGTATTGCGATTGGCGGGAGCGACGTTCTGCGCGGAGACAGCCGCGCTCGACAGCATCGCTGTTGCTAGGGTTGCCGACATCAAGATCGTCGAAAGGCGAAGCGGCGACATCCATCCATTCCTTTACGAAACAGAACCTTGGGCCCGCACGAAACAGAACCTTGCGATTATATAGGGCGTTTGTCTGATGATGCCATGGATTAAAACCCCACGCCGGAGCGGAATTGGCTGACTAGCCAGTCAGGGCGCAAAGCCCGTCGACCGATGTGTGCTGGCAAAGGGCACCAATACGAGGCCGACGACAAGAAGCTGGAGAGCATCCTGCGGTTCCATGCCTTTCAGGCCTGGATTGGATAATTTGAACCGCAACATCGCACAGTTGAAAATCGCGGCACGGGCGGGCCGCGTTCCCCGGAGCCGTGGCCACGGCACGGCGATAGGCCAGCCGCGCGACTATTCGCGGAATGCGCGGCTGATCTGGTCGGTCAATGGCTTCATCAGAAACGAGATGACGGTGCGATCGGTCGTGCGCATGAACGCCTCCACCGGCATGCCTGGCTTGAGGCTTTCCGGATCCAACGAGCCAAGCTTGCCTTCGTCAAGCCTGATCCGCACGCTGTAGTAGGATAGTCCGTTCCGCTCGTCTTCGACGAGGTCGGGAGAAACCGTTGCTACATGTCCTTCGATTTCCGGCGTGACCTGCTGGCTGAACGCCGACAGCCGCAGATGGACAAGCTGGCCGGGCTGGACCTGATCGATGTCTTGAGGCGCGATGCGTGCGTCCACAGTCAATTCGTCAGCGGTCGGGACAATCATCATAATTGGCTCGCCGGTCGTGACGACACCGCCGACCGTATGGATCGCAAGCTGATGCACCCGTCCGTTCTGGGGTGAACGAATATCGGTCTGTCTAAGCAATTCCTCCGCGGCGATCTTTCGCTCTGCCAATTCTGTGGTTCGCGCCTCCGTTTCGCGTAATTCTTTCGCGACCTCGCTGCGCCAATCCTGCTGGATCTGGATGATGGCCATTTCTGTTTCGCTGATTCTGCCGTTCGCTTCGGCTATCGCAGCGACGAGTTGGCCGCGCCCTCCCTCGATCTGAGCCTCGCCCCGCTCCAGGTCCAGGAGTCGCGACCGCTGGACGAGTTTCTTTTCCCAAAGGCCCCTGACGCCCTTGATCTCGTCGCGGACCAACGCAATCTCGTGCTCCTTGGCCGCCCTTTGTGCCTCGAGGCCCGCTATCTCCTCCTTGAGCTGGCTCACCCGTTGCCTGCGTTGCTCGATTTGGGCACGGTAAGCTCCCCGGCGCAAAGCGAAAAGTTTCTGCTCCCCGCCCATCACACGCGCCACATGTCCAACAGAGGAGCGGCTGGTGAGATCCTCGGAAAAGGCGATCGCCTCGGCACCCTCACGCTCCGCTGTGAGGCGTGCCTCCCGCGCCGAGAGTTCGTCCAGGGTATTGGTTATGACGGCGAGATTGGCGCGTGTAAGCGTGTCGTCGAGACGGAGCAAAATATCGCCTGCTCTGACTTCATCGCCGTTGCGCACGTTGATCTCACCCACAACGCCGCCGCTTGGATGCTGAACCGCCTTGACGTTGGATTCCACTGCGATATGGCCGGTAGCGATGACGGCGCCTGACAATTCCGTCGTTGCGGCCCATGCACCAAGGCCGCCGACAAGCAGCGCCACGGTTGCGGCGCCAAGAAGCATATACCGGCGAAGGGATAAGTCGTTCTGCGTCGGCTGCGATCGCACATCGGTAGGGAGGTTAGCCCGAACGAACAGCAGCCCGCCGATTTTGCCCTTGACGCCGGCCAGATGGCTCGCTCCGGCACGAATATGCGGAATCATCCCCCTCACGCCGTTACGCGCGCCAAAGAACGATCGATCATGAAATAACGTCATCCTGATGCCTTTTCCTCCGGGGCAACTGCTTGAAGCGTTCCCACGGAAGCACTCCGCGTCGTGCCCCGGACGACCAGATCCCTCGCCCCAAATGCGTGCTGACGGCCGGAGTCGAGAACAAGTAAAAGGTCCACTGCCGCCAGGGCGCTTGGACGATGGGCGATTACGACAACCACGCCGTGCCGCTGTTTGACTGCAAGGATCGCCTGGGTCAAAGCCTGCTCGCCTCCAGCGTCCAGATTCGAGTTCGGTTCATCCAAAACAACGAGGAAAGGATCACCATAAAGCGCGCGGGCCAGTCCGATGCGCTGCCGCTGTCCTGCTGAAAGCGATGCGCCGCCCTCGCCGATCTCGGTCTGATATCCGCGAGGCAAGCGCAGGATCATTTCGTGCATGCCCGCGGTCTTGGCCGCCGCGATAATGGTTGCCGGATCCGGAGAAGGATCAAAGCGGGCAATGTTTTGAGCAATGGTGCCTGCGAAAAGTTCGACATCTTGCGGCAGGTAGCCGATATGTCGCCCCAGTGCCTCTGCCGGCCACTGTTCGATGGCGGCGCCGTCTAGGCGGATTTTGCCGCGCGCTGCCGGCCAGACGCCGACGAGCGCCCGCGCCAGCGACGATTTACCCGATGCACTCGGACCGATGACACCGAGCGCGGAGCCGGCACTCAGCGAAAACGCAACATCCTGTACGACAAAACGGCGTTCGCCTGGCGGAACGACGCTGACCTCTTCAACCGAGAGTTGTGTCCGCGGCGGCGGCAGCTGCAAGCGATCCTCTGTGGCAGGGAACTGCGTGAAAAGTTCGTTCAGCCGGTGCCAGCCTTGTCTGGCGGCAAGAAAGTTCTTCCAGTGCGCAATTGCGAGTTCGACCGGCGCCAGCGCTCGCGCGGTGAGAATAGAGCTTGCGATGATGATGCCAGGCGTGGCTTCCTGGCCGATCACCAAATACGCTCCGATCGCGAGAACGACTGATTGCAGCAGCATCCTAAAGCCGCGGGAAAGCGCGCCGAATGAACCCGTGACATCGCTGGCGCGCATCTGCGCCTGCCTGTATTTGCCGTTTGCTTCCGCCCAGCGCGAGGCCATAGTGGATCTCATGCCCATCGCTTCGAGCACCTCGGCATTGCGGATGCTTGCCAGTGCGATATTGCTGCGCGCTCCGGCATATCCAGACATTTCGGTTGCTGGACGGCGGACCGTTTTCTCCGTGAGCACGGTCAATGCCAAAAGCAGGATCGCCCCAATCAGCGCAGCCAGGCCGAGCCAAGGATGGAAGGCAAAACAGAGCGCGAGATAAAGCGGCATCCACGGCAGGTCGAAAAGAGTGGCGGGACCACCGCTGGCCAGGAAACCGCCGATTTGATCGAGATCGCGCACCGGCTGCATGCCCTCGCCCGAACGGCCTCTGGCCAAGGGCAATTGCGACATCACGCGGTAGGTCCGCTCACTCAGGCGCTCGTCGAGTCCGCTGCCGATACGCGCCAGCACCCGGCCGCGGATCGCGTCGAGTGCACTTTGAAAAACATATAGAATCGAAATCAGCAGGACCAGAGCCACCAGCGTCGGCACGCTACGGCTGGGCAGGACCCTGTCGTAGACCTGCAGCATAAACACCGAGCCGGACAACATCAGCACGTTGATAAGGCCGCTGAAACCCGCCACCGCCAAAAAGGCGCGCCGGAAATGCGCCAGGCAGGCAGCCAATTCGGACTTCGCCCTCGGCGGGCGGAGCTTCTCTGAACCAGATTGTGACATTGATGTCCCCTCGATCAACCGCATGCGTCAGCAGGCGATGCGGGCCCATAACTGCAGGCCCGCATCGTCCGGCATTGGCTACGCGGCCTGATCGGCGATCACGCTGTTGTTATGCGCAGACAGTTGCTCGATGAGTTTCGCAGCCAGCGCGTCGGCATCGCCCGCTTGCGTATGTGCATACTCTGCCCAATCAAAAGCCGGTCTCGGATTGCCCGCATTTGCTAGCGCGGTCGATACAGCGTCCCGGACCTGCTCGATAGCGTCGTCGAGTTGGCCCCGAGCGTTCCCGAGTTGTGGAAACACGATGTTATCGCCCTCAAGCGCCACCTGTGCGCCACTCTCCTTAGCCGTGCCAGGCGTTGCTTCGGCTTCCTCATGTTCGGCCAGGGTCTGCTCAGACCGGAAGTTTGCGCCCTGTTTGCCGAAGAAGTTTGCAAGCCACTGGGAGCCAGAAACCGGCTGGCCAGAGTCCGGCTGGCCAGAAACCGGCTGCCCAGAAGCCGGCGGCGTTGTCGGGGCCGGTTCAGCTGGCGCGGTTGGCGTCGGGGCCTGCTGCGGCGCCGGATCGGAAGCCGCAGGTTCATCCTGAACGGCAGCGACGGATCCCTGCTTCGGATCGACGAGATCGAGTTTGACGTTCTTGCTCCCGACAGAGACGGTGCGCGTCGAAGCTTCGATGCCCGCCCCCGAGAAGGTTACTGTGTAGGTGCCCGGCTTGAGGGCGAGGTCGTAGCCGCCGGCGCCCGTGGTCTTCGCCGTAAACGTCGTGCCCGTCGAACTCTTTGCCGTGATGGTGAGACCGGATAGACCTTCACCGGGATCGTAGAACCTGTCCCCGTCCTTGTCGTCGATCGCCACACCGGTCAGGAACAGGTCTGATCCGGTCTTGCCGAAATTCTCCGTCACGAAACCGCTGGAGCGCCCCCGGTAATCGCCAACCTCGAATCCAAGCCCTACCTCGCGGAAGTTGCCGTTGAGGATGTTGGCACGATGACCCGGGGAGTTCATCAGGTTGTTGTGCAGGAGTAGAATCTCGTCATTATAGCCTGTCGGTGACCTGGTCGTAGCCCACGCGATGTTCTCCCCTGTCGCCCAGGAGCCGGCGAGGGTGTAGCCAGCCGCCTTCATGCGCTGGGTGGGCGAGGAGCCTCCCGACCCCGTGTGAGAAAAGGTGTCGGTTGCAAGCATCCATCTGCTGTGCCCCTCAGCCGACTCGCTGAGATCATTGTCAAAGGCCAGCGGCTGCACGCCGGCCTTAGCCCTCTCCGCGTTGATAAGTTCAAGTAGATATTGTTCTTGTGCGCTATGTTGCGGCATTAGGTCGTCGCTCCACTGTTTCGTTTTTGGACGGTCCCGCCAAGTTGTAGAATTTCCCCAATCACGCTTGGTAAAAGCCGACTGTGGCTAACCTGCGGCAAGCAGCTGTTAACCATGATTTTGTTAAAGAGAATTTGTGGGGATGCGATAACACAAAATTTCATATTGTAATGCAACCAGCAAGTGTGACATTCAATTATGCGCGTTCTCGCGATGCGCGACGTGCGCGCCAGGCCGTGACGAGTTGCGAGAGTGGCGGCCGCGGCTATGCCGCCGGCAAGAGGTCGGGCTCTCGTCCTTTACCCCGCATGCCGCCGGCATCCAGATCGGGACGGCGCCCGGTCCGGTTCCGAACGCCTCGCGTCGACCTCTCCCATCAACCGATGGTTAATCGCCGATCCTAGACATCAGGGACCCGTGTGGCCGAAGCCATCTCGATCGCTGTCAAGATCGTTAAAGGAAAAGCTGATCAAGTCGGCTTCGCCGTGCAAGCGGGACGCTTGGTTGTGGAGCGCTGGATCAGCCGCAACAGGCGGCTGATGGTAGGACGCCAGCCCCGCAGCGGGGTTAGACGGGCTCGCCCGCGGCCCTCGCTTCAGTCGACTTCGCGCAGGCGATATCCGACGCCGGTTTCGGTGGTGATGTAGCGCGGCTGGTCGGGCGTTTTCTCGATCTTTTGCCTGAGCTGCCGCACATAGACCCTGAGATACTGCACGTCGGTCGAATCGCCCCAGACCTGCTTCAAAAGAAACTGGTGGGTGAGAACCTTGCCGGCGTGCTGCACGAGGATGCGCAGGATGTCGTACTCCTTCGGCGAGAGCTTTATCTCCCTGTCCTCGATCATGACGATGCGCTTCACCAGATCGACCGTGAGATCGCCGGTGTTAAAGACCGGCTTCTCACCTTGCTGCTGGAACTTGTGGCGGAGCGCCACCCGGATGCGCGCGACAAGCTCGTTCATGCCGAACGGCTTGGTGATATAGTCGTCGGCGCCGAGATCAAGTGCCGAGACGATGCCGGCCTCGTCGGTGCGGCTGGAAAGGATGACGACCGGAACATCCAGGCCGTCGTCCCGCCATTTGCGCAGCAATTCGTGGCCGCCCATGCCGGGCAGGCCGAGATCGAGCAGGATCAGGTCGGGCTTTTCCGTCTCCACGAGTTCGATCGCCGTCCTGGCGTTCGGCGCCTCGCTGATCGCATAGCCCTGGCTGCCAAGGCCAACGCGGAGCAGCTTGCGGATCGGCGGTTCGTCATCGACGACCAATATGCTGACGTCCAGATTCGTCATGGCAGGTCATCCATGTCGGGGTCTACATGTTGGTCTGCCGCTACCGGCATTCTGATGGTAAAAACCGCACCCGGGCGGTCGGTCCTGTTGGCCGCCGAAATCGTCCCGCCCATCGCCTCGATGAAGCCACGGCAGATCGAGAGCCCAAGCCCGGTGCCGGCACGGACCTGATCGCCCTTGCGCACCCGGTGGAACGTGTCGAAAATGCGCTCCAGATCCGCCGGCGGAATGCCTGGCCCCTCGTCCATGATCTGCAGGATGACGGAACCATTGTCGGCCCAGCCCTGCAGGCGGATCGTCGAACCAGGCGGCGCAAATTTAGCGGCATTGTCGAGGAGATTGAACAGCGCTTGCTCGAACAGGACAGGGTCGACCCTCAGCATCGGCAGATCCGTGGGAATGTCGACTTCGGTCTTGTGTTCGCCAATGATTTTTCTGGCTCGATGCAAGGCGGTGCCAACAATGTCGCCGACATAGTGGAACGCGTAGTTCGGCTCCATCGCACCGGATTCGATCTTGGTCATGTCAAGCAGATTGGCGATGAAGCGGTTCAGCCGTTCCGATTCGTCGAGCACGGTCGACAGCAGGTCCGCCCGGTCCGTTTCGGGAAGCGCCGGTGCAAATTCCCGCAATGTGCCGGCGGCGCCCATGATGGCGGCAAGCGGCGTCTTCAGGTCATGGGAAATCGAGGTCAGCAGCGCCGACCGCAGGCGGTCCGCCTCGGCCTCGAGCTTGGCCCGGTCGACGTCGGCAACAAGCTGGATGCGTTCGATGGCGACTGCCGCCTGGTCGGCGAGCGCGTCGAGCAGGCGCTGCTGCTCGGGCGTCAACAGCGGACCTTGCTTGTCGTTGTCGAGGCCGACGACGCCGACAGCGGTGCGCCCGGTCCGCAACGGCAGATACAGGCGTCTTGCTCCGGGAAGCGTGTCGGCGCCGCGGCCCGCGGGACGATCGTGCTCCCAGGCCCAACGGGCGGCCGCGATGTCGGCCTCGGCCAGCGTGTCGTCGGGTGGGTATCCGGCCTTGACGGTGATCGTGCCGTTTTCCGGCAGCAGCAGCACCACGCGCAACTTCAGCATCGAAGCTATCTGGAAGGCAGTCGCCCAGAGCACGTCGTCAAGCGTGCCGGCGCCGGCGAGCTTCTTCGAGAAGAGATAGATATCTTCCGTGGCGCGTGCCCGCGAGCGGGCAGCGACCGCCTGTCGCTGCACGCGCACTGTCAGATTGCTGGCAATGACCGCAACAACCAGGAAGGCAGCCAGCGCCACGATGCTCTCCGGATCCTGAATCGTCAGCGTGTAACGTGGTTCCAGGAAGAAATAGTTGAAGGCAATGGCGCTGATGACGCAGGCATACAAAGCCGGCCAGAGACCCCCGGTCACCGCCGATGTCAGAACCCCGATGAGAAAGATGATCGCCAGATTGCGGACGTCGAGAAACTGGTGGAGAAGGACGGCGAAGGCGAGCGAGCCTACAACGTAGGCCGTGGCCTTGAGATAGGGCCAGATCTCGAATTGCCACTGCTCGTCCGCCGTCTTGACGGTCCTCGACGTCGCCTCGGCGTTGCGTTCGTTTCCCGAAATGACATGGACGCTGATGTCGCCGGCATGGCGGATGAGATCATAAGTGAGCGAGCCTTCGATCAATTCCCGCCAGCGCGATCGGGTCGGCCTGCCGATCACGATATGGGTGAAGTTGTTCGCGGTCGCATGGCGAACGATGTCCTGCGCGACGTTCTGACCTGGAATGGTCGTTACCTCGGCGCCGAGTTGCTCGGCAAGGCGCAGCAGCGTCGCCAGCCGATCCTTGGCCTCCTCGGACGTGGCGGCTGAACGAGGGGTATCGACGTGAAGCGCCGTCCAGGGGGCGCGGAGCCGGTCGGCCAATCTCCGCGCATAGCGGACGCGGGCCGCCCCGCCCGGACGCGCGTCGACGCAGACGAGAACCCTTTCCCCCGCCGCCCAGGGTCCGGGTATGGCGTGGGCCTGCATGTGGGTCAGCAACTGCTCGTCGACGCGCTGGGCGGTACGGCGCAGCGCAAGTTCCCTGAGCGCCGTCAGATTGCCCGGCGAGAAATAATTCTCGATCGCGCGCCGGGCGGTGCTGGGGATGTAGACCTTGCCTTCCTCGAGTCGCTTGATCAGGTCGTCGGGCGTGAGATCGATGATCTCGATGTCGTCGGCCTGATCGATGATGGAGTCTGGAACCGTCTCGCGCACCCTGACGCGCGTGATCTGCGCCACGACATCGTTCAGGCTTTCGACATGCTGGATGTTGAGCGTGGTGTAGACGTCGATGCCGTGCGTCAGGATTTCCTGAACGTCGAGATAGCGCTTGGGATGGCGGCTGCCCGGCGCGTTGGTATGGGCAAGCTCGTCGACGAGGACCAGCGCCGGCCGCCGGGCAAGGATGGCATCGAGGTCCATTTCCTCGAGGGCGCGCCCCTTGTAGTCGACCCGACGACGCGGAATCACCTCATAGCCGTCGACCAGCACCTGGGTTTCCTTGCGGCCGTGCGTCTCGACGACGCCGATCACCACGTCCACCCCGTCGGCCAATCTTGCACGGCCCGACATCAGCATTTCATAGGTCTTGCCGACACCGGGTGCTGCACCCAGAAAAATCCGCAGACGACCGCGCCCCTCCCGCTCCGCACGGTCAAGCAGGGCGTCGGGTGAGGGTCTGGTTTCGTTGCTTCTGTCGTCCGGCATCACAATCGATCATGAATGGCGCCGGGGATGGTGTCGATCCCCAGCCCACCACTCATTGCTTCCAACCATTCATTGCCTGGTGGCCTCGTCCAGCGCCAGGTTGAGCGCCAGCACATTGACCACAGGCTCTCCCATCAAACCGAGTTCGCGGTCCTCGACGTGGCTGTCGACAAGGGATTTGACCCTGGCTTCATCGACGCCCCTGGCCCTGGCCACCCTGGCGACCTGGAAATAGGCGGCCTCGGGGCTGATATGCGGATCGAGGCCGCTGCCTGAAGTCGTGACCAGATCGATCGGCACCGGCTGGTTCGGATTTTCCCCTTTCAGCCTGTCGGCATCGCTCTTGACGCGGTCGATCAGCTTGGCGTTGGTCGGCCCGAGATTCGAGCCGCTCGAAGCGGCGGCGTCGTAGCCGTCGCCGGCAGCCGACGGCCGGCCATGAAAATAGCGCTCGCTGGCAAAAGCCTGGCCGATCAGCTCGGAGCCGACGAGCTTGCCGTCCCTCTCGATCAGGCTGCCATTGGCCTGGCGCGGGAACAAGGCCTGGGCGATGCCGGTCATGCCGATCGGATAGATCAGGCCGGTCAGGATGGTGAAGAAAACGATCATGGTGATCGCGGGTCTGATTTGCTTGAACATGGACTTGATTCCTTATGCGAGGCCCAACTTTTTTATGCGAGGCCCAGCGCGGTGATGGCCAAGTCGATCGCCTTGATGCCGACGAAGGGGACGATGATGCCGCCGAGGCCGTAGACAAGAAGGTTGCGGCTGAGCAGCGCGCCCGCCCCGATCGCGCGATATCTGACGCCTCTCAGCGACAGCGGGATCAGCGCGACGATGATCAGTGCGTTGAAGATGATAGCCGAGAGAATGGCGCTCTGCGGCGTTGCCAGATGCATGATGTTGAGCGCCTGCAGCGGGCCTGATGTCTGCCCCGGCGCAATGTAGAAGACGGCGAATATGGCCGGGATGATGGCAAAATACTTGGCCACGTCGTTGGCGATGGAGAAGGTCGTCAGCGAGCCGCGCGTCATCAGCAGCGCCTTGCCGATTTCCACGATCTCGATCAGCTTGGTCGGATCGCTGTCGAGGTCGACCATATTGCCGGCTTCGCGCGCGGCGACCGTTCCGGTGTTCATCGCGACGCCGACATCGGCCTGCGCAAGGGCAGGCGCATCATTGGTGCCGTCGCCGCACATGGCGACGAGCTTGCCCTTGGCCTGTTCGTCGCGGATGAGCTTCAGCTTGTCCTCGGGCGTCGCCTGGGCCAGGAAATCGTCGACGCCGGCCTCCGCCGCGATCGCCGCCGCCGTCATCGGGTTGTCCCCGGTGATCATCACCGTGCGGATCCCCATCTTGCGCAGTTCGGCGAAGCGCTCCCTGATGCCGCCCTTGACGATGTCCTTGAGATGGACGACGCCGAGCAGGCGTCCGTCGCGCTCGACCGCAAGCGGCGTGCCGCCGGATTTGGCGACGTCGTCGGCGATCGCCTGGAGGTCGCGGACGGTGTCGCTGCCGGGGCGCGTGCCATGCGTAGCGACCGTCGACTGATTGACGAACGCGAGCACCGAATCGACCGCGCCCTTGCGAACCGAAGAGCCATCGATGTCGACGCCGCTCATGCGGGTTTGTGCGGTGAAGGGCACGAAAGCGGCATGCAGTGCTGCCATGTCGCGGGCACGGATGGCGTATTTCTCCTTCGCCAGCACGACGATCGAGCGGCCTTCCGGCGTTTCGTCGGCAAGCGAGGCCAACTGCGCCGCGTCGGCCAACTCCTGCTCGGTGACGCCCTTGACCGGGCGGAATGCCGTCGCCTGGCGATTGCCGAGCGTGATCGTGCCGGTCTTGTCGAGCAGCAGCGTGTCGACGTCACCCGCCGCCTCGACCGCGCGGCCCGACATCGCCAGCACGTTGAACCGCACCAGGCGATCCATGCCGGCGATGCCGATGGCCGAAAGCAGCGCGCCGATCGTCGTCGGGATCAAGGTGACGAACAGGGCGACGAGGACGGTCACCGAAATGGTGCCGCCCGAATAGGCGGCGAAACTCGGGATCGTTGCCGTCGCCAGCACGAAGATCAGCGTCATGCCGACGAGCAGGATGTTGAGCGCGATCTCGTTGGGCGTCTTCTGGCGCGCAGCGCCTTCGACCAGCGAGATCATGCGGTCGAGGAAGGTGTGGCCGGAGGCCGCGGTGATGCGCACGCGGATCCAGTCGGACAGAACCTGCGTGCCGCCGGTCACCGCCGAACGGTCGCCGCCGGATTCTCGGATCACCGGAGCCGATTCGCCGGTGATCGCCGCCTCGTTGACCGAAGCGACGCCTTCGATCACCTCGCCGTCCGACGGAATGATGTCGCCGGCCTCGACGAGCACCACGTCGCCGACCTTCAGGCTGGTGCCTGGCACCAGCTTGAACCTGGTGCGGTCGTCGCCGCTCAACAGCTTGGCCTGGGTCTCGGTGCGAGCCTTGCGCAGCGAATCGGCTTGGGCCTTGCCTCGGCCTTCGGCGACCGCTTCGGCGAAGTTGGCGAAAAGCACGGTGAACCACAGCCAGATGATGATCTGCAGCGAGAAGCCGAGATCGCCGCCGCCGGTGACGAGATCCTTGACGAACAGGACTGAGGTGAGCGCCGAGACGACGGCGACGACGAACATCACCGGATTGCGCATCAAGGTGCGCGGGTTGAGTTTCCTGAAGGCGCCGTCGACGGCGGGCAGCAGGATACGGGCATCCATGATGACAGCGGATTTGGACTGGCTCATTTGGTGGCTCCAGTATCGAAGTTGTTGACCGGTCGATCATCTGCCGAAAGCAGATGCGGCAGCCCGGAGGCCAGCAGCCAGACCACGATCATGACTGCCGCAATGCCGAAGAACGTGGACAAGGTCGGAAAAGGCGGCGGGGTCGGGAAAGGAGGCGGGGTTGCCCCTTTCCGATCGTCTCGATGCCGAATCTTGCGACGTATGGATTTGAGCCAGGACATGACATTGATCCAAGGTGGGACGGTTCAGAAAGTCTGCCCGTGGATGCCGGCCAGGTGCTCCACGATCGGTCCGACTGCCAGCGCCGGGAAGAAGGTGAGGCCGCCGACGATTAGAATGACGCCGACCAGCAGCCCGACGAACAGCGGCCCGTCGGTCGGAAAGGTGCCGGCGGAGGCGGGCACCGTCTTCTTGGCGACCAGCGAGCCGGCGATCGCCAGAGCCGGGATGATGACCAGGAAGCGGCCCATCAGCATGCCGATGGCAAGCGTGACGTTGTACCAGGGCCTGTTGCCGGTCAGGCCGCCAAAGGCCGAGCCGTTGTTGGCGGCAGCCGAGGTGTAGGCATAGAGAACTTCGGAGAAGCCGTGCGGGCCGGCATTGGCCATCGAAGCGACGCTGGTCGGCAGCACCACCGCGATGGCGGTGAAGATCAGCATCGCCAGCGGCAGGCAGAGAATGGCGACCATCGCCATCTTGACCTCCTTGGCCTCGATCTTCTTGCCGAGGTATTCGGGCGTGCGTCCGACCATCAGTCCGGCGACGAAGACGGCGATCACGATATACATCAGGATGCCGTAGAGACCGGCGCCGACACCGCCGATAATGACCTCGCCGAGCTGCATGTTGATGATCGGGATCATGCCGCCAAGCGCTGTGAAACTGTCATGCATGGCGTTGACGGCGCCGCAGGACGCGGCGGTGGTGATCACCGCAAACAGCGCCGACAAAGCGATGCCGAATCGCGTTTCCTTGCCTTCCATGTTGCCGCCGTCGATGCCCAGCGCATGCACCAGCGGATTGCCTGATGCTTCCGCCCAGTAGCAGACGGCAACGCCGGCGATGAACAGGACGCCCATTGCAGTCAAGATCGCCCAACCCTGGCGCTGGTCGCCGTTCATGCGGCCGAAGACGTTGGTTAGCGCCGCACCGATGGCGAAGATCGAAACCATCTGGATCAGATTCGAGATCGCGTCCGGGTTTTCGAAGGGATGCGCGGCATTGGCGTTGAAGAAGCCGCCACCATTGGTGCCGAGCATCTTGATGGCGATCTGCGAGGCAACCGGCCCGACCGCGATCGTCTGCCGCGCGCCCTCCAGGGTTGTGGCGTCGAGATAAGCGCTGAGCGTCTGCGGAATGCCGAGATAGACATAGACCAGCGTCAGCACGATGCAGAGCGGCAACAGCAGGTAAAGGGTGCACCGGGTCATATCGACCCAGAAATTGCCGATCGATTTGCCGGAGGCCTTGGTGAAGCCGCGGATCAGCGCGATTGCGATGGCGATGCCGGTCGCTGCGGACAGGAAGTTCTGCACGGTGAGGCCGGCCATCTGCACGAGATAGGACATCGTGCTTTCACCGCCGTAGTTCTGCCAGTTGGTGTTGGTCATGAAGCTGGCGGCGGTGTTGAAGGCGAGCCCGGGTTCGACGGAGCTCATGCCGGCCGGATTGTAAGGCAGGCTGCCTTGCAGCCGTTGCAGGGCGTAGAGCACCAGGAAGCCGGCGAGGTTGAAGAACAGCACGGCCGCCGCATAGGTGGTCCAGTGCTGTTCCTCACGCTCGCTGGTCCCCGAGATGCGATAAAGGCTGTGCTCGACAGGACCCAAAATCGGCGAGAGGAATGTGCGGTCGCCGCTGAAAACGCGATACATGTAGCCGCCGAGCGGCTTCACCAGCAAAACGACGATCCCGCAATAGACGAGGATCTGCATCCACCCGTTGAAAGTCATCGAAATAGCCTTCCGTGCCTGCGCCAGTTGCCGTTAGAAACGTTCTGGGCGAATGAGGGCGTATGTCAGGTAGACGAGAAGGAACAGGGTCACAGCGCCACCGAGGATATAGTCGACAAGCATGTTGCGGTCCTTCCGCCTAAAGACTGTCGCAGGCTTTGACGAAGGCGAAGAACAGGGCGAAAAACAAAAACCCTATCCCGAGAACGATGATGTCCATCGGAGCTGTTCCTTATTTTCGTTTTTGCACTGGCTTGCCTGCAGCCGGGCAGCGTTGAAGTCATATGAAGACACTCTGTCGCGATGATAATGGCGACCGAGATGTGTCCTTCCCGACGGAATATGGATCCAAACCCCATAAAGGTTCGAGACGTGGCGAAGAGGAAAGAAATAAGAATCCTATAAAGGATTTGCCGTCGCGGCTCTCAGCGCGGCGCTCAAAGACAAGCCGTGCGGCGGGGCGAAGCCGCCGAAAATCAGCGATTTCGCGTATAGATCACGGCATAGTCGTCCGCATACGCCCGCTTCCAGCCGAGTTCATCGAAGAATGGGATGGGCTGTCGTCCAGCGTGCGAATGGCTGGCGGGTGCGAAGCTGATGCGGGAACGAGGGCGGACTCGCTCCGCCAAATCGGCTGCTCAACCTTCGGCCTTGAAGTTCTTGGCTTCCTTCTCGACCTTGGCGCTGTCCTTGCCGTGCTTGCGCATCAGATCCTTCGCCTGGTTGGGCGAAACGTCAGTTGTCTCGGCCAGGCGCAGGGCCTCCTTGTCGTCCGGTTCGCGTTTCTTCCGATCGGCCATTGCGGTCCGTTTGTCAGCCATCACAATGCCTTTATGCTCTTGGCGATTTCGTTCAGCACCTTGCGGTCGGTGCCGTGGCGCTTGATCAGCGTGCGAGCCTGGTCGGGAGTGATGCCGGCTTCCTCGGCGAGATGCCTCACCTCATAGTCTTCGTCGCCGGCTACTTGTGAGCGATCGCGGTTGTCGGTCTTGGTCTTGTCGTCTGGCATGGCAGTTCTCTCCTCACTTAGAGGCTGTTTGGAAAGTCTACTCCGGCGGCCATCTGATGGCGTTTTCTGCGCTTCCGGTGCTCACGGACCCGAACGTCCGCTGCGCTCCGGTTCTCGAAACCACCACCATATGACTCGCCGGAGCGACTTTCGAAACAGTCTCTTGGACCTGGAGCATAACGGCGGAGATTTCGTGAGGTTCCTTAATGCATGTCGCCCAAAAGTGCGCAGCGGTTTTGGGACAACGACATGCATAAACAGCAGCAATGCATGTCGCCCAAAAGTGCGCAGCGGTTTTGGGACAACGACATGCATAAACAGGAGCAATGCATGTCGCCCAAAGCTACGCAGCCGTCTTGGGCAACGACATCCCTAAAATCAAGAACCAAAAGCACGTGGCATCGAGCTCTTCAGACGTGGCGCGCCTTAATGCCGGCCTTCGCGCACAAACACATGGGCTTCCTTGGCTGCCGCCGTGACTGCCCGCCGCGCAGTCCCAACCGCCCGCCGCTGCTCCATCGCATCCATCATGGCTTTCAAGGCCGCGCGATATTTCGGCCCGCGCTTTTCGTTTGGCCATTTGTCGACCAGAAGCGAGGCCGCCTGGACCGTCCTCGTCACAGAAAGCCGGCGTCCGGTGCGTTCGCTCTCGATCGTCACCGGAACGTCGAATTGTTCATCACGCATTGCCGCCACTCCTCGACTCCAAGGACAGCAACGGCGCAGCGGAGTTATTCGTTCCGACAGCGAATGGCGCGATCCATCCCGATCACAATTCATGGTTACGGAGTGGCTTATGTCGCCAGTCTCATTTTAGACAGTGCGCAAGCCAATTGCGGGCCGGGCGATGTGCATCAGCGGCACCGATGGTCGAACACGATCCCCATGGTCCTGCCAATTGCGGTCATGACGATAAGCTCGACCAGTTGGTCGTCGCTGTCCGTACAAGCTGGGCCTGCCCGGCGGATGGTATCTATTGCGGCTCTGGTCGATATGGTGTCGCCGGCGCGGAATTTTGAAAGCGCAGATGAAACGAGTTCATGGGCCGGCAAATCAACGACAGGCGCTCTCGAAACGATGTCCATTGGCCTCCTCCGCCATGAACTCTCTGCCACGAGAATAATACGCCGAATGGTGGTTTTCGCCAGCGAAATTGTGGTCCGACCAGAGGCCAATCGGACACCAATCGGACTGGGACAGCTAGCTTTTTGCAGGGCTCAGCGCGATGCTGCCGACTTCGATTTCTCTCTGCCTTTCGCAGCTGGCTTGACCCTTATGCGCATCGCTCCACCCTCGGGATGATCGATCTCAAAGGCATTGGTCTTGCGCACGAGATCGCTCAGCTTTCGAAAGCCGAAGGTCCTGGGATCGAAGTCGGATGCCAGATTGGCGAGCTGATTGCCGACAATGCCGAGCGGCACCCAGCCGTCCTCGGTTCCCATCTGTGAAATGACCCTGGTGATGATCGGCGTCGCGGCGCTGGGCGGCTGCAAGGACTTCGTTGGCGCCGCATCGTTCGCGTTGGCTGGCGCAGTCGGCAGCAGGTTCTCGGTGTATACGAACCGGCGGCAAGCCTGCCGGAAACTCTCCGGCGTCTTCTGCTCGCCAAACCCATAAACGTCGATCCCGTGCTCCCTGATGCGAGCGGCTAGGCGGGTGAAATCGCTGTCCGACGACACCAGGCAGAAGCCTTCGAACCGCCCGCT
The DNA here is from genome assembly GCF_055811775.1 of Mesorhizobium sp. WSM4844. Lineage (NCBI taxonomy): Bacteria > Pseudomonadati > Pseudomonadota > Alphaproteobacteria > Hyphomicrobiales > Phyllobacteriaceae > Mesorhizobium > Mesorhizobium sp. WSM4844. Next base: position 9,684 of record NZ_JBVVQB010000020.1, on the reverse strand, counting down.
GTGGAGAAGGTCCATGGCGTCGATGACGAGCGTGATGTCGGATGCGTTCTTGCCGGTGGTGTAGGCGAATTGCTGCTGCGGGATGATCGCATGCTTCGACAGCACGTCGGCCCATGCCTTTGAGCGGGTGCTGGAGAAATCGCCGTAGATGCGACGGACGCTTGCCTCGCCGATCTTCGCGATTTCCTCGAACAAACCGTCGGCAATCTTGGCCGAGGTATTGTCCGCGTCGATCAGCACTGCAAGCCGTGGAGAACGTGGTTCGGTCGGCAAGGTGAGCCCCTGTTTTTGGCTGCGCACCAGAGACATATGGTGCAGCGGCGCCATGCGAAACCTTTTTATCGAGATGCGACTGATGTCGTCATCGAGATTCGACTGACGTCATCTACTTCTCCCGATACAAGATCATGCCGGCGTGGTGCAGCACGCCGTCGATGAACGTTCCGTCAGCGGTAAAGCCGGTGTCGTCCCAGTACTCGATGTGATTTCCCCGGATCTCATAGCGCCCCTGGTATGCGCTGTCACGGTTCCCGCGCGCTTCGTCATAGCGACCATTTGGAAGCAAGTTGTGGCGGATATGGCCATCCGCCGTGACCCACATCCCGACATAGGAGTGGCTTGCCGAAGCTGGGGTAACGGAATTCTGCGCGATATTCATTTGGGCAAAACCTTTCTGTGCGGATAAGCCGGCCGCGCCGGCAACAAGCACGGCAGCGGCAAGTATGGAAATCTGTTTCATAGGACTACTTGCTGGCTGTCGGCCGGATGACGATCTCGTTCACGTCGACATCGTCCGGCTGTTCGATGGCAAAGCGCACGGCACGGCCGATCGCGTCGGGCTGCAGCGCAATGGCGCGATAGGTCTTCATCGCTTCCACTGCGATCGGATCGGTGATCGTGTCGGCGAGCTCGCTCTCGACCACGCCGGGATGAATGCAGGTGACGCGGATGTCGTCGTGCTCCTGCCGCAAGCCATCGGAGATGGCGCGGACCGCGTATTTGCTTGCGCAATAGACAGCGGCTGTCGGCGATACCGAAAGCGCGCCGATGGAGGCGATGTTGACGACATGGCCGGAGCCTCGGGCCGTCATCTGCGGCAGCACCGCAGCGATGCCGTAGAGCACGCCCTTGATGTTGACGTCGACCATTCGGTCCCATTCATCGACCTTCATCGAGATCATCAGCGACAACGGCATGACGCCGGCATTGTTGACGATCACATCGACGCGTCCCCAGGCCTGGCGCGCCGCATCGGCAAAGGCGGCGACATCGTCGCGGTCGGTCACGTCCAGGCGGCGTGTCATTGCCGCCCCGCCCTTTGCCCTGATCTCTTCTGCGAGCGCGTCCAGCCGACCGGTGCGGCGCGCACCCAGCATGACCTTTGCTCCTGCGGCACCGAGCTCCCGGCCGATGGCGGCGCCAATGCCGCTCGAAGCCCCGGTGATGAGCACGACTTTGTTGAGGGACATGTTCGGTCTCCGTCTGGTTGATCCTTGAACCGCCATGCAGCGGTTGCCACGAAGATGGATCTGTTTCACTGTAGCGATAAGACGACCATTCGTTTACAGCGTCGAAAGCACAGCTAACCAATGCAGCCGGATCTCAATGCGCTTGCCGTCTTCGCCCTCGTCGCCGAGGAGCGGAGCTTTCGCGCGGCTGCGGACCGAATGGGCGTCACCCGCTCGGCGGTGAGCCAGACGATGAAGCGGCTGGAAGAGACGCTCGGTATCGCGCTGGTCCAGCGCACGACGCGAAGCGTCAGCCTGACCGAGGCTGGCGAACGCCTCTACGCCGAGATAGCGCCCGCCATTGCCGACATGCGCGCCGCAATGGAGAGCACCGGGGACCTGCGCGGGCGTCCGCGCGGGCAGCTGCGGCTCGCCGTCTCGTCGATCGCCGAGCGCTTTCTTTCAGGGCCGTTCCTGGCGGCCTTTGCCGAAGCCAATCCCGAGGTTCAGGTCGACATCACGGTGACGGACGAGGAATTCGATATCGTCGCCGAGGGATACGATGCCGGCGTCAGGCTCGGCGAGGTGATCGAGCAGGACATGATCGCGGTGCCTGTCGCCGGTGACGAGCGGCAGCTGGCCGCCTGCGCGCCGGCCTATCGTGATCGGTTTGGCGAGCCGTCGCATCCGCAGGAACTCGCGGGCCATCGCTGCATTGGCTGGCGCCGCGCCCCGAAGGTCGCGCCCTATCGCTGGGAATTCGCCGAGGACGGCAAGGAGTTCAGCGTCGCGGTTGCGCCGGAGATCACGACCAACGACATGGCGTTGATGATAAAGCTGGCCATTGCCGGCGCCGGCATCACTTTCGGCATGGAGGAAAGCTTTCGCCCGTGGATCGCTCGGGGCGAACTGGTGCCGGTTCTCGTCGACTATTGCCCGCGCTTTGCCGGCTTCTACCTTTATTATCCGAGCCGTCGCAACGTCGCGCCGAAGCTGCGCGCGCTTGTCGAACACCTGCGGCGTCCTGACTAGCGTTTTCCACGCGACGATTGAACCGAAATCGCTTTCCGGCCGCCCGCTTCGGGACGGGAGTCCAGATCGTCAAACTCCGCTGTGCGCACCCGGTATCTCGACGTTGCATTTATATTAGTGTGAGCGCATGTTTTCATCAGCCGGCGCAAGCCGGTTAGGCCCGGTGGCCAGCCGGTCACCCCCAACAGGCTGCCGGGCCGCCTGCAACGGCTTGGGAGGACATGACATGCCGAAAATCTCGGAACTCTTTTTCAAGACAGCGATCGTCTTTCTTATTCTGGGAATTGCAGCCGGCCTGCAAATGGCAATTTCAGGCAATCACGGCGCCTACCCGGCTCACGCACACATCAATCTCCTGGGATGGGTAACAAGTGCAATATTCGGTGGGTACTACGCCCTGAACCCGACAAAAGCCGCCCGCACTATCGCAATGGTCCATTATGGCGTCTATAATTTTGGCCTGGTGGTGATGTTGCCGGCCCTCTACTTGATGCTGCATGGAAATCCGGCGCTTGAGCCGATCGTCGCCACCGGCTCGATGATCGTCGCTGCCAGCGTGCTCATCTTTGCCTTCGTGGTTTTCTCCGCCGAAACGGCGCGCTCAGTCTCGGGAATGCCTGCGGTTCCACGCTAAACGATGTCAGGATATTGCTGAGCCAACAAAAGGCTCGCGGCACCTCTGAGAGTTTGGTCATCATTGTGCCGGCAATGCCTTCGCGGCAGCGGTCAGAGTTGCCCGATCGTTGCCGTGCTTGCGGATCAGCTCGCGCACCTGCTCCGGCGTGATGTTGTTCTGCAGAGCGAAAAAGTTCACCTCATAATCATCGTCCGCCGATATCTTGTTGCGGTCGCGAAAGTCGCGTTTGTTTTTGTCGTCTGCCATATCGCACGTCCTTTTAGAACTTTATCATATTCACTATGGCTAATATACGCCGATGACCTAGACTGGGTTCCATGCGCAGGCGGGCAGATGCCGGCACCGGCCGGCTAGAGTTCATTCCCCCGATGGAACCCAGGCTGGCGGCCATGCCGCCCGAGGGTGACGACTGGATTCACGAGATCAAGCTGGACGGCTGCCGCGCCCAGGTCATTATCAACAGCCCCGAGGATATTCGCGTCTATACCGAGACCGGCAAGGACCGGACGCGTCAGTACCTGGGCATTTTGGAAGCCGCGGCGGAGCTTGAGGTGAAAAACGCCATCATCGACGGCGAGGCGGTCGTCACCGACACGGCCGGCATGCCCGACTTCAACGCGCTCCAGAACGCCCTCCACGAAAACCCCTATGGGATGTACCTGTGCGCATTCGACATTCTGCACCTCAACGGCCATGACCTGCGCGACATCGGCTGCAAGGCGCGGCGCGAAATTCTCAGCGGTATCATCAAGCCGCACAGCCGGATTCGGTTCAGCGAGGCCCTGCCTGGTGACGCGCAGTCGCACTTCCACCTCGTCGAGGAGGTCGAGCTTGAGGGCATTGTCTCAAAGCGCGCCGACAGCAGATATTGCAGCGGCCTGACCTCGGACTGGCTGACGACCAAGAGCTTCACGGTCGATGAATTCGAACTGTTGGGCGTCGAGCGCCAGCCCGGCGAGGCAGCCTTCGCCCTTTTGGCACAGCCCGGCACCGGGAAATATGTCGGTTCTGCCCTGATCAGCCTCGGCCGCGACATGAAGGAGCGGCTGTTCAAGCGGGTTCGGGAGCACGCCGGGCCGCCGCCGGAGGCGATGAAGAAGCGGCCGGGGACACAATGGCTCAGGCCCGGGGTAAATCTGCGCATCAAGCATCTTCGCGGCGACCACAGCCAGATACGCAACGCGTCGCTGCTGGGTTTTAGTGACGAGGAGTAGTGCGCTTTGCCTGCGTCCTTTGGGTGACGGGCGCTTCGGCGCCGCAGCCAGAAGGACGTCGTGACCTGGTTCACGCGGCTGGCCAACGACTGGCTGCCCAAACCTTCATCCTTGGCCGCACCAGCGCTTCGCCGTCAATCAGCCGAAGCAGGAGCCGTATGCCCCTTGCCTTGATTGGGCTCGTCGGATCTGTGTGGGGCGCTCGGCAATGGGTGTGCCCACCGCTGTATTATGCGATTATGCGACGATTGAGCCCGCTGCGGACATGCCCGGCTGGGCGGCAACCAGGCCGCGAATTGGCCGCAATGTCCCGGTTCAACTGTCTGCCGTGGCTCATGCTATCGCTGAGGTGCGTGAAGTATGAAGTATCTGTTGTCTCTGGGCATTGTGCTCTTTTCGGTACCTTTATCGGCATCGGAGATCATCCTGGAGCAGGTCACATTGCGCCGAGGGATGGAAGGCGACACCAGGCAGTCGGGAGCCTTGGACGATCCGAAAACCTACAGCAAAAACAAGGTGTACCGTGAGGAAAAGGAGCCCGCAGCGCAAGCTGGCGTCGAGATAGACCAATTCCTGGATGATTACTATGCGAAAGGATTTCGGAAGGAATCTGGAGCCAACAGAGCAGTGCACTACCTGCTATTCCACAATTCAATCTCGGCACCGCAGTGCAAGAGGGAATATTTGATCCAGCGGGTAAGGCAAACCAAGATATATTATCAAAAGAACAGGAAGATTGTCGGTAAAGCAGTCAAGTATCTTGTGGAGGGTTTCAAGCTGAACAGCTACGGGCACACCAAACGCGCCGACCGTCATAGACAGCTTCATTTTCTGGGGGACGTCCAATCGAGAAAGACTGTCGTCGACATCGAGGTCGGTTGCGGCGAGGTGCCTAGCGTGGCCGATGGTTTGGCTTGGCCTTTCGAGCAGAAAATCCTGTTTAAAGAGCTGCAGGATTATTCCAGCAAACCCGGCCTGTACGACAAGGTCAGCTTCGAGTTCTCGCGGTCCTACAGCTTTACCTCGGAATTCGACCGGAATGGACACAAGATAACGTTGCCGGATTTTCTTAGGTAAGCTTCCTCGAAGCGACCTTGCTGCCTTCCCGGCTGAAGCAGCTGATCTGAGCCGTGCCCGGCTTTCCTTTCAGCCGCCGCCGGCACTCGAAGGTTTTCTACCGTGACGTGCACCTTTTTGTCTTCTTCTGTTCCCGCAACCCGTTGCCCGCTGCCTCACGGTGGCGGGGCCTTTTGATGGGCACACCGGAACCAGAGCTTGGCGATCCGGTTAACTGGACATGCCAAACAAGATCAAAGACCCGCCACCGAAGCCTGCCCCGAAGAAGACACCTGTCCGTCGTCCCGACAAGGAAGCATCGCCGGAGCCTGAACATGTGGACCCGCCGCCACGAGACGTGCGCGAGGCTCCGGCACCAAATCCAAACGGCGATAGGACGGGCCCAACCGGCCAGCAGTAGGCGAGGCAAGCAACTGCGGGAACGGATACATTTTTGTCAGCAGACAACGCTGCCCCATTCCATAGCGCCTCTCCGAACTGTTGCTTCGGTGCTATGGTGTTCCTGCATGATCAGACTGCAAGGATATCAGGCATGCCCGAAATCACCCGCCGTACACTTCTTGCGTTCACCGCCGTAGCCTCGGTCGTTGAACCGACGTTTGCTGAAGGGGAAGGTGCCTCGCGCGAATTGCAGGCGCTGATTGGAGCCCATGAGGCGGCCTATGTCGCGCTCCACAGGGTTGTTCATCGAACGGACAGCGGCAGCCACGACCGCAAGAGGGCAGACCGGATGGAAGAGGAAGCATTGCTGGCCATCTGCTCCTATCCTGCGATCAGTCGAGGCGACCGCCGAGCCAAGGCCGAGTACCTGTTAGCCACTGAGGCACGGGGCGAACTTGACCTGGAAGAGCACATGCAGGCCATCCTGCACTCGATGATGCGTGGCTGATACCATTGTCACCGGCAGCCACCGCAATTCGATGGCTCCAGCGCGTTCAATGGAAAGCGGATGGTTCTGCGGCTCTCCTGGACTGCTCGGCCCGACGATGTGGGTGCCGTACACGTGGGAGAGCATCACATCGAGCCCTTGAGACCGGTTCGAGGCGCAGCCGCCGGTATCTACCTACGCGGCGCGTCGTTGAGCGAGGTGGAAACCCGAACGGGCTCGACGAGGCTCGACGGCGGTCACGATGCTGTGGTGGTGATCGCAGTACACGCGGTCAGGCGAAGTTGGCCCAGCACAAAAGCGGTGACCGCCGGGCACTGACCGATCTTCGCGAACCGGGAAGCGGCATTGACAACTGCCCAGCTTGATGAGGGGGACGTCACTTGTTGGCAGTCTGGTATTTTCAGGCATGATGTCTTTCTGGTTCCTAAAGGTTGGCCGTACGTCATCGCCATGATCCAATAGTCTGGTTTCCACCGTGGAGGGCAGCGACTGCGTCGGGCGAGTTCATCTCGCTTGGCTGGCTATGGAACACCATGTGGTGTCGGGAACTGCTTCAAGCAATTGCTTGCGGCTAGAAGCCACACCGCCGCTGATGGGTGTCTCAGCGTCAAACCGTGAAGGCGAGAGCCCTGTTCCATCAAAGTTTAACGACTGGGAAAGCGCACTGGAAAGCAAGTGCGGTAACTGTTGATTCAACCGTTGCTGGTAATTCTAGAGGAGTGTGGAAGCGGCTCCGACAGTGAGGCGGGGGAGCTGGATTGCCGGAGCCGCCTGCGCAATCCCGGGTTGGGGTTTGACCGCGCCGTCCTATTCTGGGACAGCGCGGTCAACGATTCGTTAAAATTGGAACTAATTAAGCGCATGCTAATTGAAATCGCGGTTTTGCGAGTCAATGCATGACCAGTGTCGCCGTGGGAAATGATTAGCTCGTTGTGTCGATAGCTGCGCTCGTGCCACCGTTTGGTCAGCGCGGCGAGGTCGGCATCGCAAAGTCTTGAGATGAAGGCCGGAGAGCCTGTCACAACAGCCTCTTGCTCAATAGCCTCTTGTTCAATCAGGTGTACTTCATCTTACTCCCTATCCAAGGAAATTGGATGGCCGCAGGCCCCGCTTTCCGGAAAGCAAAACTGGGAGCGGATTTTTCCAATGTTTTCCCCGGTGTGGGAATTCCCACAGCCGAGCCTGGTTCGACTGGCATATCCTTGTTTGCAACATCCAGGCCCGCCGGCTCGTGTTCAAGCCGGCGAAGGGAAAGGGAACGGTCATGAAATTCTTGGCTCCCGTCACAAAACTTGCTGCGGCGTTTCGCAAATTCGCCGCGCCGCGCTACCGGCCGGAGCTTTATTATATGCGTGGCCCGGGGCCAGCCACCGCCCGCCATGCGGGCACGCACGCCGAGCGAAAGGCTCTGTTATCGGCAACGGACCAGTTGAGCCGTTTACCCGATGGCGTCCTTGGCGACATCGGCATCTCTCGTGACGAAATCATGTGCGCTTTGCGAAGCCGCGCCACCCGCCCTGCGGAGGCCTTTGCCCACGCCCGCTCTCCCCGAAGAGAGAATGACGCCATTCCGGGCGAGAGTCCAGAAGCTGCGGTAGTGGGTCATTTTGAAATTGCGGAGCAGGGCCATCATTGGCGGAATGAACTCAAGCCGGCCGAGTCCGGCACGCACTGGTTTACGCACGGGGCCACAATCACAGAGCCAGGCTGTCACCCCTTACGCCCCGCAATGGGTCAATAAGTCTGGCACCGTACTTGCCTGGTAAGATATGGGGTGGGGTGGAGGCCCGTCGCTTCGCAAATGTAGCGGCGGGTCTTCTGCATACGGGTCGCGCCTCGCCTACGCGCTGCCGTCCGTCTCGCTTTCCTCGTCGATCGCCCGGACCGGCAGATAGGCGTTGGTTTCCAGCCATTCGCGCAACACGATCTGGATGAGTTAGTAGGGAAATGTGGCGGAGAGAGCGACCGCCATCGCCAGATTTTATAATAATAATTTCAACTACTTAGCTGTTTTTTCAGAGCAGGAGCCGGATCCGAAACCAGAGCAAAAGTTGGCTCGCAATCTCGCGTTTCGCTGAGGTGTGACGCCGCTTGAATAGGGTTAAATGTCGCCGCCCCTTGTCGAATAGCCGTTGCCCTCGGCGCGACTAACAGAGAGTCAATCGGCCATGGCGAGGTGATAGCCTTCTACAATGTCGCGCATGTCGGGATCGGTCTCGACAAGCTTGCGCCATTCGGCAGCAAACGTTGGCGAGGCCTTCCACGCGTCCAATTCCCATTCACAAGATGTAATCGCTTCCACGGGATTGCCGCCGCGCTCTGTGAAATAGCCTTTGACGCAATCGCGATAGCTCGCCATTGCGTCGCCAGCCGGCTTTGATCGAGCCGGCTGATCAATTGCTGCGTTGACGCGGTCTGCGAGACCGTTCATCCCTATCAGCATGATGACAGGCAAGGCGCAAAGGCCGGCCAAGAAACCAACGACAAGACCGGCGAAAAAACTTAAGCATTGTCGGACTCCTGATAAATCGGCTTGGCGGCGATCCACAGAGGCCGCTGGCGCGACACGTTTGGTGTTAGCAGCCGTGCAAGTTACTGTCCCGCCACGACTTGCCCCGGAACGCCAAGCTCTTGCGCCGTCGGCCGCCTTTTTGCTGTCCGTTGGTGCGGTGGTTGCGATGATGCCAGCGACGTTGAAGACTTCTTTGCGCCGGGGGCATCCTGTCGCCAACCCTGCAACGTCATGCAGTTTTTGATGAATCGCTGTTCGGCAATGGCATTATCTAACGCATTGCCAAGCGCCGCGCCGGCAACATAACTCGGCGACCCGATTGCGATGTATCCTTGATGGACGCTGGGTGCGAGCATATTGCACTTGGCTTGCGCATATTCCAGCGGCGGTCCCGCCATGTACTGCGTGTAGGTAGCAGTCTGACACCCTGCGATGGCGAATACTGACCCAACAGCCAGTAAATTAATAGCTCTCATATTCCAGCACCCCAATTATTACTGCCCTTTGCAGAAGCCGGGATATGAGATTGACCTTACCGCCGGTTTAAGATCACGAGGGCCAGTCGAGATTGCCTGAAAAGGTGCTTAAAAAAGCTATACTGAACGTTGGCAGTGTGCCCTTTTCCGTCTTCATTTGCATCGGCCGCGCAGATGCCGACATCGGTGGCGCCCCAATGCAAATCGCACAGCACGGCGACAGCAACGCCGACCTGTACTAACCAGACTTCCCCGGGAAGGGCACCTCTAAGCCCCGAGCTCAAAGCCCTGCCCGGGCCTTCCTTCAAACAGCAATCCGCAGGCTAGAGCACGTCCCGTGATCGATGAATCGATTGTGATGTGACGACGAGCTTCTCCGGTGATTCAACATCCACCTTG